>VBEF01000013.1:0-8670 GCA_005881275.1 Chloroflexota bacterium
AGGAGGCCATCGATTGGGGCTTCCAGGCCAACGCCAACCCGCCGCGGCTTCGCACTCACGATCGGTTTGGCGAGCGCCTCGACGAGGTCGAGTTTCATCCCGCATGGCACGAGCTGATGAAGGTGGCGGTGGGCCATGGCCTGCACGCTTTGCCCTGGCGCGAACCGCGCGCCGGCGCGCACGCCGCCCGCGCGGCCGCCTTCTACATCTGGTCGCAGGTCGAGGGCGGCCACGGCTGTCCAGTTTCCATGACCTACGCCGCCGTCCCCGCGCTTCGCAAGTCGCCAGCGCTCGCGGCGGAGTGGGAGCCGCTCATGACGACCGTCGAGTACGACCCAGGACTCCGACCGCATACGTCAAAGAAGGGAGTGCTCTTCGGCATGGCGATGACCGAACGGCAGGGCGGCTCCGATGTCCGTTCCAACACCACGCGTGCAGAGCCCACCGGGACGAATGGCGAGCATCGCCTCTTCGGCCAAAAGTGGTTCTGCTCCGCACCCATGTGCGACGGATTCCTGGTCCTTGCACAGGCCCCGCGAGGCCATTCATGTTTCTTGCTTCCTCGCGTCCTGCCGGACGGCACGCGCAACGGGTTTCACATCGATCGTCTCAAGGACAAGCTCGGCAACCGGTCCAACGCGTCATCGGAGATCACCCTCGACGGTGCGTGGGCCACCCTGGTCGGGGAAGAGGGCAACGGAGTCAGAACGATCATCGAGATGGTCAACCACACGCGCCTGGACTGCGTCATCGGGTCCGCGTCGCTGATGCGTCAGGCGGTCGCGCAGGCGACGCATCACACCGCGCACCGAAGCGCATTCGGCAAGCTGCTCAGCGAACAGCCGTTGATGATCAACGTGCTGGCCGACCTGGCTGTGGAATCCGAGGCGACGACGACATTGATGATGCGCCTCGCGGGCGCCTTCGACCGCGCGTCGGATCCCGCCGAGATGAGCTTTCGGCGCATCGGGCTCGCGATCGCGAAATTCTGGACCTGCAAACGGGCGATCGCGGTTGTCGCCGAAGCGCTCGAGTGCCATGGCGGTAACGGCTATGTGGAGGAGTCGATCCTCCCCCGCCTGTATCGCGAAGCGCCTCTCAATTCGATCTGGGAAGGCTCGGGCAACGTCAATGCGCTCGATGTGTTGCGTGCAATGCAGCGCGACCCAGATTCCGTGACGGCGTACTTTGGAGAGGTGGAGTTGGCAAAAGGCACCGACCAACGGCTCGACCAGGCGATCGTCGAGTTGAAGCGGGACCTCGCCAATTCAAATGAGTTCGAATCACGAGCCCGCCGGCTTGTCGAACAAATGGCCGTCATCCTGCAAGCCTCGCTCTTGTTGCGTCACGGCGAACAAAATGTGGCGGAAATGTTCGTTGATTCACGTTTGGTTAAAGGTTGGGGAACGTTCGGCACGTTGCAAGCGAGCCCGCGACTGAAATTGGTGATCGAGCGGCACCGGCCGCGTTTGTAGCCCTGGAGGGAGATGATTCAAGAAACCGACCAAATCACATATGCCTGGCAGAAGTCGCCTGTCGCTCGGATACAGCCAGGCGAGGTAATCCTGGTTACCGACTTTGACGGAACCCTGGCCGAGGTGGTTCAGGACCCGGCCGCAGCCCGCGCCCGCCCTGAGGCGCTCGAGGCCCTGGAGCAGCTCGTCCGCTTGCTTGCCGACGTGATCGTGCTGAGCAGCCGCACGCCCGCCCAGCTGGAGACTCTCGTCCCGATGTCAGGCGTGCGCTTGATCGGCGACAGCGGCCTCGCCATACCGCGCAAGGCGCAGAAAGAGGCCCTCGATCACTTCAACGCCGATGTGAGCAGATTGCTCGAGCGCATTCCGGGCGCATGGCTCGAGGTGAAGCCCGCGAGCACCGCCGTGCATTTTCGAAACACAGACTTGAGCGGTGAGCAGATGATTTCTCTCCTTCAGCCGCTGCTTGACGGCGCGCGTCTCGAAGCCGCTGTTGGGCGCAAAGTGATCGAGGTCCACGCGCCGAAGGCGGGGAAGGGGAGCGCGCTGGCAGCGCTGCTGCCTGGGGAAGATCCGGGCGGCGTTGTCTGCTTCGGCGACGACGAGAACGATCGATCGATGTTCGAGTACATAAGCAGTCTCGACATCCCGCACATGTGCATCGGCGTGTGGTCGCCAGAGGCACCGCCCAACCTGTTTGACCGCTGCGACCTCGTGGTCCCCGGTCCTGCCGGAGCGACGGCCGTCCTGCAGGAAATCGTGGAGTGGGCTAAGGCGTCGAGCTGACGGCAGCCGCGGGCGCGACGAGCTCGCGCAAGTCCTGCACCTGGTTGCTGATCCACCGCGCGATATCGTTGGTGCGCACCACATGACGGGCCCCCTCGTTCATGCGCCGTCTCTCGTCGAGCGCCAGCATCAGGCCGGCATGCATGGCGGCCGCGGTGGCCTCAACGTCGAACGGGTTGATGGAAAGGACGTGCTCACGCAGCTCTTCATGGGCGCCTGCGTTCTCTGACAGAACGACGACGCCATCGACCTGGTTCACGAGCGCGCCTTCTTTCGCTACCAGATTCAAGCCGTCGTAGACGGGATTGACCAGCAGCACGTCGAAGTGCTTGAGCATCGCCATCGCTTTGCGTTCGCTCTCCCCAATCTCGAGCCGGACCGGCAGCCATTCCTGTGTGCCGAACTCGATGTTCAAGCGCGCCGCGGTCTGCCTTATGTGCCGGAGGTACCGGCTGTACGCGGCGACGTCCTGACGCGAAGGCTGCAGGAAGGCCCAGAACTGAACCTTGCCGCGCAGCTCCGGGTGATAGCGCAGCAGCTTTTCGTACGCGATGAAGCCACGCACGATGTTCTTTGAGGGATCCGTGCGATCGATGCGCGCGATCAGGTGCTCAGGCCTCCAGGGGGCGAGGTCCTCTTCCTGCCGTTTGACTCCACGCGAGGACGCGAGCCGCATGGTCATCGGAACGTCGACTGAGATGGGATAGTGGCGCGCGTAGACGATACGGCCCCCGGCGACCACAGCACGTTCGCGCTCATCGACCTGGAGGCCGAGATTTTCCTCGCACGTGAGCAGGAAGTTACGCACGTCGAGACTGGACTGAAAGCCGACGATATCGCAAGCAAGCAATCCTTCGAGGATCGCGTCGCGCATTTCCTTGGGCAGCACCTTCCAGTACTGAGGCGTCGCCCACGGCACGTGCAGGAAGAACTGGATTACGGCGCCCTGCATCTCTTGCCTGACGAAGCGAGGCACGAGGTACAGCTGATAGTCGTGAACGAGAACTAGCGGCCGGTTGCGGGCCCGGCGGGCAAGCTCGACAACTTTCGCGGCCATCTGCCTGTTGACCTCGACGTATCCGTCAGACCAAGCCTGGTGAATCCGGTCGTCGATGACAGGCTCGTTGGCCAGATCCCACAAGTAGTGCTGGATGAACCACAGCACCGGGTTGGAGATGACCGAGTAGTGCATCTCGTACTGCTCGCTCGAGGGAGTCGCGTAATGCAGCCGGCCGGTGGACTGAGCGAGAGGCACCGTGAGTCCGCGCGGATGTTTCGACGCGAGCTCGCGCTCTGGGCCGCTGCGGGCGCAGGCGACCCAATCGGCAGACAGAGCTTCGGCAAGTGTCAGGAGCCCTGTGATGACTCCACCGGCGCCTCGCCGGAAGGTCCCGTCCGGCCTCGGCTCATGTGGTCCGCGGTTCGAGACCAGGATGGGCGAGTAATCCGGGAGGGTTCGCCCGACGTAGCCCCGAAGGCTACCGCCCGTCGTCTCTGATCCCCGTCAGAAGCCAGCGGTCGATGGGCACCTCGCGAACGCGCACGCCGGCGGCCCGCGAGACTGCATTGGCGACGGCGGCCGTGCCGGGAATGGCCGGCGGCTCGCCGACCCCTTTCGCGCCTAGTGGTCCGACCGGCGACGGAACCTCGACCAGGCGCACATCGATGTTCGGGATCTGGTCCGCCGCGGGCAGCTCGTAGTCGAGGAACGAGGCCGTTCGCAGCTGGCCATCGCCGTCGTAGACAAGCTGCTCGCCGAGTGCCCGGCCGATCGCCTGCGTCGCGCCGCCGTGGATCTGGGCCACGACCTCCGGCGGGTTGATGGCGTGGCCCACGTCCTGGACGGCCGCGTAGCCCGTGAGGCTGTAGGCGCCGGTCTCGCGGTCGAGGCGAACGCGTGCGATGTGCACCGTGAACATCGGTGAAGCCGCCTGGACCGCCGAGCGGCCGGTGGCCTGGATTGGCTTGTGCCGGCCCATGAAGGCCCTGCTGAGCTCGACCAGGCGGGTGATCTCCACTGCGCGCGACGGAGCACCCCTGACGATGACCCGGCCGTCGACGATGTCGAGGTCCTCGGGCGCGGCCTCGAGCTCCTCGGTGGCGATTTCCAGCAGCTGCCGACGGGCCTCCTGCGCGGCCTCGTACACCGCGCCGCCGACGCTGTAGGTCACCTGGCTGCCGCTGGACGTTGCGCTGAACGGCGCGTTGGATGTGTCCGCGACCTCGACCCTGACCTTGTCGGGGGACACGCCGAAGGCCTGCGCCGCGATGAGCGCGAGCCCGGTCGCGGTGCCGCTGATGTCGGGCGAGCCGACCGTCACCGCGACCATGCCGTCCGGGTCGACCCGACAACCCGCGGCCGAAGGCGTCCGCGCGCCGCCCCAGGAGCCGAGCGCGACCCCGACCGCTTCGTCCGGTCCGAGGGCCGCGGTGTACAGAGGATGGCGGCGTGCCTCCTCCAGCACCTCGACCGATGCGACGCGCGGCCAGCGATGACCGTCTGGCGTGGGATCGCCTTCGCGGGAAACGTTGCGGAGGCGCAGGTCGATGGGGTCAACCCCGAGCTTGACAGCCACCTCGTCGATCGCCGATTCGAGGGCGAAGAACGCCTGGGTCGCGCCCGGGGCCCGGTATGCGTCGGTCGGCGTCTTGTTGGTCGACACCTCGAGGCCGTGGAGGTCGTAGCTCGGGATGCGGTAGGTGCCGGCCAGGAAGCTCGCTGTCAGGCCCGCGTGCCAGCCGGCGCTGGCGCCGTTGTCGTAGGAAAAGCGAGCTCGAAGGGCAAGCAGCGTGCCGTCGCGCAGCGCGCCAAGCTCGATGTCGAAAAGCGCCGCGGGGGCAGGGTGGCCGACGACGAACTCGTGCGAGCGGGTGAGGGAGAGGCGCACGGGACGTCCCACGCGAACGGCGATCAGCGCCAGTAGGGGCTCGAGGAGCTCGACCTTGCCGCCGAAGCCGCCGCCCACCGGCATTGGGACCACGCGCACCTTGTGCGTCGGCACGTCGAGAAGCGTTGCGACCTCGTCGCGCACGACGAACGGCCCCTGCGTGGGCGACCAGATGGTCAGCCCCCCGTCGGGCTCGGGCCGCGCGACGGCCACGTGAGGCTCGAGGAACGAGTGATGCGCGGCGGCAAACCGGTATGACTGACGCACCACGATGTCGGCTCGCTTCAAGTCCGCGTCGACTTCGCCGCGCTTGAGGTTGGCCACGCCCGTGACGTTGCGCGGGCGCTCCGCGGGCGCTTGGTCATCGGCGGCGGCCGCGCCGTGAATCGAGGCGTCTTCGTCGCTCGCCTCTTCGGCCTGGTCGAGCACGAGCGGTGAGCTGTCGCCCATCGCCGCCGCCGCGTCCAGAACCGGAGACGTCTCTTCGTAATCGATCTCGACCAGGGCCGCGGCATCGGCCGCCGCCGCTTCGGTTTGGGCCACGATCGCCACGACCGGCTGGCCCAGGTAGAAGACGCGGTCCTTGGCGAGAGGGACGTCGGGGCCCGCGCTGTCCGTTTCGGGGAGCTCGCGGCTGGTGATCACGTCGATGACGCCTGGCGCCGAGCGGGCGGCCGAGGTCTCGATGCCGCGAATGCGCGCGCTCGGCGCCTGGGAGACGACTAGCTGCACGTGAAGCAGGCCGGCAAGCTCGAGGTCGGCGGTGAAGCGAGTAGCCCCCGTGACCTTTTCGCCGCCTTCCTGGCGGCGTCTACCCCTGGCGGGTACGCTCATCAACCGAAGATGCTACGCAGCAAGGGATCACCGGCGTTTGCTGCGCTTCTGTGCTTGAGCTTCATCTCGTGTTCGAACGGACCTGGGGGTTCCGCCAGCCCAACCAGTCTCGCCACCGATCAGACGCTCCGTTTTCCGATCCAGCACGACGTCAGCACGCTTGATCCGGCGATGATCGACAGCGAGGCGGAAGCCGAGATTGCACAGAACCTGTTCGACGGCTTGCTGAAGTTCGACGGCAACCTCAACGTGGTTCCGGACATCGCGCTGAGCATGCCCACCATGTCCACCGATGGCGCCACCTACACGTTCAAGCTGCGCCAAGACGTGACTTTTTCGAACGGTGACGCGCTCAGCGCGAAGGACGTGCTCTATTCGTGGAATCGCGCGGCCGCGATGCAGGGACCTTATGCCACGAATCTTTCCGCGATCACGGGTTACGACCATGTCGCTGCGAACCAGGTTTCGGGCGCGGGGCTCGAGGCCCTGCTCGAGAAAAACGATGCATCCGTCACGATGTCGGGTCTTACCGCGCCGGACGATTTCACGGTGGTTGTGAAGCTGTTCGGCGCGGCCGGATGGTTTGAGTCCGCAATCGCGCAGCCCGCCGTGGCCGGAATGATCGTCGACCAGAAGGTCGTCAAGGGCAACTTCGACAACTGGTGGAGCAAGCCGGAGACGCTGGTCGGCACCGGCGCTTTCAAGATGTCTGGGCGCGCGGTGAACGAGTCGCTCGAGTTCGCGGCGATCGCGAGCTGGTGGGGACGGCCGAAGCCCACGCTCGGCAAGATTCGGGTCGAGGTCGTGGGTGATGCGCAAGCCGCGCTCGCCAAGTACGAGCAAGGCGCCTACGACATCTTCGGGTACGCCGCGTACAGCCCCGCCGCGGCCGATCTCGCTCGGATCCGGGCCAAACCCTCCGAGAAGGGGCAGCTCCTGCTCGAGACGCGGAACAAAACCTATTTCGTCACTTTCAACGTGGTGGCGGACGCGTCGCGGGTGGCCGGCGGGCCGTTCACTCTGGACCAGGGCAAGGCGTCGCACGATATGCGTCTCGCGTTTGCGATGTCGGTGGACAAAGCGAAGCTGGCCAAGGATGTCTGCTCTGAGATCACGTGCATCGCCGCGACAGGTGGCGTGATCCCCAAGGGACTCCACGGCTACCTCGGCGACATTTCGGACCCCCTCGCGACCTTCGATCCGGTGAAGGCGAGGAGCCTGTTGCAGTCCGCGGATCCTACCGGCGGCAAGACCAAAGACCTCGTCTACACCTACGACCCGGAAAATCCTTTCAACGAGCCGGTGGCCAAGTTCCTCCAGTCGCAGTGGCTCGTCAACCTCGGCGTCACGGTCAAGCTGCAGACCATCCCGCACACCCGCTTCATCACCGAGCGGCTGAGGGGGTCGTATGTGCTGTCGCGCGATGGTTGGGCCGCCGACTACAACCATCCTCAGGACTGGTTCGACAACCTGTGGGGCAAGGCTGCGGGCTGCCCTGACATGAGCTGTTCGAGTGGATACCGGACCAAGGCGTACGACGATTTGCTGGCCAAGGCCGACAGCGAGCCGCTGACCGTTTCGATTCCCGACTACAAGGCGTTAAGCCGGCAGCTGATCGACGATGTGGTCTACATCCCGCTCTTCTACACGGTCGACGCGTTCTTGTTCAAGCCGTACGTGATCGGGGCCGGCTCGAACAACATGTTCGACTACTACTGGAACCAGATCCAACTGACAGCACACTAAACAGACGTTACTTTTGGCGGCCGGGGTCCCCCCGGCGGCGACTATGCCTGCAGGTCTGCCAAGCGTTGCCCCAAGTGGCTACTCAAAAAAATCCGAAACCGTGTGGGTTTCCTCTCATAACTGCCCCGCGAAGTGGCAGGCGGCGAAGTGCCCGCTCTCCTTCATCTCCAGCGGCGGCTCGACCTCCGAGCAGATCTTCTGCGCGATCGGGCAGCGCGTGTGAAAGCGGCATGCCGACGGTGGGTTCACGGGCGAGGGGATCTCGCCCTTCAGCAGGATGGGTTTGCGCGCCATCTCGATGTCGGGGTCGGGCACGGGCACCGAGCTCTCCAGCACCTTGGTGTAGGGGTGAAGGGGCCTGTCGCGGATGGCGTCGCTCGGGCCTATCTCGACGATCTTGCCCAGGTACATCACCGCGATCCGGTCGCTGATGTGCCGCACCACCGAGAGGTCGTGCGCGATGAAGAGGAACGTGAGCTGGTACTTCGCCTGCAGGTCCTCCATCAGGTTCACGATCTGCGCCTGGATCGAGACGTCGAGCGCTGAAACGGGCTCGTCCGCGACGATGAATGTCGGCTCGAGCACCAGGGCGCGGGCGATTCCGATGCGCTGCCGCTGGCCGCCGGAGAACTCGTGCGGATAGCGATTCACGAAGTTCGGGTTGAGCCCGACGACCCGCATGACCTCCTGAACCTTTTGCTCCGCCTTGCGGCCCCGCGCGATTCCGAAGTTGCGCAAGGGCTCGGAGACGATGTCCCCCACCGTCATGCGCGGGTTCAACGACGCGTAGGGGTCCTGGAAGATCATCTGGATCTCCTGACGGGTGCGGCGCAGCTTCTCCCCGCGCATCTGGGTGAGGTCCGTGTTCTTGAAAAACACGTGACCTGAAGTCGCCGGCTGCAGGCGGACGATCACCCGACCCAGGGTTGATTTGCCGCAAC
>VBEF01000013.1:8745-39139 GCA_005881275.1 Chloroflexota bacterium
CGCTCACGTTTGAGCGATGGCTTCCGGGTTCTGAACGTTCTTCATCAGCACCCAACAGCGGGCATCTTGCCCGGGATCGACCTCGGCCAGCGGAGGCTCCTCGGTGAGGCAGCGGTCGACTCGGAACTTGCAGCGGGGATGGAACTTGCAGCCCGGCGGCATCTTGCCCAGGTCGGGCGGCAGGCCTTTGATCGAGATCAACCGCTCCCGGGTCGTCTCGTCCACGCGCGGCATCGACCGCAGCAGGGACCAGGTGTAAGGGTGCTGCGGGTTCTTGAAGATCGCTCGCGTCGGGCCCTCCTCGACGATGCGGCCCGCGTACATGACGATCACGCGATTGCACAGGCTTGCG
Organism: Chloroflexota bacterium; assembly: GCA_005881275.1. Classification (GTDB taxonomy): domain Bacteria; phylum Chloroflexota; class Dormibacteria; order Dormibacterales; family Dormibacteraceae; genus 40CM-4-65-16. The sequence goes on from VBEF01000013.1 coordinate 9,098, forward strand.
ACCAGCGCCATGTTGTGTGTGATCAGGATCACGGCCGCGCGCAGCTCGCGGCTGATGTCGCGCAAGAGCTCGATGATCGAGGCCTGCACCGTGACATCCAGAGCCGTGGTCGGCTCGTCGGCGATGAGCAGCGACGGCTCGTTCGACACTCCCATCGCGATCATGGCGCGCTGCCGCATGCCGCCTGAGAACTGATGAGGGTAGTCGCGCACCCTGTCCTTCGCGGCGGGGATGCGCACGCGCTGCAGCATCGGGATGACCCGGTCGCGTGCCTGCTGCCGGGTGAAACGGTTGTGGGCGGCCATCGCCTCTTCGACCTGGAAACCCACACGGAGCACCGGGTTCAACGAGGTCATCGGGTCCTGGAAGATCATCGCGACCTCGTTGCCGCGAAACTCCCTGATCTCCTCGTCCGACATCTGCACGACGTCCTGTTCGCCGTACAGGATCTTTCCACTGGTGATCTTCCCGGGTTCCGGAATCAGCCGCAGGAGGGAAAGCGCCGTCATCGTCTTGCCGGAGCCGGACTCGCCCACGATCCCCACGATCTCCCCGCGGTCGACGTCGAAGCTGATGCCGTCGACGGCGTTCAGCGTGCCGCCGGGCACGAGAAACTGAACCCGTAGATCCTGTACACGCAGTAGAGAGGCCAGGGGTTTTAGCGCCTCATCCGAGGGTCGAACGCGTCACGCAGGCCGTCGCCCACCCAGTTGAACGCCATCAGGGTCAGGGACAGGGCGATCGTAGGCGCCAGCACGATGTGCGGCGCGAAGTCCATCCCGTGGTAGCCGTCGGCGGCCATCGCGCCCCACGAGGGAGTGGGCGAGGGGAGGCCGAGGCCAAGGAAGCTGAGAAAGGCCTCGAAGAGGACCGCGGCCGGGATGGCGAACGTCGCCTGCACGATGATCGGGCCGAGCGCGTTCGGGAAGATATGGCGGAGCAGCAGTGAGAAGTCGCGCGCACCGGACATGCGCGCCGCCTCGACAAACTCGCGTTCCCGCAGGGCCAGGGACTGGCCCCTGACCAGTCTGGCGACGTCCATCCAGCGCGTGAGCGAGAACGCGACGATGATGACGAAGACGCCGCGTGGGATCAGGTGCAGAGCGTCGGAGAGCACGAACACGAGGATCAGCGCCACCAGCAGGTCTGGGATCCCGTACCAGATGTTGATGAAGAACGAGATCGCGGTGTCGACCGACCCGCGATAAAAACCCGCCAGCAGCCCGAGCGGGATGCCGATCAGGCTCACGATGATGGCGCTGCCGACGCCTACCTCGATCGTGATCAGCGCGCCGCCCATGATCCGGCTCAGGATGTCGCGGCCGGCCTGGTCGAGTCCGAGCGGGTGCCCCGCTGATGGCGGCTGGTAGGTCGGGCCTACCGCCTGCAGCCACACCGGATACGGCGTCCAGACGATCGAGATGAGGGCGGTGATGAAGAGGATCGCGATGATGACGCCGCCGACCAGCGCGAGCCGGTTCCGGCGAATCCTGCGCCAGGCGTCGGAGAGAAGTGTGGCCTGCTCGGGCATCTCATAGCTGAGCTCGAGGTCGGGCTGGATGACCGGCGCCGCCTGGGCCATCAGTAGCGAATCCTCGGGTCCAGGACCGGGTAGATGACGTCCACAGCCAGATTCGCAAGGCCGACCAGCGCCGCATAGAAGGTGAAGACGCCGATCACGATGTTGTAGTCGCGCGCCAGGATGCTCGTGATGAACTCCTTGCCGAGGCCCGGGATGCCGAAGATGTTCTCGATCACGACCGAGCCGGTGATGATGCCGGTCACCAGCGGACCAAGGATGGTCACCACAGGAATCAGCGCGTTCCTCAGGGCGTGCCGCATGACCACCACACGGGCCTTCAAGCCTTTGGCCCAGGCGGTCCGCACGTAGTCGGTCCGGATCGTTTCCAGCATGCTGGCGCGAGTGAGCCGCGCGACATAGCTCGCGTACGGAAGGCCGAGGGCGAGAGCCGGCACTGGAATCTGCTCGATCTTGCCCCAGCCTGGCTGGTAGAAGAACGTGCCTTGCGTCCAGATGTAGAGGTAGTGGCCGAAAATGAGCAGCCCGAAGATCGCGATCACGAAGCTGGGGATGCTGTAGCCCACGACGGCCGTGCTGGACGCTGCGTAGTCCACCCACGTGTTCTGCCTGAGAGCGGCGATGACGCCCAGGATGAGCCCCAGCCCGACCGTGACCAGCAAGGCGAAGAAGCCCACGGTGGCGCTGACCGTCGTCTCTCGGATCAGGAGAGGCGTGATCTTCACCCCCCGATTGACGAGTGACTCGCCCAGGTCGCCCCTAAGCACGCCCTGCACCCAGTTCAAATACTGCTGCTGCAGCGGCAGGTCGAGGCCGTAGTGGTGGAGCTCAGCCGCGAGCGTCTGCGGGCTCTGTCGGGTCTCGTTGAGGAACGCGTTGCCCGGGATCTGATGGAGGAGCACGAAGACGATCGAGGAGACGAGGACGGTCGTGATCGCGATGAGGACCAGCCGCTGCCCGATGTAGATGAGGGTCCCTCTCATCCGCTTATCACTTCCCTATTCAGGTGTTGACGAAGGGGGTCCATCCCCGGACGGACCCCCTAATTGTGTCGGTATCTGCCGGTCTAGTGCTGAAGGATCTTTACGTCGACCCAGTAGTTGTCGTACAGCGGGTTGCCGCCGACGCCCTTGACGTAGTCGTGGGACAGGTACTGCTGGATGCCGTAAACAAGGTTGCCCGTGACCGTGTTGTCAACGAGGATCTTGTTCATTGCCTTGTAGGTGTCAAGAGACTGGGTGAGCGGCTTGGAGTTGGCCGACTTCTCCATCTGGTCGATCTGTGGGTTCGAGTAGCACGCTCCACCCGACCCGGCGTCGGTTACGAACAGAAAGTCGAACCAGTCCTGGGGGTGGTCGTAGTCCGCGCCCCAGCTGTGCCGGAAGATCGGGAACGTGCACTTGGTTCGCGCGTGGAAGAACGACGCCGTGTCCTGCGCGGTGCACTGCATCGTCACGTTGAGGTTCGCCTTCCACTGGGAGGCGAGGTTCTCGCAGACCGCCTTGTTGAAGGCGCTCGTGTTGTGCGTGTAGACCAGGTTCTTGACCTTCGAGCCGTCCGGGTCCCACTGCTTGTAAAGCTGCTGGGCCTTTGCCTTGTCGAAAACGGCCCACGGGTCGGTGTTGTCGCCGAGGTAGCCCTTCAGGCCCTTCGTGATCACGCCACCGGTGGCCTTGATGCACGCGGTTCCCTTGGAGCATGCGATATCGACGAGCTGGTCGCGGTCGACCGCGAGGCTGAACGCCTCCCGGCCGAGTTTGCCCGCTTCGCCGCCGAACGGGCTGGCGAACGTGCAGTTCTTCGACGGCTTGCCTGTGCCCTCGCACATGTTGAATCCGATCCAGGTGGTCCGGGCGGCAGGCTGCAGGTTGAGCTGCTTCTTCAGCTGCGGGTCGGAGTTGTAGCGGATGACGTCTTCAGGCGTGAGGTTCTGGTTGTCGTAGCCGATCAGGCTGTAGCCGCCCGACTCGTACTTGGTCAGCTGCGCCTTCTGGTCGGCGATGATCTCGATGTGAACTTTGGTGATGGCGCCTGTCGAGCCGCCCCACCAGTTCGCAACCGGTGCGAAGTCAGTCGACGTCTTGGGCGTCCGGGCCGTCATCTTGAACATCCCGGTGCCGACCGCGGTCGCGGGATCGCTGGCCCAGTTCTGGTCGTCTTCCTTCCCGGCAGCCTTGATCACCTTCTGGTCGACCACCCAGGCCGTCCAGAGGGCGACTTCGGTGTACCAGTAGGCCGCGACATCGGTGAGGGTGGCCGAGAAGCTGTAGTCGTCGATCTTTTTGAGGCCGGTCATGTCGTGAGCCTTTCCGTTGGCGACGTCGTCGTAGCCGGCGACGGGCGCGAAGACGCTCGCGTAGTCGCCCTGCATGCGGGCGGCCCGGTTCCAGCTGAAGATGAAGTCATCAGCCTTGACGTCGTCGAACTTGTACAGGCCGGAGTAGACGTTGCGGAAGGCGTCGACGTCCTGCGCCGCCGACATGTGCCCCGGATCAAGGTCGGCAAACTCGTTGACCATCGGGAAGCTGAGCGTCTGGTCGGCGGCCAGCTGCTCGCTGGGCGCATTGCCTCCTCCACAGGCAGCGACCACGGAACTTGCTCCCAACGCAACGGCGAGGGAACGGAAGAAAGAGAGTCGCGTCATACCACCTCCTACGAAACACGGCTCGAGGAAGGCGCGCACCTATAGCTTGCCCTCCCCGCATCCATCGCCCTCTTCCCGGTTGCCCGGGGCGAGAGTGCGCCGGCGACGGACCTCGCCATCTCCTGATGGCCCCGCTACTCCATCTTCAGTTTTGAACTTTGGTTCACGGAAGTCAAGTTCTGCCGACAAATAAGACTCCAGGGTGGTTGAATTGAGAGCGGATTGAGGAGGACGGCGGCTTTTCTGTCGGCGGGGCTGCTGGGGGTCGCGGCCCTGCTCGGCGGCCTGGCGCTCGACGCCTACCTGCACGCCCGGGACCCGAGCCTGGCGCACCGCGAAGGCCTGTTCACCCTCGGCAACCCCGGCCACGTGCTGCTGGGCATCGGTATCGGCCTGGTCGTGCTGGGCGTGGTTGGGGCCGCGTACACGACGCTGCCGTACGGCGTGTGGGTTCGCCGGGGCATCCTGACCGGCGCGCTTGCCATGATCGTCGTCTCGGGAGACATCGCCGGCTGGGCGGCCTCCGTCGAGCGGTCCGGGTCGACCGCCGGCCAGCCTGCCCATGCGCACAGCAGCGTCGCGCCGACCCGCCAGCCGACGGCGGCGGAGCTGGAGGCGGCGACCAGGCTGATCGTGGAAACTCGCGCCGCGGCCGGAAGATACGCCGACCTGAGGGCCGCCATCGCTGTCGGCTATGTACCCATGGAGCCGCCCGATTTCCAGATCGTGCACTACGTCAACCCGGGGTACATGGTCGACGCCGATGTCCTGGATCCGAATCACGTCCAGTCGCTCATCTACTACAACGGGAAGCAGGGCAGGCAGCTGATCGGGGCGATGTTCATCATGCCGCGCCGCGGGATGGACGGCCCTCAGATCGGAGGGCCGCTGACTGTCTGGCACCAGCACTCCAACATCTGCTTCGACGACACGACCGCCATGGCCGTGGCTTTCGTCCACTCCGACGTCTTCGACGGCAACAACGGAAAGAGCGGCTCGTGCCCGCGTGGAAGCACCAACAAGACCACCCCTCTAATGCTGCACGTGTGGCTTATCGACAACCCCGACGGGCCATTCGCCGCGGACATGGAGCCCGCCGTCCTGGGGACCGCCGCGCCGATCAGCTAGAGGCAGGTTCCTCTAGTGCTTGAGGATGCGAATTCCCGTCCAGTAGTTGTCATACAACGCGTTGCCGCCGGCGCCGGCGACGTAAGGATGCACGAGGTACTGCTGCACCCCATAGAGCAGGCCGGCGAAGACTGAGTCGTTGATGAGCAGGTAGCCCGCGGTCCTGTAGTCCGCGATTCCGGCGCCAGGCGGCGCGGAGTCTCCGGCGGCGGCAAGCTTGTCGAGGCTTGGGTTCGAGTAGCACGACCCGGACGAGCTTGCGCCGCTGACGAACAGGTAATCGAACCAGTCCTGTGGGTGGTCGTAGTCCGCGGCCCAGCTCTGGCGGAAGATCGGGTACGCACAGGCGCCGCTCCGCTGCGAGAAGAAGGTGCGGCGGTCCATCTCGACGCATCCGACGGTCACGCCGAGGTTCTTCTTCCACTGCGCGGCGAGGTTGTCGCACACCGCCTGGTTGAATGCATTGGTGTCGTAGGTATAGGTGAGCCCTTTCACCTTGGCGCCAGTCGGATCCCAGGCCTGGTACTCGGTTTTGGCGGCTGCAGCGTCGAACTTCACGTTGTGATCGGCGCCATCGCCGAGGTAGCCCTGCAGTCCTCTGCTCACGATGCCACCTGTTGCCTCCACGCAAGTCGTCTTCTGGTTGCAAATGGCGTCGATCAGAGCCTTGCGATCGATCGCCATGCTGAAGGCGTGGCGTCCGGCGCGTCCCTCGTCGATGCCGGCGAAAGGTCCTGATTTCAAGTTGAAGCCCACCCAGAACGTCGTGCCCGCCGGGACCAGCGCGAGCTGGCTCTTCAGCTTCGGGTCTGTCGTGTAGCGCGTAGCCGCCGCAGGCGGTAAGCCCTGGCGGCCAAAACCAACCAGGCTGAACACGCCCGCCTCGTACTGCGTGACCTGGGCCGAGGTGTCGGCCATCACCTCGACGTGCACGTGGGTCAGCGCTCCGGTCTTGCCTCCGTACCAGCCGGCCACGGGCTCGAAATCCATGGTCTGCGCCGGCGTTCTCGCCGTCATGCGAAAGGGCCCGCTGCCGACGAGCGTTGCGGGCTTGGTGAACCAGGCGTCCTCGCCCGCGGCGGCGATGACCTTCTGGTCCACGACCCAGAACGGCCACAGGCCGAGCAGGTTGAAGAAGTGACTTGCCCGCTTGCTCAGCGCGGCCGTGAAGGTCAGGTCGTCGGTTTTGGTCAGCCCGCTCATCTGTGCGGACCGGCCGGAGGCAACGTCCTGGTAGCCCGCGATCAAGGAGAAGAGCCCGGCGTAATCCCCTTGCTTCGCCGCGGCCCGGTTCCAGCTGTAGATGAAGTCGGACGACGTGATCGGGTCTCCGTTGGAGAACCGTCCGTCGGGCCGGATATGAAAGGTGTAGGTCAGGCCGTCGGCCGAGACGGCAGGCTGGGCGGTCGCGAGGTCGGGCAACTCGCGCAGCTGCTTGTCGAACTTGTACAGGCCGGAGAACACGTTGCGGAGGATGTCGACGTCCGCGGCGCTCGAGATCAGGGCGGGGTCGAAGTCGGAAAGGTCTTGCGCGATCGGGAAGCTGAGCGTCTGGTCGGCCGCCAGCTGCTCAGCGATTGGTGCCCTGCTGCCGGGGAGGCCCACCGTGAGCACGAGGAGCAGGCCGATCAGCGCAATCGCGATCCCCGCGCTCGCAGGAAGGTAATGGCGAAGTCGAGACGGGGCGCGGGGTGGTGGCGCTGACGGCTCCGACGGCGCTGCCGGCTCGGCCGGCTCGGCCGGCTCACTCGGCGCAGGCGTTTCAGGCGGTTCAGGCTGTTCAGGTAGGTCAGACAGTGAGGATCACCTTGCCCGTGCTCTTGCCCTCGGCCACAGATGTGAGCGCGCGAGGCGCCTCGCTGAGGGGCAGCCGGGTGGAGATATAAGGCTTGATCTTGCCCGCTTCATAAAGGTCGAGCAGCGCTGTCGCGGCGAACGGAATGAGCTCGGGTGCCCGTTTCGAGTACAGACCCCAGTGGAGTCCTACCACCGAATAGTTCTTGACCAGCACGTGGTTGGCGGCTGCTTGCGGGATCCGGCCGGAGGTGAAGCCGACGATCACGATGCGGCCCTCGAAGGCGATGCACTTCGTGGATCGGTCGTAAACGTCCCCGCCGACAGGGTCGTACACGACATCGGCGCCACGGCCGCCCGTAATTTTCTTGACCTCTTCCACGAAGTCTTGTGTCTTGTAGTTGATCGCGTGATCTGCCCCCAGCCTGCGGCACACTTCGACCTTCTCGTCCGAGCCCGCGGTCGCGATCACGGTGGCGCCCGCGGCCTTGCCCAGCTGGATCGCGGCACTGCCGACGCCGCCTGCGGCGGCGTGCACAAGAAGCGTTTCGCCGGCCTTCAGGTTGGCCCGACGGTGAAGGCCGAACCACCCTGTCTGGAAGATGAGCGTGAAGGCGGCTGCCTCGTCGAAGCCCATCTTGGCCGGCATCGGCGCGACGGATCCCGGCGCCGCGTCGGCGACTTCCCCGTAGCCGCCCCGGGTGAGGCCTTCGTTATCCACGAGGGCCATCACGCGATCGCCGGGTTGAAAACCCGACCCAGTCGGCGCGCTGAGCACAACACCGCTTACTTCCGAGCCGGGGACGAAGGGAAGGTCAGGCTTGGTCTGGTACTGCCCCGCGATCATGAGGGAGTCGAAGTAGTTGATCGCGGAGGCGCGCAGCCTGATGCGCACCATCCCGGCAGCCGGTTCGCCTTCCGTGAACTCTTCAAAGCGAATCGTGTCCGGCCCGCCGAGCTGCCGGACGACCCAGGCCTTCACCGGGGGGAAGGCTACAGCGGAGGATCGCCCTGGTGCTTGCCGATTCCGCACCTTTGGGACCAACGGTCCCTATCGATTGAGCTGTTGCGTATTTTTGGCGCCAGCGGTGCGTAATTCGTCTGTAGAAAGCGTCGCCAAGATGCGCCTTGAGCCGCCGAAAGCCTAAATTCGTATCTGCGCCGGCGTAGCTCAGCTTGGTTAGAGCAGCGGTCTTTTAAACCGATGGTCCAGGGTTCGAATCCCTGCGCCGGCATCTTTTCGGACAACGGATTCAACACGTTTGGCGCATGACGAGCCTATCCCAAGGCGGGCATAGGCTCGGTTGGCGCCAAAAGTCTGGAATCGCGCGCCGAAACTTGCGCAACCATGGCCGGCCTGCGCTGCGAATGAAACACATGCGATACCCTCGGCGCTGACGTGCGCTGGACCGTTTTGTTCCTCTACCTCTCGGCCGTCGCCATATTGACGCTGTACCTGCACTCCCTTGCCGGCTGGGCGTGGTGGGTCGCCGTGCTGATGATCGTGCTCCTCGTTCCGGTGGCCCTGCTCTACTGCGTCGCGACCCGCCATCAGGTTCGATGGTCGACCGTCCTTTCCTATCTATCCGTGGTGGCTCTTCTGGCGTCGGTCGGCGCGCAGGTGACGGGGGCGGCAGCGGCGCGTGACTGGTTCTTGCTGGCCTGGTCTGTCTTGCTGCTGGCGGTCGCGATCGGACTTTCGTCGCATCCCATGGAGCATCCCGCTTGGGGACTGTTCATCGGGTTCTGGGGCGTGGTCGGCGTGCTCTGGCTTGTGGTGATCCAGGCTTTCGCGGTCTCCGGCGTGCTCGGCGGAGCGTCTTACACCGGCTGGTCGTCGTGGCCCCTCGCGCTGATCGGCATCTGGTTTGTCGTCGGCTCGGCGAATGGTTTCGGTGCCCGCCCATTTGGTCCAATCGTCGACTCGCTCGGGGTCCTTACCGGCATGGCTTTGCTATCCATAGCGATCACAACTTGGGCCGACCTGCCTGAGCTGCGGAGGGTCGCCGGCTTGCTCGCCGCCGCCGCCTACAGCGTCTGGGTCGTCGGCTTGGGCTGGGTGCTTTGGAGGCTCGAAACTCCCGTCCCCGCGCACGCCGAAATCCGTCCGCAGCCGGTCGGTTCGTCAGCGAACGCGTGATGCGCAGGGAATCGCTTTCACCTTCGTCAACCCGGTCAAGTGAAGATTTCGTTTCGCAGATTTGTCAGTCGGGGCTCGCTGGCAGCGGTGTTCGCCGCGGCCCTCGCTCTGTCTCCGGCGGCGCCCGTCCACGCGACCGCAGACACCCTTGACCAGTCCCAGGTCCTGATCATCAGCCTGCAGCGCCAGATAGCGCTGCTGGCCCAGACCTTCACCGCCGGCGCGACGGGAGGCCTCGACCGCGTGTCTTTGGCATCGGACTCGGACTTCACCAACATCAGCGTCACGATCCGCACGGTTACCGCCACGGGCACACCGAGCGGAACGATCCTTGGGACATCGAACTTCACCGGCTCTCTCGTCTGTTGCCGGCAGTTCCACGACTTCTACTTCAACCCGGCCGTTTCGATCACCGCCGGCACTCAGTACGCGATCGTCGTTACGCGCGTGGCCGGCGGGTTCACGTGGCACAACAGCTCGGTCTTCGACGCCTACCCGGCGGGCCAGCTGTACGTCTCGTGCAGCGGCTGCGCATGGTTCACAGGCCCCTCGTGGGGACAGGACTTCGCCTTCAAGACGTGGGTGACCACGAACGTCAACCGGGCGCCGGCGATCGGGGCCGACAACGCCGCGGTCAGCGTCGCCGAGGGTTCGGCTCCGACCAACACGGGAACCTTTGCCGATCCCGACGGCGATACGGTCGCGCTTGCCGCCTCTTCAGGCACCGTGACCAGGACGGGGACGAGCACGGGCACCTGGTCGTGGACCGCTCCCGCCTCGGACGAGGCGCCCAGCCAGACCGTGACGATCACCGCAAGCGACGGCCAGGGCAACTCCACCTCGGCGTCATTCAGCCTGACAACGACAGCCGTAGCGCCGGCGGCGCGGATCCTCACCGATCTACGGGTGGAACGTGACCAAGGACGGCAGGGCATATGCAACCGGCTCTGGTGCTTCGTTCAGCTTCACGCCAAACGACGAGGGCACTTTCATCGTCACGTTCACGGCGACCGATGACGGCGGCATGGTGGGGACCGACTCGCAGACCATGATTGGAACCAACGTGGCGCCGAAGGCCGCGAGCATCAGCGTCACGCAGTCCGCGCCGCTGGTGATCGCCTCCCAGGAGTCACTTACCTTCACAAGCAGCTTTACCGACGCCGGCGTGCTCGACTCCCACACGGTCACCTGGAACTTTGGTGACGGCTCGACCGCCACCGCCAACTACGGGCCGGGCGGCTCGGCCAGTTTGTCGACCGGGCACGCTTACGCCTCCGCCGGCAATTACACGGTCACGCTGACCGTGACGGACGACGACGGCGGAGTTGGCACGGCAAGCACCAGGGTCGCCGTCCTGAGCACCGCCCAGGCGCTCAACGCGATCGCGGGCTACGTGCAAAACCTGCCGTCGCTCAACGCGGGACAGAAGAACAGCCTGACCGTAAAGCTGAACGCGGCGGCCGCTTCAGCCTCGCGTGGCGACATGAAGACGAGCAACAACCAGCTGAACGCATTCCTCAACGAGCTGCAGGCGTACGTCAACACAGGCAAGGTTTCGGCACTCGACGCGGCCAACCTGCGCGGCGCCGTCTACGCGGTCAAGGGCTCGATCGGGATGTACAACCGATTCCTGGAGTGGTGGCCTCTAGGGATCTAGACTGCGCGGCAGGTTGGCCACAGCGAGCGAAGCCCTGCCCGCGGCGGATCTCCTCCCCGTAGGACGACGGGCCAACGTGCCGTACCGGCTGGTGCGGCTCCTCGCGATCCCGCTCCTCCGCCTCTGCTTTCGCTTCGACGTCCACGGGCGCGCGAACATCCCGCGGCCCGGCAACTACGTCGTCATCGCCAACCACCTGAACTGGCTGGACGAGTTCGCGCTCCTCTATCTGATGCCGATCGAACCGCGGCTCCACTTCCTCGCCGATCCGACCGTTCTCGTCACCCGCAAGTTCCAGTGGTGGCTGGTCAGGACCACGGGCGGTTATGTGCCGGTGGTGCGGGAGCGACACGGCGATCGAACCCTGTTTCGCCACGTCGATCGCTGCCTGGAGGCCGGCGGCTCCGTGGCGATCTTTCCGGAGGCCAACTACGGTCCGCAAGAAGGCGAGCTGCTGCCATTTCATAAGGGCTTTGCGCATTTCGCGATCAAGGCGGGCGTCCCGGTCGTACCGGTTGCGCTGTCGGGGACCAAGGACCTGTGGCTGCGCAAGCGGATCAAGGTCGTGATCGGGGAGGCCCTGCCCGCCGCGGGTCAGGATCCCGCCGAGCTCACCGAGCAGGCGTTCGAGAGGATGACGGCATTGATGCCGGTGTATTCGGAGCCGCCCGGCCGCAAGCTGCTACGGAATCAGCTGACCCACCTGTTCTGACGACCGGCGTCGCGGCTCCCGCATCGTCTCGGTACCCCGGCGTACGGCAACTGAACGTCGCCGATCGTGTGGTAAGGTGGCACCCTCTCAGTTCCTGAGCACGTCCTCTCCACGCCGTCGCTCCTAGCTCAGGCCTGACACCGCCCGGGGTGGGCGAGTCCAAGGAAGGAGCGAAAGAAGGGGTTTGCTGCCGCTATTCCGTGCGGTCCTCGTGTGGGTGGTGATACTCGTGACGGTGGTCCTGCCACGCCTGGCGCCGCCGGCCCAGCAGTCGGTCACGGTGGCCGTATCGCAGCTCACCGCGTTCGACCGCAGCTCCGCTTTGCAGCAGGCACACGCCCAGCGCGTCCAGGCGGCGCAGATGGCGCAGGTCCAGTCGTGGTCCCAGGAGCTCAAGCAGGGCCTCGCCGAGTACCAGGCCAAGCAAGCGGCGGAGGCCGCGGCGCAAGCGCAAGCCGAGGCGATCGCGGCGCGGAACAATCATCCCGCTCCGCCGCCCGAGATCGCAAAGGACATCGTGGACGCGTTCAGCCCGCTGGGGCCCGGTGCCGTGCAGTGGGCGATGAACATCGCCTGGTGCGAGTCGCGCTACCACCCGAACTCGGTCAACTCATCCAGCGGGGCGTCAGGGCTGTTCCAGTTCTTGCCGAGCACGTGGTCGGGGACGCCATACGCCAGCCAGTCGCCTTTTGACCCACGCGCGAACTCATTCGCGGCCGCCTGGCTGTACTCCCACTACGGATCGGGTCGCTGGGAGTGCCGGGGATAAAGGCTATGAGGGAAAACCCCGATGGTTTTCCCTCATCGGCCGATCGGCTTCGCCGATGGGCCTGCTCCCATTCCGGTATACGGTTGGGACTTACCTGAAGAGCTTTCCACAAGCTGCCCTCGGCAGGCATTCTTCATCGGCCGATCGGCTTCGCCGCCACCTCCCCGAGAATGGGGAGGAGTCAGTCCCCTAGGACTGAGATCTCCAGCTGGTAGATCGGCTGCGGCCGCTCTGCGCCTTTCAGCACCATCGGCTGGAACGAGGCGACGGTGAACTCACCGGGCATGTAGGCTCGGGTCGACTCCGACATCAGCACCCGCGCCGGCCGAACCTTCGATAGGTACGCGCTGTTGTTGACGGGCACTCCGATAAGGGTGAACTCCATGCGGTCGCGCGAGCCGACATGTCCCGCGATGACCTCGCCCGTGTCCAGGCCGATGCCGACCGAGATCGCCGGCAGGCTGGCGTCGACCAGGTCCCGATTGAACCGCTCGATCTCCCGCACCATCGCATGCGCCGCCTTGAGGGCTTGCTGCGCGTGGTCGTCCATTGGATTCGGAGCGCCGAACACGACGAGCATCCCATCGCCCTGGAACTTGTCGATGTTGCCACCGTGGGTCAGGACGACGTGGATCATCCTCTCGAAGTACTCGTTGAGGAAGCGCACGAGCTCCTGGGGGTCCATGCGCTGCGAAAGCGTCGAGAAGCCCGCGATGTCCGAGTTCAGGATCGTGACCATGCGGCGCTCGCCCTCGAGGAACCTGATCGTTCGCTCGGAGCGGGCCAGCACGTAGTCGGTGACCTGCTTGTTGACGTGCGCCTCGAACAGATGGCGCAGGAACTCCGAGTGCTCGTACTGGCGCGCATTGTCGATCGCGATCGCCGCCAGGTCGGAGATTGCCTGCAGGAACTCCTTGTCCTTCTCCTCGAAGATCGCGGCGCGAAACGGGCTGTCGACGTAGACCGCGCCGATCACCTTGCCCTTGGTCATCAGGGGCACGGCGATGATCGAGCGCAGGTTCTGCATGATCACCGACTGCTGACCTTTGAACCTGTCGTCCAGGCTTGCGTCAGTCGACACGACCGCCTGCCCCGACCGCACGACGTGTTCGATCACGGTCCGGGACCCGAGGAACTGACGCGTCTTTTCCGGGTCCGCTTCGCCGCTCGACTCCTGGACCGACAGGCTGCCGTCGCGTGGATCGACCAGGACGATGAAACCGCGTGACGCCTTCATCAACGTGATCACCCGGTCCATCACCTTGCGGAGCACAACGTTCAACTCCAGTGATGAGCTGAGATCGCGTGCCAGCTCGTAGAGCAGGTGGTCACGGATACCGAGATCAACTTCGCGCGACAAGGGCACGACGAGCATAACGGTGCATGTCGGTTTTTCCCTCTATCTAAGGCACAGAGGAGAAGGCGGCCCGGATTGCCGGCACCGGCCCGTGGGTAAACTCGATTCCCCGTGGTTTTGGAGTCTTCCCAGGCAGAAATCGACGCCTTGCTCGCGCGCCTGAATCCGCCCCAGCAGGAGGCTGTGACACACGGCGACGGACCGCTTTTGATCTTCGCCGGAGCGGGAAGCGGCAAGACGCGCGTGCTGACGGCCCGCATCGGTTACCTGATAGCGTCGCGCCGCGTCTGGCCGGATCGGCTGCTGGCGGTCACCTGCACCAACAGGGCGGCGCGCGAGAGGCGGAGCCGGGTTGAGGCATTGGTCGGCGAGCCGGCCCAGAAGATGTGGGTTGGCACCTTCCACTCGACGGCGGTCAAGATCCTGCGCCGCGAGGCCCAGCGCATCGGCATCGTGCCGAGCTTTGTCATCTTCGACGATGACGACACGCGGGCGGCCCTGAAGCGGGTCCTCGACGAGCTCCGCCTCGACCCGAAGCGCTACCCGATCGGGTCGCTGAGCCACGGCATCTCGCAGGCCAAGAGCGAGCTGAAGCGGCCCGAAGACATCCCCAACCGCAGCTACCAGGACGAGATCCTTCGCCGGGTCTACGAGTCCTACCAGGAGGTGCTCAGGCGGTCCGGCGGGCTCGATTTCGACGACTTGATCATGAAGCTCGTCGAGCTCTACAGCACCGACGCCGAGGCGCTCGAGAAGTGGCGCGACCGGTTCCGCCACGTACTGGTCGACGAGTACCAGGACACGAACCGGGCCCAGTACATGCTCGTGAACCTCCTCGCCTCGGAGCACCGCAACGTCGCGGTGGTCGGCGACGACGATCAGTCGATCTATCGCTTTCGCGGTGCGGACATCCGCAACATCCTCGATTTCAAGAAGGACTATCCAGATGCGCACGTCGTGCATCTCGAGCAGAACTACCGATCGAGCCAGGCCATCCTCGACGCGGCGTACAGCGTCATCCGCAACAACCCCGAGCGCGCCGAGAAACGGTTGTGGACCGATCGCGCGGGTGGCGAGAAGGTGGTCGCGACTCAGGCCTACAACGAGGTGGAGGAGGCCGAGTTCGTCGCGGACGAGATCGAGCGCCTGCGCAAGACCGAGCAGCGGGGCTACTCCGACTTCGCGGTGCTGTACCGGACCAACGCGCAGTCCCGCGCATTCGAGGATGTGCTGGCGCGCCGCCGTATCCCGTATCGACTTGTGGGTGGCGTCCGCTTCTGGGAGCGGCGCGAGGTCAAGGACCTGGTCGCGTATTTGCGCTTTTGTTTCAACCCGCGCGACGCTCTTTCGTTTTCGCGCATCGTCTCGGTGCCCCCTCGCAAGATCGGCAACGTCACCGTCGACGCCATCAACTCCTTTGCCCGCGACGGTGAAGCCGACATCTTGGCGATTCTGTCCAGCCCTGGTCCCGTGCCGGGCGTGCCAAAGACCGCCGTCGGTCCCCTGCAAGGATTCAGAGCGCAGATCGAATCGCTGCGCGCGACGATGGGCGTGCTCCGCCCAAGCGAGCTGGTCGACCATGTGGTCGAGGTCATGGATTTGCGGCGGTACTACCTCGACGGAACCCCGCAGGGCGAGGCGCGCATCGAAAACCTGAACGAGCTGCGCGGCCTGGCCGAGAGCTTCGACGATCGCGACCCGGCGCAAGGGCTCGAGGATTTTCTCGCCGAGGTGGCGCTGGTCTCCGACGTCGACGCGTACGACGAGAACGGCGAAGGGGTCACCCTGATCACGCTGCACATGGTCAAGGGCCTCGAGTTCCCCGTCGTGTTCATGGTCGGCCTGGAAGAGGGTCTGCTGCCCCACCAGCGCGCCCTGGACGAGCGTGAGGAAAACCCGTCGCTGGTGGGCGCGGCGACCGAGATGGCAGAGGAACGCCGCCTTGCATATGTAGGAATGACGCGCGCGAAGGACCGGCTCTACTTGAGCTGCGCCTTCCGCCGCCACCTGTACGGCCGCTCCCAGCCTGCGTTTCCGAGTCGCTTTCTCACCGATATCCCGCAGTCGCTTCTTGGGACGCCGCGGGGCAGCGCGCCCGTCGCCCCGCCGCGCCAGGGGTATAAGGAGCGGTACATCGAGCGCCAGGTGGAGTCGGCGCCCGCACCTCCACCCGTGCAGAGGTTTGCGACCGGCGATCGGGTCACGCACCCGGCATTCGGCTCCGGCACGGTGGTCAAGAGCACGCTGACACGTACCGACGAGGAGCTGGTGATCAAGTTCGACAAGGTGGGTTTGAAGATCCTGAGCGGCATGCTCGCGCCGCTGACCAAGTGACGAAGCGAAAGAAGAGCGCGGTCGACCCGGCGGTGAGGGTCGAGGAGCTGCGCGACGTGATCCGCCGCCACGAACACGCTTACTACGTCCTCGACCAGCCTGAGGTTTCGGACGCCGAGTACGACGCGATCTTCAAAGAGCTGCGCCAGATCGAGGAGGACCGACCTGACCTCCTGACGCCCGACTCGCCGACGCAGCGCGTCGGCGGCGAGGCGTCCGATCAGTTCGCCAAGGTTCGCCACCGCTCGCCCATGCTGAGCCTGCAGAACGCCTTCGACGAATCGGAGATCCGCGGCTTCGACAAGCGAGTGCGCGCCGCGGTCGGCGACAAGGTCATCTACTGCGCCGAGCTGAAGATCGACGGCCTGGCGATCAGCCTGACGTACGCCAAAGGACGCTTGCAGCGGGCCGCCACGCGCGGCGACGGCACCATCGGCGAGGACGTCACCGCCAACCTGCGGACGATAAGAAGCGTGCCCCTCGCGGTGACCCCTGCCAAGGGTCTGCCGGACCTGTTCGAGGTGCGCGGCGAGGTGTACTTTCCGATCGCCGGCTTCGAAAAGCTGAACCGCGAGATGGAGGCCGCGGGCAAGCCACGCTTCGTCAACCCCCGCAACACGGCCGCGGGCAGCGTCAGGCAGATCGATCCAAACGTCACCGCGAGCCGGAACCTGCAGACGTTCATGTACACGCTCGACCCGGCCGGCCCGGCCAGGTCGCAATGGGACGTTCTCAACGCGCTCGCGGCGATGGGCTTTCGGGTCAACAAGAACCGCCGGCGCCTGCACTCCATCGACGAGGTCATCGAGTACCACGCCGAGTGGCAGCGACGCCGCCACGAGCTCGAATACGAGATCGACGGGATGGTCGTTAAGGTCGACGGTTTCGCGCAGCAGCTGGAGCTGGGCTTCGTCGCGCGTTCGCCTCGCTGGGCGATCGCCTTCAAGTACGCGCCAGAGCAGGCCGAGACCGAGGTGGAGGAGATCGCCTGCTACGTCGGGCGAACTGGCGTCCTGACCCCAGTCGCGCATGTGAAGCCGGTCGTGGTGGGCGGCGTGACGATCCGCAACGTGACGATGCACAACGAGGCGCAGGTCAACGAGAAAGGCGTGTACGTCGGCGCGCGGGTCGTGATCCACCGCGCAGGAGACGTCATTCCCGAGATCGTCAGCGTCAAGGATCCCAAGCCCGGCTGGAAGATGCCTTCCAAATGCCCGGTGTGCGGGGGCGAGGTCGTTCGTGAGGAGCCGTACATCGCACACCGATGCATAAACCCGTTTTGCGGCGCCCAGCGGCTCGAGCGCCTGCGGCATTTCGCCGCCGCGATGGACATCGAGGGCCTTGGCCACGCAACGCTCACCCAGCTCATCGATCGACGCATGGTCGAAGACCCGAGCGATCTATACCGACTGAGCAGGGAGCAGCTGGTCGAGCTCGACGGTTTCGCCGACAAGTCCGCGCAAAACCTCGTCGAACGCATCGCCGCGAGCAACCGTCCGGAGCTCGGACGTTTCGTGTACGCGCTTGGCATCCCGCAGGTTGGTTGGGCGACGGCCGACCTGCTCGCGAGCGATTTCGCAAGCATCGAGGAAGTGCGCGACGCAACCGAGGAAGACCTCAAGCGCGTCGATGGCGTGGGCCCGAACATGGCGCGCGAGGTCCGCATGTACTTCCAGGGCCCAGGCGGTGAGCTGGTGGAGAAGCTCCTGGCCGTTGGTATCGAGCCTCGAGGCGTCGAGCCTGTTGGTGACGGTCCCTTCAGCGGCAAGACGTTCGTGTTCACCGGGACGCTCGAAACGATCAGCCGGACTGACGCTGAGGCGCTGGTCCGCAAGCTCGGCGGCAAGGCGGCCGGAAGCGTGAGCGCGAAGACGGATTACGTCGTGGCGGGACCCGGCGCCGGGTCGAAGCTGGAGAAGGCCCAGAAGCTGAAGCTGAACGTCCTGGACGAGGCACAGTTCAAAGCCCTGCTTCCCAAATGACTGGCCCGCGCTGGGCCGGCTCCACGCTGGTCGCCGGGGCCGTGCTGCTCGTGTTCTGGGCCATTTTCGTCCTCAGCTTCAAGGCCGAGCCCTCGGCGGTCGGCCGGACGCGCGTGGCGCTTGACATCATCGGGGGAGCATCGTTCGCGAGCGCGATCGCAGGCCTCGTTGCCGCGGGTGGACTTTTTCAGCGGACGCGGTGGAGTACCTCGGCGGCGTGGTTCGCGTCGGTGCTCATGATCCTCACGGTCGTGAGCTCGTGGGCCGGCATCGCGACGGTGATCGGGCTGCTCTCGAGCCGCGACAGACCGAAAACCTAAGCTGACACACTAGACCTCATGCCGCTTTCCAGAGATGAGGTGCGCCATGTCGCGATGCTCGCGCGATTGGGTCTCGAGCCCGGTGACGAAGACTTCTATGCCGAGCAGCTGAGCGGCATCCTCGAGCACATCGACCGCCTGCAGCAAGTCGATACGGAGGAGATTCCACCGACCGCCCAGGTGGTCGAGATCGCGAGCCGCCTGCGCGAGGACGAGCCGCGTCCCGGCCTGACCCAGGAAGAGGCGCTCGCCAATGCGCCCGCGAAGGTCGACGGTTTCTTCCGAGTGCCCGCGATCCAGGAGGAGGCGTGATCGACGATCTCACCGAGCTGACGATCAAAGACGCCGCCAGGCTGCTGCGTCTCGGGTCGATCTCCTCGGCCGAGCTCGTGACCGCGCACGTCGAGCGGATCGAGCGCCTCGACCCGCACGTGAAGGCGTACCTGCGCTTCACACCAGAGCTCTGGGAGAGCCAGGCCGACGAGGCCGATCGGAAGATCGGGCAGGGCGAGGCGCCTCCGCTGGCCGGCATACCGATGGCGGTCAAGGACGTGCTCTGCGTGCGTGGCGTCGAGACCACGGCGGGCTCGCAGATCCTGCGTGGTTTCAAACCGCCGTACACCGCGACCGCGGTGGCGCGGCTTTTCGAGGCCGGCGCCGTGATGCTGGGTGTGACCAACTGCGACGAGTTCGCGATGGGCAGCTCGACCGAGAACTCCGGGTACTTCCCGACGCGGAATCCATGGGACCTGGACCGCGTGCCAGGCGGAAGCTCGGGAGGAAGCGCGGCTGCGGTCGCCGCCGGGGAGGCGATGATCGCGCTGGGCAGCGACACCGGCGGGTCGATCCGCCAGCCTGCCGCCCTCTGCGGCGTGGTCGGCATGAAGCCCACTTACGGTCGAGTCAGTCGTTACGGACTGATCGCATTCGCGTCGAGCCTCGACCAGATCGGCCCATTTGCGCGGACTGTCGACGACGCAGCCATCACGCTCTCCTTGATGGCGGGGTTCGATCCGCTGGACGCGACATCGTCCGACCGCCCAGGCCTCGAGGTGCTGAACAGCTCGGGCGGCACCGTCAAGGGGATGCGCCTGGGGGTCCCGCGTGAGTACTACGACGTCAAGGGAATCGAGCCTGGCGTCAAGGCTGCTCTCGATGCGGCGCTGTTCATCTTGCGCAACGCGGGCGCGGAGATCGTCGACGTCTCGCTGCCCCACACCGATTACGGTCTCGCCGCCTACTACATCATCGCGCCGGCCGAGTGCTCGTCGAACCTGGCACGGTTCGACGGAGTCAGGTACGGCCTCGCCGAGGTCGACGCGCCGAACATCACTGACGAATACATGCAAACGCGACGCAAAGGGTTTGGCACAGAGGTCCGGCGCCGCGTGATGCTCGGCACCTACGCGCTGTCGAGCGGCTACTACGACGCGTACTACCTCAAGGCGCAGAAGGTGCGCACGCTGATCAAGCGTGACTTTGACGAAGCGTTCAAGAAGTGCGACGCGATCGTCAGCGCGACGTCGCCGACTGTCGCGTTTCCCATTGGATCCAAGACGCAGGACCCCCTCTCCATGTACCTGTGCGATGTCCTGACGCTTGGTGGCAACCTCGCGGGTCTGCCCGGGATCAGCGTTCCCTGCGGGACATCGGATGGACTGCCCGTCGGACTCCAGGTCCTGGGGCCGCAGTGGGGAGAGAGCGTCGTGCTTCGCGTGGCGCGCTCCTACGAAGAGGCGAGCGAGATCCGGGCGGAGGTCGCGTCCGTTGTCTAGCCCGTGGGAGGTCGTAATCGGCATGGAGGTGCATGTCCAGCCGAAAACGCGGACCAAGATGTTCTGCGGCTGCGCCGTGGCGCCGCTCAACGCCCCGCCGAACACCTACGTATGTGAGATCTGCCTCGGCCTGCCCGGCACCCTGCCGGTCGCCAACAAGGCAGCGGTCGAGGCGTGCCTGAAGACCGCCCTCGCGCTCAATTGCGAGATCCCCCGTCACACCAAGTTCGACCGCAAGAACTACATGTATCCCGACCTGCCGAAGGGCTACCAGATCAGCCAGTACGACCTGCCGATGAGCGTCAGCGGCCACGTCGAGGTGGCGACGCGTAAGGTGCGGATCCGCCGCGTCCACCTGGAAGAGGACACGGGCAAGCTCGTCCACGCAGGCGACAAGCTGCACAAGGCTTGGGAGTCTTACGTCGACCTGAACCGCGCGGGGGTGCCCCTGATGGAGATCGTGAGCGAGCCCGACCTGCGCTCAGCGGATGAGGCGCGCGACTACGCGACCGAGCTGCGCACACTGCTGCGCGCCATTGGCGCATCCGAGGCCGAAATGGAAAAGGGCCAGATGCGCGTGGAGCCGAACATCTCGATAAGGCGCGCCGCTTCGGATGAGCTGGGGGTGAAGACCGAGCTGAAGAACATCAACTCGTTTCGCGCGCTGCATCGCGCGATCCTCTTTGAGGTCGAGCGCCAGACGCAGGTGCTCGAGTCCGGCGGCAGGGTCGTGCAGGAGACCCGCGGCTGGTCCGAGGCCGAGCAGCGCACGTTCTCGCAGCGGAGCAAAGAGTTCGCCGAGGACTACCGCTACTTCCCCGAGCCGGACCTGCCTCCGCTCGAGGTTGAGCGCACGTGGATCGACGAGCTGCGCCGCAACCTGCCGGAGCTGCCGAGCGTGCGCCGCGCCAGACTGCTCGATCACCTGCCGGCCGCCCAGGTGGCCGTCATTGGAGCCGACAGAGAGCTGGCCGATCTCTACGAGAACGCAGTGGCCAGAGGCGCGCCGGCATTGCCGACGGCGAACTGGATCGTCAACGAGGTGGCGCCGACGGGCAAGTTGTCACCACCTGAAAATCTCGCCGAGCTGATGAAGCTGCTGCACGACGGCGCGATCACGCGAGACAGCGCGCGGGAGGTCTACGTCGAATCGGTTGAAACGGGACGCACCCCCGCCGAGATCGTCGCCGAGCACGGCTACGCCCAGGTCAGCGATGAGTCGGAGCTTCGGGTCCTTGCCGAGGCGGTGATCGATGCAAACCCGAAGGCCGCGGCCGACTATCGCAACGGGAAGAAGCAGGCCATGCAGGCATTGATGGCGGACCTCCGCAAGAGGGCCCCGCACGCCAACCCGAAAGTCGCAAACGAGCTGCTCCTGAAGCTGCTCGCCTAAGGTTCGAGCGGCATTGGTCAGCCAGCCGGCCGGCGGGAGAGCCAGGTGCTGAACAAAAACATCAGGAGCGCCACCAAGTAGGCCGCGAGGGCGGCGAGGACCAGGATTCCGCCGGTGCTCTGGGGCACGATCGAGGTGAGCACGATGGTCAGGATCGAGGCACCGAGCGCGACGGCCGTCAAACCCTGAAGGCGCGCCACGCTCGGGGTCACGCGCACCAAGGGCCACAGGATTCGCTGAGGCCACCAGGCCGGGAACGTGCCCCGCATGGCGAGGTAGAGCCCGCCGCCGATCAAGCAGGCGCCCGAAAGGAAGGCCACGCCCTCCACCACGTACCCCACGGCACCGGATTGTAGCCTTGACTGGTGTCACCGCCCCCAGACCTCCACGTGCACACCGAGTGGTCATACGACGGCCCTCGTGGATCCATGGAGCGCAGCTGCGAACGGGCGATCGAGCTGGGTCTGCCCGCGATCGCTTTCACCGACCACGCCGACTTTGTGAAGGTGCATCCAGACCAGTACTGCGTCGACATCGTCGGTTATCTCGACGCCATCGATCGATGCCGCGCCAGGTTCACCGGGCTGCGGATCTTGAGCGGAGTCGAGCTCGGCGAACCCCACTGGTTCCCGAAAGAGACGGCGGCGATTCTTGGGGCGGGAAGCCTCGACAACGTTCTGGGTTCGGTCCACTGCATCAAGCTCGACGGCGAGACGGTCGACGCGAGCCAGCTGAGGGAACGTGCGGGTGTCGACTTTGAGGCGGCAACCAGGGACTACTTCGCCGAGGTCCTGGCCATGATCGAGGGCGGCCAGCCCTTCGAGACGCTCGCGCACCTCGACTATCCGAAGCGCTACTGGCCACAGGACGGAACGCCGTATCGGGAGAAGGATTTCGAGGCGGAGATCCGCGCCGTCCTGAGCGCCGCCGCGCGGACAGGGCGTGTGCTCGAGGTGAACACCACCCGCGGTCGGCTTCTCTGCCCTGACATCACGGTGGTTCGCTGGTGGCGCGAGGTGGGGGGGCAGGCCGTGCAGTACGGCAGCGACGCCCACGACCCCGACAAGATCGCCGAGGGCTTCCCAATCGCCACCCAGATGGTCGAAGCCGCCGGCTTCAAGCCGGCGCGCGATCCGGTCTCGGTGTGGCGCCGCTGATCCTCCGACCAGCTTCGCCCGCGCACGGCGGCGCGGCGGTCGCCAGGGACGATGGCAAGGTCTGGCTTGTCAACTACGCGCTACCGGGCGAGGTGGTGGAAGCCGAGCCGCGTGGCCGGCAGGGCGGCGTGGCGGTGGCGGACGCCACGCGCGTGATCGAGGCGTCGCCGCATCGCGTGACCGCTCCGTGTCCCTACTTCGGCCAGTGTGGCGGCTGCCAGCTGCAGCATGCCGCCTACGCGCATCAGCTGGAGCTGAAGCGGCAGGTCGTGGAAGAGGCATGGTCTCGGGCCGGGCTGCGTCTCCCCCCGGACACCGCGGTGCTGGGAATGGACGATCCCTGGCGATATCGCATCCGCGGCGAGTTCGAGGCCCTCGCGTCTGCCGGCGGATGGCGATTCGGCTTTCACCGCATGCGCTCGCATTCGGTGCTGTCGATCGACAGCTGCCTCATCCACGACCGGCGCATCGAGAGCGCGCTGCCCGCCTTCGCGCAAGCGGCGAACGAGCTCGAGCTGAAAGGTCTGCAGAACCTGCTGCTGACCGTCGAGCCGACCGGCCATGGCCTGCTGTGGCGGCTCCGCTTTCGCGGTCGCGAACCCAAGTGGCCGCGCGACGAGTTCGCGCATCGCGTGGCGGAGCTGCTGCCAGAAGCGGTGTTGCTGGACGATGCGATGTCCCTCGAGTTCTGGGACATGACGTTTCGAGTCCGCAGCGACACGTTCGTCCAGACCAACTATCAGCAGATGCTCGTCCTCTACAGCACCGCGCTCAGCATGCTTGCGGCCCAACCGGGCGACCGCATACTCGACCTCTACGCCGGCCTCGGGACCATCTCGGTCGCGGCGGCACGCGATTCCGCGGGTGTGACGGCGATCGAGGAAAACCCGCACGCCGTGCAGCTCGGCCGCCTCAACGCGCGGATCAACTCGGCCCGCGTCGAGTATCTGCCCGGCAAGGTCGAGACTGAGCTGCGCGGCGTCCGCCTGGGGCAGCATCAGGCCGTGATCCTCGATCCGCCGCGGGCGGGATGCGAGCCGGCCGCCCTGGCCGAGCTGATCCGCCTGGGTGCTGAGCGGCTGGTCTACGTCAGCTGCGAGCCGTCGACCCACGCCAGGGACCTGGTCGGCCTGGTTCGCGGCGGCTATCGAGTCCGGCGCGCCGCGATCGTGGACATGTTTCCACAGACCTACCACATAGAGTCGGTCGCGCTGCTTGAACGAAAGGGATGAGAGGAAACCCATATGGTTTCCTGTCATCGCGCGTGCGGCTTCGCCGCAGGCGCTGCTCTCCTTCCGGTATACGGTTGGGATTGTCTAAGTAGTTACTCGGTGCCACGTTTGGCACGTGCGGCTTCGCCGCAGGCGCTGCTCTCCTTCCGGATACGGTTGGGATTGTCTAAGTAGCCACTCGGTGCCACGTTTGGCAGACGTCGAAGGCATAGTCGCGGCCGGGTTGAACCCGGCCGCCAACGCAAGGCCTGAGTTAGGGGCGGTCCAGCCTCTGGGCGAACTTGACGACCACGAGACGGAGCCGCCCTGGGCCGAGCGACCTGACGACCATGGTCAGGATCGGCCTCAGAAGCTGCATGTCGGGCCAAACGGAACGTAGGCGGGGACGGTTACGCCCGAAATCAACCTGGGCAGCTTAAACGAAGGGGACCGGTTCACGTACGCCCGTGTACAAATTTCGCCAGGCGGTCGACACCCTCGCTCAAATCCGCCTCCGAGCTGGCAAGGCTTATCCGCACGGCCTCCCTCGCCACCTCGCCGAAAGCGGTGCCGGGCGCGACGCTGACGCCGCGCTCGCGCAGCAGGGCGAACGAGAACTCGCGCGCCGGCAGGCCCCTTGGCGAGACGTCCGCCATGATGTAGAACGCGCCGTTCGGGGTGGCGATGTGGAGCTCGGCCTCCCGGAGGATTTCGACCACGAGGTCACGGCGACGCCGGTAGGCGCCCACCATCTCCGCGACGCAGTCCTGCGGACCGACAAGCGCCGCTTCGGCGGCAACCTGCGTGATCGTCGAGACGCACGAAGAGTTCGATTCGAGCACCTTGGTGGCGGTGTCGATGAGCTCTGCCGTCCCGGTGACGTAACCGATACGCCAGCCGGTCATGGAGTAGGTCTTCGAGAACGTGAAGACGGTCGCGATCCGCGGGTCGTCGGGTGCGACGGCGGCGGGGCTGGTCCACGATCCATCGAGCAGTATCTGGTCGTAGCACTCATCGCTGAAGAGCCACAAGTTGTGGCGCTGCGCCAGCTCGATGAGAGCCGTGATGGTGTCGAGCGGATAGACAGCGCCCGTCGGGTTGTTCGGGCTGTTGACCACCAGGACCTTGCTTCGCGGCGTGATGACGTGCTCGAGGGCCTCGAGGTCTGGCTGAAAACCTGCGGCCGGCGGACATGGGTAGAAGACGCCACGAGCGCGAAGCCAGGGCAGCATCATTCGATAGTTCGGCCAGCCCGGGTCTGGCAAGAGCACCTCGTCGCCCTGCTCGACGACTGCGGCGAGCGTGGCCGCGAGCGCGCCGACGCCGCCTGGCCCGCAGGCGATGTTCTCAACAGTCGTTTTGATGCCGTTGACCCGCTCGAGCTTGTCGACGAGCTTTTCGCGCAGCGAAAGCAACCCTTGCGTGTGTGTGTAGAAGGTCTTGTTCTCGTCGATGGCGCGCTTGCCGGCGTCCTTGACGTGCTGGGGAGTGGGGAAGTCAGGCTGACCAACGTCGAGGCGGATCGTGCCGGGCCTGCGCAGCGCTTCGTTGGCGATCTCTCGAATGCCGGAGTGTGCCATCTCGGCGGGTCCGTGAGCCAGTGATGGGAAGGCGATTCGGGCCACTGAGGTCTTTAGACTATCCGAGGGGTCCGCCACACCCAACCCAAACGATGCCGCACGCCCCAGAAACCTTCGTCCACCTGCACAACCACACCGAGTACTCGCTGCTCGATGGGGCGAGTCGCATCCCGGCCATGGTCGCGCGCGCGGCGGAGCTCGAGATGCCTGCGATCGGGATGACCGACCACGGCGTGATGTATGGCGCGATCCACTTTTACAAAGCTTGCAAGGACGCCGGGATCAAGCCGATCATCGGCTGCGAGGTCTACGTGGCGCCTCGCTCGCGGCTCATGCGCGAGGGGCGCGTCGACCGCGACCCGAATCACCTCACGCTCCTTGCCGCCAACCACGACGGCTACCTCAACCTCATGCGCCTGTGCACCGTCGGCCAGATGGAGGGGATGTACTACAAGCCCCGCATCGACAAGGAGATCCTGGCCGAGCATTCGACCGGACTCATCGCCCTGTCCGGCTGCCTGCAGGGTGAGGCTGCGAGCCGGATCGTCGACGGTGACGTCGACGGCGCGCGCGAGTCGGTGGCCGCGTACCGCGACATCTTCGGCAAGGACCGCTTCCTGCTCGAGGTGCAGCGCCATGGCATCGACAGGCAAACCGAGGTCAACGGTGTTCTGGCGCGCTTCGGCAAAGAATTCGGCTTGCGCCTGTGCGCGACCAACGACCTCCACTACGTGCACCGCCACGACTCGGAGGCGCACGACGTGCTCCTCTGCCTGCAGACAGGAGCGAGGTTCAACGACCCGAACCGCTGGCGTTTCTCGACTCAGGAGAACTACCTGAAGACGCCCGCGGAGATGATCGAGGCGTTCGCGGACATGCCCGAGGCTCTGGCGAGCACGCTCGAGGTGGCGGACCAGGTCGAGCTCAAGCTCTCCCTAGGGGCGACGCTGCTGCCGCCTTTCGATGTTCCGGACGGCTTGACGCCGGACCAGTACCTGCGGCAACTGGTGCTGAAGGGCCTGGACTGGCGGTTCGGAACGCCCGCGCCGGCCGCGAAAGAGCGGGCGGAGCAGGAGCTTTCGGTCATCGGCCAAACCGGCTACGCGTCGTACTTCCTGATCGTCTGGGACTTCTACAACTTCGCGCGACAGAACGGGATCGTGGTCGGGCCGGGACGCGGCAGCGCGGCGGGCAGCCTGGTCTCGTACTGCCTCGGCATAACAAACATCGACCCGCTGCAGCACGGTCTGATCTTCGAGCGCTTCTTGAACATCGACCGCGTCTCGATGCCCGATATCGACTGCGACTTTTCGGTCGAGGGACGCGAGAAGGTGATCCGCTACGTGTCCGAGAAGTACGGCGCCGATCGCGTGGCCCAGATCATCACCTTCACGACGATGGCCTCGAAGGCTGCGATTCGCGACGTGGGACGCGTCCTCGAGGTTCCGCTGCGCGACACCGACCGCCTGGCCAAGCTCGTGCCCGTATGGCAGGGACGTTCGAAAACCCTCGAGGACACGATCAAGGAGGTCCCCGAGTTCAGGGAGGCTTACGAATCGAGCGAGGAGGCGAAGCGCCTGGTAGACGTCGCCAGGACGCTCGAGGGCGTGTCGCGCAACGTCAGCACGCACGCCGCCGGCGTCGTCATCGCGCCCGAGCCCCTGGTCCGCTACACCCCGTTGCAGTACGGCCCAGGCCGTGAGGCTGTGATCACGCAGTACGACATGAAGGCGGTCGGCGATATCGGCCTGCTGAAGATCGACTTTCTCGGCCTGCAGAACCTCGACATCATCGCGACCTGCGTACGGCTCATCAAAGAGCAGCGCGATATCGAGATCGATCTCGAACACCTACCGTTCGACGACGCCAAGACGTACGAGCTGATCTCCATCGGCGACACGCATGGCGTGTTCCAGCTCGAAGGCGCGGGCATGCGGCGGATGCTGATGGATATGCGCCCGCAAAGCTTCGAGGACGTCTCCGCCGCGATCGCCTTGTTCCGTCCCGGCCCAATGGTCAACATCCCAGCCTTCATCGCCCGCAAGCAGGGGCGCGAGCCGATCGAGTACATGCACGAGCGTCTCGAACCGATCCTGCGCGAGACCTACGGCGTGATGATCTACCAGGAGCAGGTGATGATGGCCGCCCGCGAGCTGGCCGGATTCACGATGAGCGAGGCCGACATCCTTCGCGCCGCGATGGGCAAGAAGGACAAGGCCAAGATGGCGAAGCTGCGGACCAAGTTCATCGAGGGGACTGTCGAGCGCGGCATTCCGAAGGCGACGGCGGAGGCGCTGTTCGACGGCATCGCGAAGTTTGCCGAATACGGATTCAACCGCGCGCACTCGGCCGCGTACGCGGTCATCAGCTACCAGACCGCGTATCTGAAGGCGAACTATCCAATCGAGTACATGACCGCGCTCCTCATCCACATGGAAGGCAGCGCCGACCGTGTAGCAACCGCGATCGTCGACTGCAGGCTGCGCGGCATCGACGTCCTTGCGCCAGACATCAACCGCTCTCGTGCGGACTTTTCGACGAGTGATGGGCGGATCCTGTTCGGGCTCGCGGCGATCAAGAACGTCGGCAGCCACGCCGTGGAGAGCATCGTTGCGCTGCGCGACACGGACGGGCCATTCAAGTCTCTCGAAGATCTCTGCGAGAGGACGTCAGCGATCCAGGACGTCAACCGGCGGGTGCTGGAGGCGCTCGTTCAGTCAGGCGCGAGTGACTCGCTCGGCGAACGCGCTCGCCTCATCGCCGCCCTCGATCACGCGGTCAGCCGAGCGGAGCGAGCGCGTCGCGACCGCGAGTCCGGCCAGACCTCGCTGCTCGACATGGTCGGCTCTCCGGAGGCCCAGGCCGACGACTACGGGCTGACGATCGACGTCGCGCCCATGGCCGGCGAAGAAAAGCTGCGTCTGGAGAAAGAGCTCCTCGGTCTGTATCTGAGCGACCACCCGCTGCGTCGCATCTCGGCCGAGCTGGCGAAGCTCTCGGATACGCAGGCCGTCGAGGTCACCAGCGCGCTGCAGGACACGGAGGTGCGGGTGGCAGGGCTCGTTCGCGACGTCCGCCGTGTCGTGACCCGGAAGGGCCAGATCATGGCCTACGCGACTCTCGAGGATCTGACCGGCTCTGTTGATGTGGTGGTCTTCCCCCGGCAATTTGAGCAGTACCGCCTCCTGTTCGAGCCGGACAAGGTGGTCGTGGTGCAGGGCAAGGTGGACGCGAGGGCCGGCAGCACGCGCG
Organism: Chloroflexota bacterium; assembly: GCA_005881275.1. Taxonomy (GTDB): domain Bacteria; phylum Chloroflexota; class Dormibacteria; order Dormibacterales; family Dormibacteraceae; genus 40CM-4-65-16. Next base: position 37,843 of record VBEF01000013.1, read on the forward strand.
CGAGTGGGGCCGCGGCCTCGCCGGTAGAGCCTGAGATCGAGGCAGAGGTCGAGACGGCGTCGGTGGTGGCTGACATGGCGTGGCTTTGGGACGATCCGGACTGCGTGCCGGTGTCGCGCCGGCAGCTGGTCCACGTGCGCATTCCAAACGGTGAGGCGGGCCTCGCCGAGCAGCTCGAGGCGGTGCTCGCGCGCCATCCGGGGACCGACGAGGTCGTGCTTCATGTGGTGGTCGGCAGCCGCGAAGTGGTCGTGAATGCCGATCGTTATCATGTCCTGGCCGGTCCGGCGCTCGCGGCCGAGATCGATGAGCTGGTGGGTCAGGCTGCGACCAGGCTCGAGACGGTGCGGCCCAAGGCTCAGGCCAACGGCAACGGACGGGGAAATGGTGAACGAGGACGAAGAGGCTAGCGGGCGCTACATCGTGGTCAAGGCGCTGGAGGACGGGGTCGTGATCATGGGCCTCACGCGAGGCAAGGACACGCGGTCGCACCACTCCGAGCGTTTGGACGCGGGAGAGGTCCTCGTCGCGCAGTTCACGGCGCTGACGGCCGCGATCAAGATCCGGGGTAAGGCCGAGGTCATGACCGACGTGGGCAAGGTGGAGTCGGGCGGCTAGCGCCTGACCGGGAGGCCGGCGGCCTGCCAGGCCGCGAATCCTCCGATCACGTCAGTTGCGTTGACCAGGCCGAGGTCCAGCAGGGAGGCGGCGGCCAGGCTCGACGAGTAGCCCTGGGCGCAGATGACGATCACCCGGACATCGTGGTCCTTCGCCTCGGGGATTCTGGTTGGGGATGCGGGGTCGAGACGCCACTCGAAAACGGTGCGATCGATCACGAGGGCGCCGGGGATCTCACCATCGCGCGAGCGCTGCTCCGAGGTCCGGGTGTCGACCAACAGGGCGCCGTTGGCGTGCTCGGCCGCCGCTTCTTGCGGGGTGAGGCGGGTGATCCGCCGGCGCGCCTGGTCGAGGATCTGGTTGATGCTGGGCATCGGGCTGGCCCTCAGTTTGTAGCAGATAGAATCGGATTGAGTCCCGCCCACGTAGCTCAGGCGGTAGAGCATTTCCTTGGTAAGGAAAAGGTCCCCGGTTCGAATCCGGGCGTGGGCTCCACCCGCACCTTTTGCGCAAAACGCGCCCGTCAACCACGAGCGATACGCGCTTTTTGCGCAAGACGCGCCGAATCAGGGGCAGCCCTCAGTGAACATAAGCGACGTGCCAGATCATGTAAAAGGCAACCCGGACGGCGATCGCCGACAGAAAACCGTAACGGCGAAAGAAGCTCGCCTGGACCATG
>VBEF01000111.1 GCA_005881275.1 Chloroflexota bacterium
CGCCGGTGACTGTGTTCAAACCCGCGGGAAGGATGTTTCCCAGGAACCCGAACGCGCCGCGGCTCGCAACCATCATCGGGACACCGAACTTGGGCCCCCAGGACGAGAGGATCGCGTGCGTCAACGATCCCAGGGCAGAGCCGATTACCACTGCCGTGGCGGTTTGCCACAAGTTGAGGCCGAACAGGGTTATAGCGATCGTGCCGACGAAGATCGTGGCGAACTCGAGGTTGGGCGAGAGCCACGTCCAGAAGAGGTCGATCGGCTTGCCGTGGCGCTCCTTGAGGGCGATGTACTCGACGCCTCCCGGCTCGACGGTGGCGACCCTCTCCCCGTAGTCGCCTTCCCGAACCGGGACGTGCTTTTCGACTTCCTGCACAGATTGCATTAGGCGCTTCCCCCATCTCAGAAACGGCCCGAAAAAAGTACGTCCGAAGTTTAAGCGTCTGCTAGGTTTCCGGAAATGCTCGATTTGCTGCTCCACGGCGCCCGGCTCCCCGGGGAGGCCGAGACGAGAGACATCGGCATCAAGGACGGCCTCATCAGCGAGCTCGAGCCGGAGGCTCGGCACTCGGTGGACCTCGGGGGGGCTCTCGTCACCCCGGCGTTGGTCGAGCCGCACATCCACCTCGACGCGGTGCTCACGGTCGGAGAGCCGCGCCACAACGAGTCAGGCTCGCTTTTCGAGGGCATCGCGATCTGGGCGGACCGCGTGAAGCAGCTGACCGTCGACGACGTCAAGCAGCGGGTCCGGACAGTGCTGCGGTGGCAGCTCGCCAACGGCGTCCAGTTCGTGCGTAGCCACGTCGACGTGTGCGATCCGGAGCTGCGGGCGGTCAGGGCGCTGACCGAGCTGCGCCAAGAGATCGGCGACCAGATCACGCTGCAGCTGGTCGCGTTTCCTCAGCAGGGCATCATGTCGTTCGACGGCGGCGAGGAGCTGATGCGCAAGGCCGTCGACATGGGCGTCGACGTCGTCGGCGCCATTCCGCACTTCGAGCTGACGCGTGAGTACGGCGAGCGGTCGATCAAGTTCGCCTTCGACCTGGCGTCTGAGAAGGGCCTGCGTGTCGACATCCACTGCGATGAGACAGACGACGACCAGTCACGTTTCGTCGAGGTGATGGCCGCGGAAACGATCCGCCTGGGCATGGGCGGTCTGGTGACCGCCAGTCACACCACCGCAATGCACTCGTACAACAACGCTTACGCGTACAAGCTCATCAACAACCTGAAGCGCGCGCAGATGCATATGGTCACCAACCCGCTCGACAACTCGACGCTGCAGGGGCGTTTCGACAGCTACCCCATCCGGCGCGGCCACACTCGGGTGAAGGAGCTGCTCGCCGCGGGCATCAACGTCTGCATCGGCCACGACTCGGTGATGGACCCGTGGTACCCGCTCGGCTACGGGGACCCATTGCAGGCGGCGTTTGTGCTGGCCCATTACGGCCAGATGTCAGGTCACGGCGAGCTTCGCACGCTGATGGACATGATCACGTGGAACCCGGCCAGCGCCCTCGGCCTCGAGAAATACGGACTGCTGCCGGGCTGCCGTGCGGACCTCTGCGCGTTCTCTGTCCCAAGCGAGATGGATGCCATCAGGCTCATCGCGCCGCGCAAGCTGGTGCTGCGGGGCGGCAAGATCGTGGCACGCACCGAGCCCGAGCGAACGACAGTCATGTGGGACGACCGCGAGGAGGTCGTCGACTTCCTCAAACCTGCGTCGAAGCCGATTCCGCTCTCTAGCTGAGGGAGTAGATACCGGGCAGCTCGCGGTAGAGGCCGGCGTAGTCGAGGCCGTAGCCGATCACGAACCTATCCGGGATGACGAATCCATTGAAGTCGATCTGGACTTTGATCTCCCGGCGGGCTGGGCGATCGAGGAGAGCCGCGACCCGAAGCGACGCGGGCTTCATCCGGCGGAAACGCTTGACGATGGTGTCGATCGTCCGTCCGGAGTCGACGATGTCCTCCACCAGCAGGACGTGGCGGCCCGCGAGCGGGCCTTCCACCATGTGGGCGATCTTCACGCGCCCCGCGCTATTGGTTCCGGCCCCATAGCTTGCCGCGCGCACGAACTCCAGCTCCGCGGGGATGGAGAGGCTGCGCAGCAGATCGGCGGCGAAAACAGTCGCGCCCTTGAGGATCGCGACGATGACGAGAGGCGTTTCGATGTCGGTGTAGACCTCCGAGATCTCTCGACCCAGCTGGCGCACTCGTTTGGAGATCCGGTCGGAGGAGATCATCGCCTTGCCGGGGGCGCGCCTCGACCCGGGAGCTTTTGGTGCCCGAGGCCTGGAAGTCACGGACCCTGGCATGCGCTCAAAGTCTAGTGTTGGCAACATGCGGAAGGTCTATCGCGGCCGCGATGTTGAGGTGACCTTCGACCTCGACATCTGCATCCACGTGGGCGAGTGTCTGCGCGGCGATCCGAAGGTGTTCAAATTGCAGCGACGGCCGTGGGTGCTGCCCGATGACGGTGCGGCCGACGTCATCGCCGAAGTCGTGGAGCGCTGCCCCAGCGGCGCGCTGATGTACAGGCGGCTGGGTCGGGGTTCGCAAGAGGAGCATGCAGGCGCGACGACCGTCACCGCGATGCGCAACGGTCCACTCCTGGTGACCGGCAACGTCGAGGTGCGTCATGAGGATGGGACAGTCGAGACGCTGCCTCGCGCGACACTGTGCCGGTGCGGGCAGTCGCTGCACAAGCCGTTCTGTGACAACCAGCACATCGCCACGGGCTTTCGCGCGCCGGGTGTGGCGTTCAAGATCCACCTGAGCCCGGTGCGGCCGCACTCCGCTGACCAGCCGATTGCGACCGCCGAGGATCCGCGCGCCGACAGCTGATGAGTGACGTCGACCGTTTCAACCGGTGGGCCGCCACTTACGACCGTCACGTGCTGCAGAGGCTGGTCTTCGAGCCGGTTCAGAGGACCCTGCTGGAGATGGCCGCGGTCGAGGTCCCGAAGCCAGGGGCGATTCTCGACGTGGGGTGCGGGACGGGACGGTTGCTCCGGGCGGCGGAGCCGATGTTTCCATTGGCGCGGCTCGAGGGGGTCGACGCGGCGGCGGAGATGATCAGGTACGCCAGGGCGGCCCTGCCGGCCGGGAGTCGGATCACGTTTGCCCAGGCCACGGCGGAGAGGCTGCCGTTTCCCGATGGGGTGTTCGATCTGGTCTTCAGCACCATGACGTATCACCACTGGGCGGACCAGCGGCAGGGCATCGTGGAGGTGGCGCGGGTCCTGGCGTCGGGAGGGAGGTGGCTCCTGGCGGATTTCGTCGCCAGCGGTCTGATGCGGTATGTGCGGCGCTTGCTCAGGTTGAGGCGGTTCCCGGAGCGGGGGGAGATCGGGGCGATGCTGGCTTCGGCCGGGATGGGGGTGCTGGCGGAGAGGAGGGTGCCGGGGGTGGGGAGTCAGGTGCCCATCCTTGTCATTGGGGGATTACGGTGAGGGGGGAGTCGGGGTGGGGCTTGGGTGGCCCCGCTGAATAGATTTGGTGGCTGTTAACGCTTGCGTTTCGTACATTTGTTTGAT
>VBEF01000014.1 GCA_005881275.1 Chloroflexota bacterium
TGTCGCCGCCGCGCTTGAGACGAAACAGGACGCCGATTCGCCCTTCGCTCAGACCGTGGCGCTCCGCCCATCGCTCCTGCAGAAGGCGGAGCGACCGCCCCGCGAAACGCAGCGCCGAGAGCGCCTCCACTGCGGTCATGTCTCGCTTTAGAGGAGAGAACAGCTCGCGGAACTTCTTCATATACAGCCGGCCGTCGTCGTCCCGGCCCAGCTCGAAGGAGTCCAACTTCGAAATGTCAGCGTGCTTCAAATCATCGGTCTTCATATTGAAGGACTTCATTATCATGCAATACACGGTTCTATCGCAAGTTATTCTCAACGGCCCGTGATTGTTGACGCTCACCTCGACATCGGCTGGAACGCCATCTCAGCCGGTCGAGGCTTTCTGCAGCCGCCCGCGCCGGGCTACCTGGTCAGCCGGTCATCCCTCGTCGCGGCCGAGGTGGGACTGGTCTTCGCCACCCTCTACACCGCGCCCGCCCGCGCCGGCCGCGCGATGCGGACGAGATTCGTCTACGAGAACGCCCACGAGGCCAACCTCATGGCCACCGCCCAGGTCAACTACTACCACTCGTGCGGTCTGGACTTTGTCGGCGATCGAGCAGGCCTGGCGGCCTACGTGCAGGGATGGAAGAAGGGCAAGCTCGCGGCCATCCTCCTGATGGAGGGCGCCGACCCGATCGAGACCCCCGCCCAGCTCGGCGCGTGGACCGAACGCGGGGTTCGGATCATCGGCCCGGCATGGGGCAAGACTCGGTACAGCGGTGGCACCGGCGCGCCCGGAGGGCTGACCGAGCTCGGGCATCAGTTGCTCAAGGCGATGCGGCGCAAGTACGTCATCCTCGATCTCAGTCACATGGCCGACGAGGCTGTGGCGGACGCGTTCGCCTTGTGGCGCGGGCCGATCATGGCCTCGCACAGCAACTCGCGAGCCCTGGTCCCCGGCGATCGTCAACTCACCGACGAGGCGGTCGCGGAGATTGCGCGGCGGGGCGGCATCGTCGGGGTGAGCTTCTACGGGAAGCACCTGCGACCATCCGGTCGCCCGACGCTGCTCGATGTGGTGAAGCACATCGTCCATCACGCGCGGGCCGCGGGCGGCCCGGAGCACGTCGGGATCGGCTCCGACCTGGACGGCGGTTTCGACGCTCGCCAGGCGCCCATCGACGACCTGGCCAGGTTGAAGGAGCTGCCGGCCAGGTTGCGCCTGCACTTCAATCGCCCGCAGGTGGAAGGGATCATGGGCGACAACTGGCTCGCCTTCCTGGAGCGCTCCCTCCCCTAATTACCGGCGAAGCCGGACGGAGGGGCTGTCCCTGCCGTAAACACCGATTGACGGTTGCAACTAAAGAGCATCCTCGCGACGTACACGAGGTGACCCCGTCCCCCGGTCAGTCACTGGAGGTGGCAATGGGCTTGACCTACCCGTCGCAGCACGGATGCGTGACCTCAGCGCTCTCTCAGGTCATCGCGCATGCGCTCGGCACCCAAAATATCAATGTCACGATCCACGGCCTGGCGGTGGCGACTGCCACGAACCCGGACCCGGTGCGTACGTATGCGACGGTTGGCGCGATCGAATCGCAGCTCGTCGATGCCCGGGTGTGGATCGGATTCCACTACCGACACTCGGTGATCGTGGGTGAGAACCTGGGCAACTCCGTCGCGGCCTGGACCCTCGACCGCTTTTTCCTCCCGAAGGGGGACGACCGCGAGGGGGACGAGGACTAGACGTTCTTTGACGTAGCGAGGGCGCCGAACGGCGGCGCCCTCAGATCGACTCCGCGACTCCTTTCGCGGTCATGAAAGCGAAGCCCATCCCATGTCCGGTGAAACCGGCGCAGACGTAGACGTTCGGCATCCCCTCGACCAGACCCGCCAGCGGCAGTCCTGACTCGGTGAACCCCATCGTGCCGGCCCAGCGATGCGTCACCTCACCCTCGGCGCCCAGCCCGCGCGCAGCGCGGTCCAGGTGCTCCTGGATTCCTTGCGTCGGCTCGTCGTCGTATGTCTTCTCAGTCGCGAGGGTCGTGTCGCGCCACCCGCCGACCAGCACCTCTCCGCTCACCAGCTGGCGCCAATAGCGGTACCCGAAGTTCGAGTAGACAGGCACGTCGACAACCCGTCTCGGCTGGGGCGCGGTGGCGAGCATCTGCGCGCGCGTCGGCTGGATCTTCACCGTCGGCACCAGCTGCGGCGTGTACGCGTTCGTGGCCAGGATGACGACGCCCGCCTCACACTGATCGTCGCCGGACGTCAACAGGACGCCATTGCGGCGTGATTCGATCGCCGACACCTGGACACCCTCTCGGATGGAGGCGGGCTTCATCTGGCGCGCCAGGGCCGCGACCATCGCCGCCGGATCGATCTCGCCATCGCGCGGGTTGACCAGGCGGTTGCCGTCCCAACGCGCCTGAAAGCCGTCTTCCTGCAGGAGGTGCTCGGACTCGACAAGCAGCGCCCGCTCCTCATCGCTTGCCGGAAGCACGGCGCTTCCAAGTCGCCGGTGACCGACCTCCTGGCCGCGCGCGGCCTCGATCATCCGGTCGTGGTTCTCGTTCGTAACCTCCCAGACTTCACGGGCCTTTTCGCGCCCATACGTCCGCACCGCCTCCGCGTAGCTCGATGCCACTCCGGCGAGCAGGAAGCCTGCGTTGCGCCCGCTCGCGCCCCAGGCCAGGTGATGTCGCTCGACCAGCACCGCCTCGATCCGGCGACCCGCGAGATGCCAGAGCAAGCTCACGCCGGCGATTCCGCCTCCGATCACGAGAACGTCGGCCTTCTCAGGCAGACGGCCGGGGTACTTCTCCGGTGGCGGCGTCCAGAAAGGAATTCCCATCAGGCGGTCAATTCTCGCGTCCACATAGAATCGATAAGCAAGTGGAGAGCTATGACGTCCTGGTCGTCGGCGGAGGGCTCGCCGGCATCAGGGCAGCGATAGCTGCGGTCGAGGCCAATCCGCGAATCAGAGTCGGAATGGTCTCCAAGGTGTACCCGATGCGCAGCCACACCGTGTCCGCCGAGGGTGGAGCGGCAGCGGTCATGCGGCCTGAAGACTCGTACGAGACCCACGCCTTCGACACGATCAAAGGTTCCGACTACCTGGCCGACCAGGACGTGGTCGAGGCCTTCGTCCGCGAGGCGCCGATCGAGATCATCCAGATGGAGCACTGGGGCTGCCCGTGGAGCCGCGATGAAGACGGCAAGATCTCGGTCCGGCCGTTTGGAGGCATGACGACGTGGCGTACATGCTTCGCGGCCGACAAGTCCGGCTTCCACATGCTGCACGCCGTCTTCCAGACGTCGCTCAAGTACCCGCAGATCATTCGTCACGACGAGGCCTTCGTCACCAAGCTGCTGGTCGAGGACAGCCGCTGCGTCGGCGTCGTCGCGCTGGACATGAAGACAGGGCGGTTCGACGCGATCACGGCGAGGTCGGTGATCCTGGCCACCGGCGGGCTCGGCCGGGTGTACGCATTCACCACGAACGGCAACATCTGCACGGGCGATGGCATGGCGCTTGCGTACCGCGCCGGAGTCGGGCTGAAGGACATGGAAACTACGTCCCGAACAAAATGGAGCTGGGTCCGCGCGACATCATCTCGCGCGCGATGATGACCGAGTTCGAGGAGGGCCACGGCTTCGAGGGCCCGCACGGCAAGTACCTCCACCTCGATGTCCGCCACCTCGGTGAGGATGTGATCGACCGCAAGCTGCCGTTCATGCGCGAGCTGGGCCGCGAGTTTGTCGGCATCGACATCGTCAAGGACCCGATCCCGGTGCGTCCGGTGCAGCACTACATGATGGGTGGCATCGACGCGGACATCTCGGGCGCCACGCCCATGGCCGGCCTCTACGCGGCAGGCGAATGCGCGAATGTCGGCCTGAACGGCGCTAACCGTTTGGGCTCGAACTCGCTGCCGGAATGCCTCGTCTTCGGGGCCGCGGCAGGGCGCGCCGCCGCGGAGTACGCGAGCTCCGCCAAACCGGTGACGGCGAATCCGGTCGACGCGATTCTGTGGGACGAGGCTCGGCGGGTCGAGGTCGCCTACCTCGAGAAGAAAGGCGGCGATGAGCGCATAGGCGCGATTCGAGAGGAGATGCAGCACGAGATGGATACGGGCGCCGGCGTCTTTCGCACCAAGGAAGGTTTGGAGACCCTGGTCGAGCGGTTGGGCGGCCTGCGCCAACGGTTCTCACGAATCAAGATCGAGGACTCGAGCCGCACCTTCAACACCGAGCTCACGTCGGCGATCGAGCTGGACTTCATGCTCGAGCTGTCGCAGACCATCGCGCTCACCGCTCTCGCCCGTGACGAGTCACGCGGGGCGCACGCCAGACGCGACTTCCCAGAACGGAATGACGAGAAGTACCTCAAGCACTCGTTGGTCTTCCATCGCGATGCAGGCAAGCCTCGTCTGGAGTATCGCGACGTACGTGTTGGAAACTTCAAGCCGCAGGCAAGGACGTACTGAGATGGCGGACAAGAGGATCACGATCCAGGCCACGCGTTACGACCCGGACAAGGACGAAAGGCCGCGCCTTCAGTCGTATGAAATCCCCTTCTCGGATGACAGCATGGTCGTGCTCGACGCACTGAACTACATCAAGTCCGAGGTCGATGGGAGCCTCAGCTATCGCTGGTCGTGCCGGATGGGGATTTGCGGCAGCTGCGGAATGATGGTCAACGGCACGCCGAAGCTGACATGCAACGCGTTCCTGCGCGATTACTGGCCGCGCCCGGTCGTCGTCGAACCGCTCAACAACTTCCCGGTGATCCGCGACCTCGTCATCGACATGGACGACTTCATGCACAAGCTGAAGGCCATCAAGCCGTGGATCATCCGCAGGCAGGAGATTCCCCTCGGCGCGGGCGAGCACCGTCAGACGAACGAGCAGATCGACGACTTCAGGCAGTTCAGCCAGTGCATCAACTGCATGCTGTGCTACGCAGCGTGTCCGGTCTACGGCCTGAACAACGAGTTCCTCGGTCCCGCGGCGATCGCTCTCGCAAGGCGCTACAACCTGGACTCGCGAGACCAGGGACTGAAGCAGCGGCTTCCGGTGATCGCCGACAACGAGGGCGTGTGGGAGTGCAGCTTCGTCGGCGAATGCTCGGTCGTCTGCCCCAAAGGCGTCGATCCGGCGAAGGCCATCCAGCAGACCAAGCTCGAGACGACGATGCGTTTCGTCCTCCCGTACGGCAACCGCGATTGACCAATGAAGCGCAGGCCGCGCCGCGCGAATACCGCTGGCGCATGCCGGCCAATTGGTGGACGCGCAACCGCCACTACTTTCTGTATGTCGTCCGCGAGTTCACGGTCGTGCCGATCGCTCTCTGGCTCCTGTGGCTGCTGGTGGAGATCAAGCGCGCGGGCGATGGCCCGGCGCGCTACTCACCGCATGGCTCGGCGGCCTTCGTCGTGTTCAGCGTCATCACGCTGGTCTTCGCGCTCTATCACAGCTACACGTTTCTCAGCCTGGCGGGCGTGATCATCCACTTCAAGGTCCTGGACCGGCCCCTGCCGTCTCGCCTCATCGTTCTCGCTCAGTTCGCCCTGTGGGCGGTGGCCTCCGTCGTCGTTGGATTCGTCCTCATCTGGTTTGCGCGATGAGCATCGAACCGCGCAGGCGCGTCGCCTACCCGCATCTCATCTATTGGTTTCTGTTTGCTCAGGGCGGCGTTGTCGCGGCTGTGCTGGTCCCAGTGCACGTCCTGATCCAGGGCATCCTGGGCCCGCTAGGCATCGTGCCCGTCGTCGATCGCCACTACGACACGTGGGTGGCCGTGCTCGGCAATCCGATCGTGAAGCTCTACCTGCTGGTGCTGATCGCTGTGCCGTTCTTTCATATCGCCCACCGGGTTCGCTACCTGCTCACCGACTTCGGCGTAAAAGCGGCGAAGAGCGTGCCCGCGCAGATCATCTCCTACGGCGGAGCTGTCTTGGTCACATTGATCACCATCTGGGTTCTCCTCACGACAGTCCCGATCAAGATCGGGTAACGACATGTACACCGTCGAAGCGGTCCCCGCCGGCGAGCTGGGCAACGCGAGCTTTCTCGTCGCCGACACCGATCGCGGCATGGGACTTGTCATCGATCCGCTGCGCGATATCGAGCGCTACGTGAAGCTGGCTGCGGACCTCGGAGTCAAGCTCACGCACGCGCTGGACACGCACCTCCACAACGATTACGTCTCCGGTCGCCGCGAGCTGGCCGCGGAGCTGGGCACCAACATCGACGATCTGGAGCCCGGTTCTGAGCTGCACGTCGGCGACTTGAGCCTGCGCGCCGTCCACACGCCTGGTCACACTCCCGATCACAAGGCCTTTCTGCTCAGCGAAGGCAGCCAAGATCGCGCGTTGTTCTCGGGGGGCGCCGTGATGCTCGGCGCCATCGCCCGAACCGACCTGCTCGGGCCACACCTGGCCGTGCACCTTGCCCTGGAGGCGCTGACGACGCTGCAGGTCCGCCTCCGCGGACTAGCGGATGACATCCGGGTTTTTCCGACCCATGGCGGCGGCTCGTTCTGCGGCACGGGCGGACGGAGCGGCCATGAGACGACGTTGGGTCACGAGCGCCACACCAATCCGTTCTTTCAGATCACCGAGGTGATGCCGTTCCTGGCTCGTGCGCTGAGCCAGCACCGCTACCCGACCTACTACCGCGACATGGCCGCGATCAACCGGGGCGGCGTTCCTCTCCTCGGGCACGCCGCGCCGCCGCTCACGCGGCTCGGCGCAGACGAGGTGGGGCAGAGGATCGATGCAGGGGCGGCCGTTGTCGACATCCGGCCAGGTCGGGACTATGACCGAGGCCACATCCCAGGCAGCTACAGCATCGGGATTGACGGGCCGGTCAGCGCTTGGGTCGGATGGCTTATCGCACGCGGGCGGCCGATCGTCCTGGTTGGCGGCACCGACAACGAGCTGCGCAAGGCGCAGCGACAGCTGCTGCGGATCGGTTACGACACCATCGCCGGCGCGCTGGACGGTGGCGTCGACGCATGGCGCTCAAGCGGCCGTTCCATCTCCACCTTCGAGACGGTCGAGGTCGAGGACATGGCGCAATGGGTGCTCAGCGCTGAGCCGATGACGGTCGTCGACGCGCGCGACGAGCACGAGTGGGTGGCGGGCCATGTCCCCGGGGCGGTCCACATGTACGTGCCGGACGTGCCGCATCGCGCGGGCGAGATCCCTCGGGAAGCGCCTGTCGCCGTGCACTGCGCTTCCGGCTATCGCGCGGGGATCGCGGCCAGCCTGCTCGAACAGGCAGGCCTGACGCGGATCATCCACGTCAACGGCGAGTACTCCGACTGGGACCGCCTGCACCTCGCGGAATCAGTCCCGACCTAGGGAGTTCAGAAAAACTCCGCCCCATTTTTGGGGAGGTGTCCGGCGAAGCCGGACGGAGGGGCCGACGAGCTCTAGCCCTGCGCCTCAGGCCGGGATCGCCTCTTGCGCGGAGCAGACGCAGACGTCGGCCGTCGCCGGCTCTTCTTGGCCCGCCAGATCTCCTCCGACGGCCACTGCCGCGCCCACTCGGCGCTGACGTACTGGTAATAGGGATGGTCGACCGCATCCTCCGGCGCGTACAGCTCTCGAAAGTCGAGCACGTCGAAACCCGACCTGCGCAGGATCTGAAACAGCTCCGAGTGGCTGACGTGGAACTCGGTGCTTGCTCCGACCTCGTCGTCGGTCCAGTCCAGTCGGTGCATCCCATTCAGCGGCCGGACCAGCTGCTTGCCGATCCGCTCCGTGTCCGAGGAGCACACCATCTCAAGGTCCGTCGACCGCATGAAGACCAGCTCGCCCCCCGGCCGCAGCAGGCGTGCGGCTTCCGGGATCCAGCGGTCCGGATCACACCACAGCGACGCGCCGTACTCCGAGAAAGCCATGTCAAATGACTCATCCGGGAGAGGCACCGCCTCGGCGTTGGCCATGAGGAACTCGAGCCCCAGGCCGAATTTCTCGTTCATCTCGCGCGCAGTGTCCAGCTGCGCGGGCGTGATATCAACGCCGAGCACGCGCTTCGCGCCGTGCTTCTTGAGCCACGCTCCGAAGTAGGCCGTGCCGCAGCCCAGCTCGATGACCTCGAGCCCGCGCAGGTTCGGCAGCACCTTGATCTGCGATTCAGGCGTGTGCCACCTGCCCCAGGTGATCTCCTCCTGGGCCCATGAATCGCTTGCGCTGGCCGCGGTGTAGTTGGCGTTCGACACCGTCCATACGTCGCGGTTGCGGATCGCGTACTCGGGAAGGCGCTTAGGCATCGGTGGTCGCGGCCTCCAGAAGGGCGGCGAACTTGCGCCGCGATGCTTCGCGACGAGTCGGCACGTGCTCGCGCGGCCAAGTGCCATCCGGCGGCCTGTATCCGGCAAGGATCTGGCGCGCGACCGATACGCGATGCACCTCGTCGGGTCCGTCGTAGATCCGCGCCGCGCGCGCGTGGCGATACATCTCCTCGAGCGGCAGGTCGGCCGAGTAGCCCAACGAGCCGTGGATCTGAATCGCGCGATCGATCACGTCGTGCAGCACCTTGGCGCCGAAGAACTTGATCAGTGAGATCTCTTTGCGGGCCGCGGATACGCCTGCGGTGTCGATGATCCACGCCGCGTGCAGCGTCATCAGGCGCGCGGCCTGCATCTCGGCCGCCGAATCGGCGATCCAGTTCTGCACGGTCTGGTGACTCGCGAGCTTGTTGCCGAAAGCCTCGCGCTGCAGCGCCCGCTCGCACAGCATGTCGAACGCACGTCGAGCCTGGCCCAGCCAACGCATGCAGTGGTGGATGCGCCCGGGTCCGAGCCGCGCCTGCGCGATGAGAAATCCCTGCCCCCGCTCGCCGAGAAGATTTGTCGCCGGGACCCGCACATTCTCGTAAAGAATCTCGGCGTGCCCGTAGCCGAAACGCTCGTGCTCACCGGCCAGGGTTGGGATGTTGCGCACCTTTTTCAGGCCCGGTGTGTCGGCCGGCACGATGATCATCGATGCCCGCTCATACGCATCGGCCTTCGGCTCGGTCACGACCATCGCGATCAAGAAGTCCGCGATCATGCCGTTCGACGTGAACCACTTGTGTCCGTTGATCACCCACTCGTCGCCGTCGAGCTCCGCTGTGGTCGAGAGCAGGGTGGGATCGGACCCGGCAGTGTTCGGCTCGGTCATCGAAAACGCAGACCGGATCTTGCCGTCGAGCAGCGGACGGAGCCACCGCTCTTTCTGTTCCTCGGTTCCGAAGTGGGCCAGAACCTCTGAGTTGCCTGAATCGGGCGCCTGGTTGCCGAAGACGATCGGTCCCCAGACCGAAGCACCTTCGATCTCGTGCATGAGACCGAGCTTCACCTGGCCGTAGCCCTGGCCGCCCAGCTCCGGAGGCAGGTGCGTCGCCCACAGCTTCTGCCGCTTGACCTCTTCTTGCAGCGGCCGGACCGCGCGCATGAATGCACGCTCGTCGACATCGAGGACCTCGAGCGGGTAGACCTCGTCGTGCATAAAGCGGCGCATCCACTCGAGCTTCCTCTCGAAGTCCGGCTCGGTCGAAAAGTCCCAGGTCAAAGCAGCGTGATCCCTTCGTCGATCATGCCGACGATGGTACCCGTCAAGCCTTCGTACATCGGGTCGGGCCTCCGACCCTTGCGGTGCAGCATCAGGTTGTAGCCGAGAATCGCGGCGTACTTGTAGAGGCTCAGCGCCACGTACCAACGCATCTCGCCCGCGTCCACCCCATACAGAGTGAACAGCTCCTCCATCTCGATGGCCAACGCACCGCCCGGGCTGGGCGCGTCCGCAAAACGGCGGCGGACCGTCATGGAGCAGAGGCACCCCAGGTCAAGGAGAGGCTGGCCGAGCTCCGCGATCTCCCAGTCGAGCACCGCAACCACGTCGGCGCCTCGAAACAGCATGTTGCCGTAGTGATAGTCGCCGTGGACGAGCGTCGGCGTGCGTTCGACCGGAACCTGTACCGCGAGCAAGCCACCGAGCTCGGCGGCGCGCACGGTCAGCTCTTCGGGCGCCCGCTGCATGAGCATCGCCCAGCGCATCATCTCCTGGCGAAGGCCGACGGGCTCTTCGTCGCCGATGCCCGTCTGCTCGATCGGGAGCGCCTGCATCCTCTTCAAAACATTGACCGCGGAGGCGGCGATGTCTCTCGCCTCCTCACGTTGCGCCGTCTCTTCGATGCGTGCGCCGTCGACTCGCTCCATGAGGATGAACGGGCGCCCGTCGACGCTCGGGTCTGAGCTCATCATCCGGATCGCCGGGGTGGGCAGCCCTGCGCCGCGCAGGGCCGACATGATGCGGCCCTGTCGCACGACATCGGCCGGCCCGGCGATTCGCGCGCCCGGAGGCGGAAGGCGCAGCACATAGTCTCCATCCACGAAGTAGGTGAAGCCCGAATGTCCCTCGGGAATCGGCCGGACGGAATTCACGCGCTGAGAAAGCGCGACCTCGAGGTCGGCGCGGATCTTTTCCTCCCCGTTCATGGGGCTCATTCGAGGTGTGCGACGTCGCCGAGCGATCCAACCATCCAGCGGTCGCCCAGCACCCGCAGCGTGCTGACGCTTGTGTAGTACGGCAGCATGCGAAGCTGCCCGGGTTCGAGCCGCATCACATCGGTGAGGCAGGCGATGATCGCGGCGCCGTGACCCACGATGATCACGCGCTCGCCCGGATGCTTCGAGACCACGTCGTTCAGCACGGCGCGCATCCTGGCGGCGGCGACATCCGGCATCTCCTGAAAATCCAGGGTGCCGTCCTCGTCGATCTCGAGCGCAATCTCGACCAGGCGCTGATCGACCACGACGTCATGCGTTATGGCGCGCGCAGTCTCGATCGCGCGGCGGTAGGGGCTCGAATACACGACGGCGGGATTCACGCGCCTTACGCGTTCGGCGAGGCGCCGCGCTTGCTCGCGACCGAGGTGGCTGAGCGGCGGATCGTCGGCCTCGACCATGTTGCGATAGCAGTCGGCGTGGCGTACGAGCCAGACCTCTGTCACACCTTCGACTCCGATCAAAAATGCGGCCTCGAGAGATCGCATGGCCCGGGAGAGATGTGCCGAGCCGTCTGCCACGGCTAACATTCGACCACATGCTCCGGGTTGTGGGCATAGTCGCCCTCTTCGTCCTAGCAGCCTGCGACCCGACCAACGTGAAGGTAGGACCGTCGCCTTCGCCTGTCATCGTGCAGGGAACGTGGACTCAAAACCTGACTCTGGCTGGTGACCTTCCGGGGCAGATCATCAACATCGTTCCCGACCAGGGCACGCAACAGACCTTTTGCTCGGGCGCGAAAGTGCGCAACGGCGAGACCTGGTCGGACAGCTTCTACGCGACTGTCGATTCGAGCGGAACCGAATGGCAGCTCAACATGATCATCGAGAACTTCCGCGGGCCCGGCACCTACACGAATAAGGACGTGAAAATCTCGCTGCAGGCGCCAGACAGCTCCAGGGCGTGGCTGAACCAGGACGCTGACGCCGCGCATGCCGACGCCGACAAAGTGACGTTCACCATCGATCGCAGCCTGCAGTCCGGGACCATGGACGCGTTTCTCACCAACGCAACCACGGGTAAGCGTTCGGCGGAGCACATCACCGGCACCTGGAACTGCCGGGGCTGATCCGAGTTGGAGGTCCATTTCGACGGACACTGTTTCGGGTGCGGCCCGCTCAATCCTGACGGCCTGCAGCTCAAGTTTGAACCGGACGGCCATGGCTCCTCGATCGCCGAGTACGAGGTGCCGCCGCGATTCCAGAGCTGGGCAGGCATGGCGCACGGCGGGATCGTCTCCCTGATGCTGGACGAGGCTGTCGGCTGGGCGGCCTGGCACGCCGGGCATCCAGGCGTGACGGGACGCCTTCAGGTCAGCCTACGGCGCCCGCTGAAGCTTGGAGAGCGGGTTCGCATCGTGGGCAGAGTCGAGAACATCCGCCGCACGCTTGTGTACGTGAGCGCTTTCGTCGAAAATGCCGAGGACCACTCCCGGGTGGCCGACGCCACGGCGACCCTGGTGGAGACCAAAACTGTGGTCGACCCGTTTGATCAGTAGTCACAATTCGTTGCGTAGAGTGGGCGAACTCCATGAGCAGTGCTGACACGCCGGTCCGAAACGGGCGCCGGCTGCTGAACTCGATCCGCAGCGGCCGCGCCTTCCAGGTCGCGGCCGTGACCTTGGTCGCCGTGGCGGTGCTCATCGTCTCCGCCCTCCTTTATGGCGAGCTGCCCGAGTTCTTCCACGTCGGCGGCCAGCAGCTGCGCGACTTCATGCGCCACAACGCGTACCTGCCTGGATTCGCACTGCTTTATGTCGAGGAGTCGGGTGTCCCGCTCCCGGCGCCCGGCGACGTGTTCGTGATGTACGTCGCCACGCATGTGCCGCACGTGCTCTGGGCCTGGATCGCGGCGTGGCTGGGGCTTATCGTGGCCGTGGTCCTGGGCGCCACCAACCTGTTTTTGATCTCAC
This sequence comes from Chloroflexota bacterium, assembly GCA_005881275.1. Classification (GTDB taxonomy): domain Bacteria; phylum Chloroflexota; class Dormibacteria; order Dormibacterales; family Dormibacteraceae; genus 40CM-4-65-16. The sequence goes on from VBEF01000014.1 coordinate 12,459, forward strand.
GACGATTCGGCCGGCGCCTGGTGGGGAGCTCGTTGGCAGAGTACGTGCACCTGACGCCGGAGCGGGTGGCCAAGGCCGAGCTGTGGTTCAAGCGCTACGGGGTGCTCGCGATCGTCTTCGGTCGCCACATCCCGGGCTTCCGGATCCCGATCACCGTGGCGAGCGGCATCTTCGAGGTGCGGTACCCGGTGTTCGCGGCGAGCGTTGCCGTGTCGACGGCGATCTGGGCAGGAATTGTGCTGATCATCGGCATCAACTTCGGTCCGCGGCTCGCTGACTTGCTGCGAGCGCACAGCTTCCTTTACTTCGTGTGGGGCGGCCTCGTCGTCGCACTGGTCGTGAGCATCTTCGTCCGGCAGCAGCTGCGGGCACGGGCAGTCGCCCGAGCGGCCCGGACCGGGGCACCGGACAGGCGGCTCGAATCGCCTGGTCCGTCGAATCCCTAGACTTCCGACTTCGGGCGCTGCCTGCGTTATTACACTCTGAAGGCCCGACCAGCGGGCCGCACGAGGAGGCTACGGATGACTTCGATTCGCAAGCTCTTGGCTGTGGGCACGGGGACTGTCGCTCTGTGCGCGGTCATTGCGTTCGCCCTGGCGCCGGTGACGGTGCTGGCCGAGGGAACGCATCAATGGGGTTTCTGGCGCGGCGCGGCTCTGAGCTTCAAGAGCTCAACGCCAACCGCGGTGACCCTGTCGCCGGAGTGCTCGGCCGCGCTGCAGACGATCAAGGCCGCCCATGACCAAGACCGCATCGAAGATGCTCAGGAGAGGGTGGCGGCGGCCCAGGCCGGCGCGGACCCGGCGTCGGACGTTCAAGAAGACAAGGACGAGGTGGCGGCGATCGAGGCCCTGTGGGTCAAGGCGCGCGATGCGTGCGCTCCTCAGCTCGCGACCAAGGTTGCGCCACCAGCGTCAGGCGCGACGCAGAGCGCGGCTTGTCTGGCAGCCATCCAGCAGGTGAAAGCCGCGTGGGCGCGCAAGGACTACGCCGGGGTGAGGTCTTTGTGGACCACGGTGAAAACGGCTTGCGGCTTCTCGTCTGGCGAGGGTTTCTCCTTCCAGCGCCGCTAGGCAACTGACTCGATGGAGGTTCGGTGCGGGACCGGACCTCCTGGCCTGTCGTCGGCGTCCCGATCAATGCCCCGATAGAATCACTACCGATCGGGGGCTGGCGCAGTTTGGCAGCGCGCACGGTTCGGGACCGTGAGGCCCCGGGTTCAAATCCCGGGCCCCCGACCAATTTCTGAACTCAGAATCAGCGAATCCGATGATTCTCAGGCGGTCGCCGAGTCACAGGGAGGTCACAGATTTTCTTGGAACTTGGTGGCGGCAGCCCCGCCCTCGAGGATTGCCGACCCGTTGATGGAACTCGCTCACGGCTGTCGCAAAGCCGATATATCAGCACGCGCACGGCCCCAGCAGCGTGAGGCACCTGGGTTTGAAAATCAAAGGCGCTGTCCACGCCGGTGTGCTGGCGGCGCCCAGGTCAGGACAGTGAGACTCGGAAGTTTCGAACGGCGAGCCTAAACAGGCCCGCGCGCAAGCCGGGCTAATCCCGGGTGATCGTTTCCAGATGTGAAGCACATTTGAGGGCGCGTGCGACGGGCCGCGTCGCGACGCCACCGCCTTGCGGTTGCGCCTACCCCGGGTCTCGCCGGTCATGCTTTTGGGGAAGTTGAAGGTAGGAAGCGTTGCGAGCGCCGGTGTGGATGACATGCCGGCCATGGTTGTCGGAGGGAACGTTGTCGACTCCGGGCATCGCGCCGCCCAGCAGATGGTGGCCGCTGATCACGAGGCGGAACTGCTCGCCCGGATTCAGCGCCAGCCCGATCGGGAACAGGTCGATGTCCACCCAGGCGATCTCTCCGGGGGCAACTTCTCGATCGCGATCAAAGCTATGGGCCGGCACGCTGTCCGTGGAGTTCCCCTCATCGAGATGGCGAAGGGACGAGCGCAGGTGACCGTTTGGAGCCTTCGGCTCTGAACCCCTCGGCCCTCATGCATTAGTTCGTGTAGTAGGCCGTCAGAAAACGCCTCAAATCTGGAGTGAAACGCCGAAATTAGGCCCTTTCGCCGATGCGGGCGAGCACACCCGACCCATATGTTGGGGCCACGTCCAGAAGTTCAGGAGGTGGCCCATGTTCCGTCCCATCGTTCGTCTCTGGTTGCTCATCTTCGTGCCGTTTGCGATCCTGCCGTTCGTGTTCCTCTCCGGGATCGTGGTGCCTTACACGGCGCTGTGGGGCCATGCGGTGTTCCACCTCATCTATCTGCCGATCGCGGCCGCCGCGTGCTGGGCGCTCTGGCGTTTCGTCCGCGAGCCCTCGTACCTCGCCCTGCGCGTGGTCGCGGCTTTGATGCTGCTCTGCCAGACCTCCTTTCTCTTCGGTCACGCCGGCGAGCTGGTGTCGGTGGTGCAGCGGGGCTTCTTCAGCGCACCTTACTCAATCTTTTCCGAGAACCCTCACATGTTCTTCGCGACCTTCGCGGTGGCCGGGA
>VBEF01000089.1 GCA_005881275.1 Chloroflexota bacterium
GGCGCAGGACCAGGCGATGTTCCTGGCCACCAAGCAGATGACCGACATCATGCCGCCTGCCTTCAAACGCAACGTCTTTCACGCGTTGCGCTCGCCCTACGGGATGACCGCCGTGCACGCGGGGCAGGTGGACGCCGTCCACGACAAAACGCTCGAGGCGGTCCGCAAACAGATCAACGTGCAGGTCGAAGGCCAGACCGACATCGTCACCTTGGGCGTCCCCTACCTCGGCCCGTACAACATCAACGCGCCCATGAACCCAATCCTCGTCGTGTGCATGGGGCTCGGCTATCTCTTCAACTTCTACCGCAACAAGCCGGTCCTGAGGAAGGGCGGCGTGCTGATCCTCACGCACCCGTGTCGCTACGAGTTCGATGCTGTGCAGCACCCTAGCTACATCGACTATTACGACGAGGTGCTGGCCGACACCAAAGATCCGATCGAGATCGAAGAGAAGTACGAGGTGCGCTTCGCCGAAGACCCGTGGTTCCGCCAGCTCTACCGCAAGTCACACGCGTATCACGGCATCCACCCGCACTATGCGTGGATCTGGGCCGCGCATGCGATGGAGCACGCGGGCGACATCATCTTCGTCGGGGCCGACCGCGACGTTGTGCACCGCCTCGGCTTCAAGTGCGCGACCACACTGGAGGATGCGTTCGAGATGGCGGAGCAGACCGTCGGCCGTTACCCAAGCGTGACGCACCTGCGGACGCCGCCGATCATGTTGTGTGATGTCGAGTAGATGACACGCCTCATCATTTTGTTTTGCGCGATTGTGCTGGCCGCATGCGGAGGCGGGTCAGGGCCAAGCCTTCCCGGCGTGCTGGGCCCGCAGTCGGCGCAAGGCGTCGCCGAGAGCTCATCCGACTTCCCCGGCCTGCAGAAATGCCCCGAAAGCGGTTCCTACGACAGCTATCTGAAGCAGGAGCAGACGAAGTCCCCCGACCAGTATCAGAGCGACAAGACCACCTGGGACGATCTGAAAGCCTCGGGCGCAAACGACAGTTACATCGCCGTGTATGCGGCGAGCTCGTCTGATTGCGGCCAGTTCGCGGCCGGCACGCCTTCGGGGAAGGTCGCCTACGTTTACGCAATCCGGTTCAAGGACTCGACATCCGCATCGGCCAGCTTCAAGACGACGTCGAAGGACTTCCACCTCAGCGACGACGACCTCGCGAACCTGAAGGCGGCCGGCGGAACTGCCGCCCAAGGCAGCGCGACCGGCCTCGGCGACAACTCGATCGTGCTTTCGATTGATGTCGCCGGCGCGAGCGTCTACGTCGCCGTATGGGAGAACAAGACTTTCGAGGTGGCGGAGGTCGCCTTCAACAACGCGACTGATGCGAAAGCTGCCGTGACCAAGGTCAACGGCAGGATTCGCTGAATGGCCTGGTACTCGGAACCTCCGCTGACCAGGCTCGCCGGGATGGCCGGTGGCGCGTTCAACGATGTGATGAGGATGCGTCGCGCGTGGCATTGGGACTCGCCACGGCCGCACACCTGGCCTGAGCAAGGCGCCGCGGTGCCGTCACCGGCCAGCGATCTTGGGTGGGCGCGAGTTGAACCCGTGCGATCGATCCGCTACCTGATCCAGCATGTCCTGCTCATTCCGTTCACGGAGGTCATGACCCACCCGAAAGTCGAGGGCCGGGAGTGGGTGAGAGAGCTCAAGCGGCCCGTGATCTTCGCCGCCAACCATTCGAGCCACGCCGACACCTCGCTGATCCTCCACTCGTTGACGGACAAGGCGCGAGACCGCACCGTCGTCGCGGCCGCAGCCGACTACTGGTTCAAGCACCCAATCCTGGGCAACATCGTCAGCCTGTTCCTCAACACGTTTCCGTTCTCGCGCACCGGCGGGGCGCAGGCTCAGCTGCATAGCTCGAGTCAGCTGCTGAAATCGGGATGGAACCTGGTGCTTTTTCCGGAGGGCAGCCGCTCACCTGACGGCCGGATCCAGGAATTCCGGCCGGGCGTTGGTCACCTGGCGAAGGAGACGGGCACTCCCGTGGTGCCGATGCACATCCAGGGAGCCTTCCAGGTCATGCCGCGTCATCAGAAGATCCCGCTGCCCGGACCGGTCCGAGTGAGGATCGGCCGACCCATGACGCCCCAGCGGTCCGAAGGGTCACGCGAGTTCACCGCAAGGGTCGAAACAGCGGTCCGGACGCTGGCGGCAGGACCCCGGCAGCTTGAGCTGCAGGGCACCTGGATCGAGCGCTGGCAGGCCTCCAAACCTCGCGAGCTCCGGTACGAACCCTAGACGGAGTCTCGACTTTGATCCTGGCTGACCTTTCGCTCGCAACAGCGGCCCAGCTCCAGGGTCAGGACGAAGAGGCGGCCGCGCTCTTGCAGCGGGCACACAACGCCTACCTCAAGCAAAACGAGGTGGAGCCCGCCGTCCGCTGCGCGGTGCAGCTGATCATGAGCCTGATCAACCGCGGGGAGCTGGCGAAGGCTGGCGGCTGGCTCGCGCGGTGCAGGCGGCTGCTCGATGACGGTCAGCGCGACTGTGTCGAGCTCGGCTACCTGATGGTCCCCGCGGCGCTTCAGACGCTGAGGCAGGGCAACGTCGAAGAAGCAAGCGAGATGTTCCACCAGGTGCTTCACATCGCGGCGCGCTACGCAGACCCGGACCTTTCGGCGATGGGACGTCTTGGCCGTGGCCAGTCATTGATCATGCTCGGCGACGTCCAGGGCGGCATCGCCCTGTTTGACGAGAACATGGTCGCGGTGACCTCGGGCGAGATCTCGCCGGTGCTGGCCGGGATCATCTACTGCTCCGTCATCGATGGGTGCCGCGCCATCTTCGATCTGAGGCGGGCGCGCGAGTGGACCGAAGCCCTCGACGAATGGTGCCAATCCCAACCCGGCCTCGTGGAGTTTCGAGGCGCCTGCAGCGTCTTCCGGGCGCAGCTCAAGCAGCTCAACGGGGCATGGTCGGAAGCGCTGGTGGAGGCAGACCGGGCATGCGCGCGGCTGTCGACACCGCGCCTGCAGCCGGCCGCCGGCGACGCCTACTACCAGCTGGGCGAGCTCCACCGCCTTCGCGGCGACTTTGCCAGGGCCGAAGCCGCTTTCCGGCAGGCGAGCAGCGCCGGCCGGTCGCCCCAGCCGGGGATGGCGCTGATGCGGCTCGCCGAAGGCGACGTCGACGCTGCAGCCGCCGCGATCCGGCGCGAGCGGGACGAGATCAGGCAGCCGGGTCAGGCATGCGCGATCCTGCCTGCCTACGTCGAGATCATGATCGCGGGGCGCGACCTCGAGGCGGCGCGCGAGGGAGCTGCGGCGCTGGAGGCGGCTGCGAAGGCGCTGAGGGCGCCCTATCCAGACGCGGTCGCGGCGTATGCCAGTGGTGCCGTCCTGCTGGCGCTTGGGGACACGCGCCTGGCGCTCGAATCGCTGCGCTCCGCCGCCGGCCTGTGGCGTGAGCTCGACGCCCCATACGAGGGGGCGAGGACTCGCCTCTTGATCGGGATGGCTTGCCGCGCGATGGGCGACCGCGACGCGGCCGCCATGGAGCTCGACGCCGCTCGCGCGACGTTCCGGAAACTTGGCGCTGCAGACCTGACGCGTGTTCACGAGCTGTCTGGCGAGACATCAACCTCGCGAGGCGGCCTCTCGTCACGCGAAGTCGAGGTTCTGCGCCTGCTCTCCGCCGGCAAGACCAACCGCGCAATCGCAGCGGACCTGTTCATCAGCGAGAAGACGGTGGCGCGTCATGTGAGCAACATCTTCACCAAGCTCGGCCTGTCAACACGAGCGGCGGCCACCGCCTACGCGTACGAGCACGGCCTGCGCACCAGGACTACATAGAACTACCCATTCGGTCACAGGCCAAATTGGATCGTTTGTCGGATGCGTTCTCTCCCTCGCGCGCCTAGCGTCATTGCCAACAACTTCGAGGAGGGAAGCGATGGACAGACACTTCGAAACGATCATCGTCGGCGCCGGACAAGCTGGACTGGCGGTTGGGTATCACCTCGCGCGTTCCGGCCAATCATTCGTGATCCTCGACGCAAGCACACGACTCGGCGACTCATGGCGTGTGCGTTGGGACTCCCTGCGGGTCTTCACCCCCGCCAAGTACAACGGTCTGCCGGGGATGCGCTTCCCAGCGCCAAGCCTTTCGTTCCCGACCAAGGACGAGGTCGCCGACTACATGGCGGCGTACGCGGCGCGGTTCGAGCTCCCGGTGCGTGGCGGAATCAAAGTCGATTCCGTGTCGCGAGACGGGGACCAGTTCGAAGTTGCTTCGAGCGCAGGCATGTTGCGCGCGGCCAACGTGGTGATCGCGACCGGGGCGTGCCACACGCCGAAGATCCCCGACTTCGCCTCGCAGCTCGATCCAGCGATCGTCCAGCTGCATTCGATCGCGTACAAGAGCCCCTCGCAATTGCGTGATGGGCCTGTTCTCGTCGTCGGCGCGGGCAACTCCGGGGCGGAAATCGCGTACGACATCCGGCACGCGCACAACGTCCTCCTCTCGGGCACTCCGGCAGGTCAGCTGCCGGTGCGCCATGGCGCCGCTGCCGCGGCACTCGTGCTCCCGTTGATCAAATTTCTGGGCACGCACGTGCTGACCGTGGACACGCCGGTGGGTCGCAATGTGCTGCCGAAGATGAAGGGGGCACCGCTCATAAGGGTGAAGCTCAAAGACCTGGAGGGCGCCGGCATCGAGCGGGTGGCCAGGGTCACAGGAGCGCGGGAGGGTAGGCCGGCGCTCGCTGATGGACGCGCCCTGGACGTTGCCAACGTCATCTGGTGCACGGGCTTCAGATCAGACTTCGAATGGATTCGTCTTCCGGACGCGTTCGGGCCAGATGGCAAGCCCATCCAGTATCGCGGCGTGGCGGCGTCGGAGCCGGGACTCTACTTCGTCGGCATGGAGCACCTATATGCAGCGGTCTCCGATGTGTTGCCCGGAGTTGGTCGTGACGCCGCATACATCGCCCGCCACATCGCCAGAAATCGCACGCTGGCGGGCCAGGCCGGGGCGGAAGACGCGAGCGCCGGGCGTGAACCGGCGGAGGTCCACGCCTGACCTACGATACCGAGGCATGACGTATTCGATAGTCGCGCGCGACAAAACGACCGGGGAGTTCGGCGTTGCGGTGCAGTCGCACTACTTCCAGGTCGAGCCCTTCTGGCCGGTGACTCGCAGCCGGAGGTACGCCAGGTCGCACTGGTCGATGGCACTGGAAACGTCGCCGCGCACACCGGCGCCAAGTGCATCCCGGCGGCCGGCCACCGAACGGGTGACGGCTTCAGCTGCCAGGCCAACCTCATGGAAAAGGACACCGTCTGGGACGCCATGTGCAACGCGTATGTGTCTGCTGACGCTCCGCTCGCTGAGCGCATGCTCGCCGCCCTCGACGCCGCGGAAGGTCAAGGCGGCGACATCCGAGGCAAACAATCGGCAGCGATGCTGATCGTTTCTGGGACGCCAACCGGTCGGTCGTGGGAAGACCGGATCGTCGACCTGCGCGTCGAGGACGCGTCCGACCCACTTGTTGAGCTTCGCCGCCTGCTTCACATCAAGCGTGCATATGAGGCCGACTCGGCCGCCGATCGGCTGGAGGAGGGCGGCGACAAGGATGCCGCGCTGCACAAGCGTCGCGAAGCAATGGTGCTTGCGCCGGAGATGGTCGAGCTTCGTTTCTGGAGTGGCCTGAGCATGGCAGAGGCGGGCCGGCTCGACGAGGGATGCCGCCTCATTGCGGAGGCGGCGGCCAAAAACCAGCGGTGGATCGAAACGATCCGCCGACTCGTCGCGGTGGAACGAATTACCGCCGAGCTCGCGGATGCGATCGAGGCCCGCCTGTCGCCGGCCTCCTCGCGCCTTTAGACTTCACGAGTCTTGGGCAAAAACAAAGGTCGTCGAGCACCGCGCCGTCCGGAGAAGGCGCGCAAGCCCGAACGCGACGATGGGGACCAGAAGGAACCTGCCGTTGTCATGGACGCGGTGGTCTCACAGGCCCTCCCCAACGCGATGTTCGAGGTCGAGGTTGAAGGCGGCCACAAGCTGATCGCGTATGCCGCGGGACGCATGCGCCGCTACTTCATCCGCATCACGCCGGGCGACCGCATTCGCGTCGAGCTCTCGCCTTACGACCTCACGCGAGGCCGGATCGTCTACCGCTACAGGGATTGACGGCGAAGGCCCTCCTCGATTCGCTCGAGGCGGCTCGCGTTTTCGACCTCGAACAGCTGCGCTACGCGGGAGCACCATCCCACCCGGCGCACGCGCCCGGCTTCAGCTACTTCCTCCATCGCCACCACGCGCGCGGGGCGGGCGAGGCGCGCACCGGCGCGTCCGGCATCGTGCTTATGCCAGAGCATTCGGGCACACACATCGATGCGCTCGCGCATCAAGCGGAGAACCTGACGCTGCACGGCGGCATTCATGTCGACGACGGCGTCCAGACCTCCGTCGGCTTCAAGAAGCTCGGCATCGACACCATGGCGCCCATCGCCGGCCGCGGCGTGCTGCTCGACGTCGCAGGCGGCCACCGCCTCGATCCGGATTACGCCATCACGCCCGACGACCTGGAACGGGCCGAACGCGCCAAGATCCGCCATGGCGATGTGGTTCTCGTCCGCACCGGTTATGGCGCGCTGTGGTCAAAGCCGGACGAGTACCTCAAAGCGGCCGGCGTGAGCGCCACCGCCACGCGTTGGCTGATCGAGAAAAAGGTGCGCGCGGTCGGCGCGGACAACATGGCGTTCGACGTGATGGCCGGACCAAAGGATCCCGATCTCAACGCCACCCTGCCCGCGCACGTCCTGCTGCTCGTGAGAGAGGGCATCCCGATCATCGAGAACCTCAACCTCGAAGAGCTCGCGGCCGCGAAGGTCTACGAGTTCGCCTTTTTCTGTCTCCCACTCAAGATGCGCGGCGCCACCGGCTCGCCCGTCCGGCCCATCGCGATCGCGTAGGCAACAACGAAGCACCGTCCTCCCCATTTATGGGGAGGTGGCGCGAAGCGCCGGAGGGGCAGCGCCGCTGAGGCGGCCAGGGGATCTGTTAGCGGCGACCCACCGTCTGGAAGCAGTCCAGGCAGTACACCGGCCGAGCTCCGGTGGGCACGAACGGCACCTGGGTTGGCTTGCCGCAGTTCGAGCAGACCACGTCGTGCATGACGCGCGCGCGGCCGTTGCCGTCCGCCGCCCGTCTCGCCGCCCGGCACTCCGGGCATCGTCGGGGCTCGTTTTGAAGCCCCCTGGACTGATAGAACTCCTGCTCCCCCGCTGTGAAAAGAAACTCCCGACCGCAGTCGCGACACGTCAAGGTCCGATCCACGAAGCTCACCGTCACCGTACTGGCCTCCCCTAGAAATCGCGCTGAGGCCCGGACGATGCCGGCCGGACTACCCTCCCAGCGTACGGTGGCGATTCTAACTCGGTTGGCGAGGATTTGGAGGCATCCCCTTACATGCCTTTACCGGGCGACGGCCTCGCGCTCCTCCTCTTCGAGCTCGACTGGAGGCGCATCGAATCCCCTGCCCGCGGCGGCCCCGGTCAAAGGCACCTCCTTCAGGAAGACGGTCGAGACGAGCGCGATCACGAGGATCACCCCGGCGAAGATGTAGATGTCGTGGAGGGTGTCTGACAAAGCCAGCCGGATCGCCTGGACGAACGCGGCCGGCAGCTTGCCGAGCAGAGTTGGGTCGAGGATGGCGTTCGCGCTGCCGGTCTTGGGCAGCGAGCTGATGACCTGCGGGGGCAGGTGCAGCGCTGCGGTTCGGGCCGTCAGGTAGTCGGGCAGGCGGTTGGCGAGGACTGCGCCCAAGATCGCGCTCCCGACCGTGCCGCCCAGGTTCCGCCAGAACTGGATCTGGCTGGAGGCCACGCCCATGAACTGCCGAGGCAGAGCCACCTGCACGGCGGTGAGGTACAGCGGAAACGTGGTGCCGAGGCCGAGGCCGATCACGATCAGGTCGGCCACTACGTGCCACTCCGGCGTCGTAGGCGTGACCTGGGAGAGCAGCCACATGCCGAAGATCATCACCGCGACCCCCAACGTGCCGAGGTAGCGGTAGTTCCTGATCCTCCGCATCACAAAACCGGTCGCGGTGCTCGCGCCGAGCAGGCCGAACATCATCGGCGTGATCAGAGCGCCCGAGTTGGTGGCGCTGATTCCCAGCACGCCCTGGAACACGAGCGGCGTGAACAGGATCGAGCCGAACATTCCGAACGCGGTGAGGAAGCCGACGACCATGCTGACGGTGAACGTCGAGTTCTTGAACAGATGCAGCGGCACGATGGGTTGCTTGACGCGCGATTCGACGAAGACGAAAGCGCCAAGCATGATCGCCGCGAGCGCAAGCAGTCCGGTCAC
>VBEF01000015.1 GCA_005881275.1 Chloroflexota bacterium
GGGTCCCCCTCCAGCATGCCGCCGAAGCCCTGCGGCGGGCCGCCGCCAATCTTCTCGCTCAGAGACGCGGCTGCCCCCGCGAACCGAAGAGCATCGTGCGGGCGGCCTTCCCAGATGGCCAGGAACGCGAGATCTCGGAAGGCGAGCGCGATCCCGGTCGCATTGTCGACTTCGCGGAAGATCGAAAGCGCTTCGACCGCGGCCTCGTGCGCAGACTGCCAGCGAGCCGCACGGCCGTAAGCGAAAGCAAGCCAGATCAGATCGAAGGCGAGCTGAAGGCGCTCTCCCAGATGGCGCCAGATGGACACCGCCTCCTCGATGCGGCTGATGACCAAGTCCCACTTGCCGGCCTGGGCGTCAGGGAGTACGAGCATTACCAGCACGCGAGCCATTCCCTGCTCGTCGTCCACCTGGCGGTACAGATCGAGGGACTCTTCGAGCAGGCGGTTGGCAGCCTGGAGATCGCCGGCGGCTCCCACAGCGAAGGCATCGTTATAGAGCGCTTCGGCGATCCGGGCCGGCTCACCGACCTGCCTCTCTACCGCCAGCGCCTCGTCGTAAAAAGCCCTCGCCGCCGAGTGATCGATCTGCCACCAGGCGATGCCGCCAGCTCCTGTCAGCGCTTGGCCACGGGCCGCGGTGGGTTGCCGGCCGGAGGGCATGGCCAGGATCTCGTCGAGCCATCTCCGACCTTCGGCCAGATGTCCGTGCTGGTGCCAGAACCGCCACAACGCCCCCGCGGCCTCCTGCGCCAGCTGGGCCTGGTCGGTGTCCACCGCCCATCGAAGCGCCTCTCGCAGATTGGCGTGCTCCCGTTCCAGTGCCGTAAGCCACTCACCCTGGTCCGCTCCAGTAAGGTGAGCCTCAGCCGCACCAGCAAACTCAAGAAAGTAGTAGCCATGGCGTTGGCGCACAGCCTCCAATTCGCCTGACGAGAGCTGCTCTTCCGCGAACTCGCGAATCGTGTCCAGCATCGAAAACCGCGGCTGACCGTTGGGTTCGTCAGCCCGAATCAGCGACTTGTCCACCAGTGAGGACAGGCCTCCGAGCGTATCGAGTCCCTGCTCCTCTGGCCTGGCGATACTTTCAGCAGCCGCCAGCGTCCAACCTCCGCGAAAGACAGATAGGAGCGTGAACAGTCGTCGCTCGGCCTCGGTTAAGAGGTCATAGCTCCACGAAATTGCACCTCTCAACGTGCGCTGGCGCTCTGGAACCGTTCTCGCCGCGGACGTCAACAGGGTCAGGCTCGGCTGCAGCCGCGCCAGTAGTTGCTCGGGTGACAAGACATTAGTCCGAGCCGCCGCCAACTCGATGGCCAGCGGCAGGCCGTCCAGGCGGGCGGTGATCTCAGCCACCGCCTGTGCGTTTTGGGTCGTGAGCCGAAATCGCGGCTGCGCCGCCTGGGCGCGCTCCGTGAACAGCCTCACTGCATCGAAGCGTTCGACGTCAGCCAGATCAATCTGCCCGTGGCGAGGTGGTTTCAGCGGTGGCACCGCGTACACGTGCTCACCTTTCAACGAAAGGACCACACGTGAGGTGACCAGCGCTTTGACCTTGGGCGCGGCGGTCAAAAGCTGCTCCAGCACCGGCGCGCCAATCGCGACCTGCTCAAAGTTGTCGACCACAAGCAAAAGCTCGCGCTCACGCAAATGGGTCTGAAGGCTCTCAACGATCGAGACCCCGGGCGCCTCCGGTACTCCCAGCGCGCGAGCGATGACGGCGGGTACCAGGACCGGATCGGTGACTGAGGCGAGGTCGACAAAGAAAGAGCCGTCCCGATATTCGGTCAACGTTTCAGCCGCGATCTGTAGGGCGAGGCGGGTCTTGCCAGCTCCACCCGGCCCGGTGAGGGTGAGGAGGCGAGTGCGATCAAAAAGCTGCCTGATCTCCGCGATCTGTTCCTCGCGGCCGATGAATGAAGTCAGCTGCGCAGGCAGGTTGTTAGGGCGCGCGTCCAGCGTTCGGGGAGGCGGATAGTCCGCCGGCAACCCGGCGACGACAAGATCGAAGAGGTGTTCGAGATGCGGGATATCTTTCAGCCGGTGCTCACCGAGGTCCCGCAGTGTGGTCTCCGCCGGGAGTGAGTGCTCCACCAGGCCACGTGTTGCCGCGGAAACGATGACCTGTCCACCGTGGGCCGCGTCGCCGATGCGAGCGGCTCGATGCACGTCCATGCCCACGTAATGCGAACCGCTGGCGACACCTTCACCCGTGTGGACACCCATGCGGACGCGCACCCGGGCACCTCCGGGCCATTGGTGGGACTGAAGGCCTCGCTGAGCCATCACGGCCGCCTTCACTGCGCCGTGAGGAGTCGGGAAGGCGGCGAAAAAGGAGTCGCCGGCCGTGTCGACCTCCACGCCACCTCCCGCCTCAATGGCGCCGCGGATGATGACGGCGTGGTCGCTGCGAACCTTCGCGTAGGCGTCGCCGAGGGCCTGCAATAGGCGAGTCGAGCCCTCGATGTCGGTGAATAGGAAGGTGACGGTTCCGCTCGGCAGTTCGGGCATCTGTGAGGCAATGTAATTGCGTCGGCTTCCGGTTTACCTTGTCGGAACCGAGCCCCCGCTCAGGTTCACGCCGGTCGCAGTCATCGCGCCGGCGCGGTCTGAGGCCAAGAAAGCGGCCGTCTGGCCCACGTCTGCGAGCGTCGTGAGCCGGCCGAGCATCGTCTTGCTCTTGAGCCAGCGGACGAACTCCTCGCCTGACATCGGCCGACCGGTGCCATAGGCAGGTTGCTGCCCGCCGGGCCCATGAAACGCCTCAGGGATGCCGGTCGTGTGCAGCCAGACCACCCGGATGCCTAACGGCCCGAGTTCCGCAGCCCACTGCCGGAAGAGGCTCTCGATTGCATCGAACGCCACTCCAGTGCCGCCGACCTCTGGAATTGCGTGTCGAGCTGTGGTGGCGGTGATCCCCATGATCACGCCACTCTGACTCTTGGCCATCTGGCGCGCGGCGGCTCGGGTGGTGAGAAAGTTCGCCCGAATCGCCCGGCTGACTGGGCGTTCGAACTCCTCGTAGGGCATCTCCAGCAGCGGCATCCCATGGACGTCGCCATGGCTGATCGCGTTGAAGGAGATGTCGATGCTTCCGGCTCGCCCGGCAACGCCTGCCACGTACTCATCCACGCCGCGCTCATCCAACGCATCGATCAGTGCGGTCTCGGCCGTGCCGCCTGCATGCGCGATCTCGTCGGCCACCCGCTGCAGAGCCGGCTGGCGGCGGCCCGCGAGAAAGACGCGCGCACCCTCACCAGCAAAGACGCGCGCAACCGCGCCGCCAATGGCGCCGCCGCCACCATAGATCACCGCATTCTTGTTTTCGAGCAGCATCTCCAGCCCTCAGTTGAACCTCGTGTGTTGATGGAACCTGATCATGCAGGTGCGGGCGGCGTTGCCTCAGACAAAGGATTTCCTCAGGCGACGGAGGCCTTCATCGATTCGTTCTGTCGGAATCGCCCCATAGCCAAACAGGAGTCCGGGCACGGGCTGGCCTGCGGAATACTGAGCTAACTCGTCCACGCCGACCTCTTTGGCGCTGGTGACCACTCGGTGCAGGTCGCTTGGGGACAGTTCAGTCGCTGTCGCACAGACGTGCAGACCGACCGCCGAGTTAGTGACCTTAAGGAGCGACTGAAAATGCTTATCCAGCCCGGCGAGAATCGCGTTGTGCCTCTCCTCATACTCCCTCCGCATCTTTCGAAGGTGACGCGCAAACCATCCCTCTTCGATGAAGTCAGCTAAGGCTCCCTGAACCGCCCACATGGTGTACCAATCACTCAAATGCTTTGCGGCTCGGATTGCCGATGTGAGGCTGTTCGGTGAGATAACGAAGCCGATGCGGAGGCTCGGCAGTGTGGCCTTGGAAAAGGATCCGACGTAGATCACATGGCCGTTTGGATCCAAGGCTCGGAGCGACTCGAGGGGACGGTTGCCGAATCGGAACTCGCCGTCATAGTCATCCTCAACGATCGCGGCGTTGGTTTGCCGAGCCCACTCGAGGAGGCTCGAGCGGCGCTCCAACGACATGGTCACGCCAATCGGAAACTGATGCGACGGTGTGACATAAACCAGCCGGGTGTCAGGAGGCAACGCGCGGACCACCAAGCCCTCGTCATCGACTGGAATTGGCTCGACGCGCGCGCCTACGGTTCGAAACAGGAGCCACGCCGGAGGATACCCAGGATCCTCGACCACAACTCTGTCGCCCTTTTCGATCAGGACCTTTGCGATGAGGTCGAGAGCCTGCTGCGCCCCGTTGGTCACGGTCACCTCTTCAGGGTCGATCTGCATTCCCCGAGACAGCGAGATGTGGCGGGCGATCGCAGCCCGTAAGCCCGGATGCCCAGCTGGGTCCCCATAGCCACTAGGCGCATTCGACGCCCGCATCTGGCGGGCCATCAGGCGGCGCCATCTCGCGTATGGGAATGCAGCGTCATCCGGGAAACCTGTTCGGAAGTCGAATTCGAAGCGCCCCGCAAAGAGCTTCCGTACATAACTCGTCGGGAAGCCCACCCATGCCTCTTTGGGAACCAGGGGACTGTCCAGGTTACGAGCGTCGGTGGTTGCACTGACGACTCCCCGCTTCACAAACGTGCCTGCCCCGATGCGAGATTCCAGAAGGCCCTCACCGACAAGGCGGTCGTACGCGACGGCGACGGTTGTGCGCGCAACCTTCAGTCGTCTTGCCAACTCCCGCGTTGGAGGCAACCTCATGCCAGATTCTAGTCGGCCTTCCTGAATCGCCTGCAGGAGCTGGTGGTAGATCTCGCGGCCAATGTTCTTGCGACCGATGAGGTTGATCTGAAGGTCGTCCACCAACTTGCCTGGCAACGGAGTCTCATCGGCGGCCCCAGTTCCTTTAATGGTGGTCGCGGCAGACCTGCGCCGGGCAGACTCGAACATCTATCTAACGGGGAATTATCGGGTCATCAAATTGGCCTGCTGTGGCAGCGCCAAATTGGATCTTGTGGGCATCGACATTTGCTCGCTAACGTTTGAACCCCTGACCTCGGGAAGCATCGAGAGAAGACGTTGATCAAGTGTGGGCGTGGGCCGGCAGAAGGGGGTTGGTGACCATCGACTGGATCCATCTCGTACACGTCGTGGCGGCCATGGTCTGGGTCGGCGGTGGGGTGGTATTGATGCTTGTCGGTCGAAGGGCACAATCCAGCCCGGATCCAAAGGCGATCGGCGAGTTCGCTCGGACGCTCCGGTATGTCGGGCTTCGAGCGCTGATGCCCGCTGTGATCCTGGTTCTTGTGAGCGGAGTCTGGATGGTTGCTGCCAACGCGGCTTGGAAGTTCACTCAGGTCTGGGTCCTCCTCGCGCTCGGACTCTTTGGGATCGCCTTCCTCATCGGCGCGGTCTACTTGAGCGGTGTCGGCATCCAATTGGCTAGGGCCGCCGAGGCAAGTGATGCTGGCCACGGCGCATTGGTGAGACTGATCAGCCGCTGGCTTGTCGGGTACGGGCTGGTCCTCGTGACGTTGTTGGTCGCTGCCTGGGACATGGTCTTTAAGCCGGGACTCTGAATTGGGGTGTCGATGAATTCCGAGTGCTCTGGAAGTCATAGGTGTACGGAGCCTAATCGTTGTCGGGAGGAGCAGAGACCATGGCCAAGGTGATTGCAATCATGTCCATGTCGCTCGACGGTTATGTCGCTGATGCCAACGACGGTGTCGCGGAAGTCTTCGCCTGGTATACGGCGGGCGATGTTGACGTGCCCAATCCCAGCTCGGACTTCACATTCCACGTCTCCGCGGCCAGCGCCAGGCACCTGCGGGCCTTGGTGAGTGAGGTCGGTGCGATGCTCACCGGCCGCCGCACCTTCGACCTGGCCGACGGCTGGGGCGGCCAGCACCCGTGGGGAATACCAGCATTCGTCGTCACTCACCACGTGCCGGATGGTTGGCCCCGCCCTGGCTCGACCGTCCATTTCGTGACCGAAGGCCTGGAAAGCGCTGTGGCACAGGCCACGTCTGCCGCGGGAGACCGCGCGGTGGGCGTCCACGGTGGCCAGACAATTCGACAGTGCCTCGACGCCGGCCTTCTCGACGAGATTCACATCGACCTCGCTCCGGTGTTGCTGGGCTCTGGGGTCCCCTTGTTTGACCGGCTTCAGAAGGCACCTGTAATCCTCGGCAATCCAACGGTGGTCGCCGGCGTCGGTGTCACACATCTGCGCTACCCGGTCCGCGCGCGTTAGGAGCTCGCGAGATGAAAGTGTCGCCACATTTGCCACGAGGCTGTTGTGTAGTCCGTTGCTGGGCTAGGAGCGGCTGGGGACACTGATGCCTGCATTTGACATAGGCCGCTTTGTCGAAAGCTGCTTTGCGGCGCTCGATACCGACCGTCCGGTCGACACAATAAGGGATCTTCTGAATTTGACTGTAAGTAAGCCGAGCAGCCTCATCGAAGGTCTTCCCGACCCCCTAGGCCAGGAATTGGTGCTCTTCCGCGACCCGCGATTGACCATCATCCAGGTAACGATCGCTCCCGGCCGGCAGTATCCGCCGCATAACCACCGGATGGAAGCCGCCATCGGGCTCTACTCAGGGATCGAACGGAACCTCTGGTACGGAAGCGCTGGCTGCACCCCTCCCGATCAGTAGCGCTCCATTCGTCTTGTCGCTAGCGCAGTGAGCTGAACGCGGCGCGGAGCTCGGACGAGAACAGCTCCGGCTCCTCCCAGGCGGCGAAGTGGCCGCCTTTGTCGACCTCGTGGAAGTAGATGACGTTCGGGTAGCTCGCCTCGACCCAGCTGCGCGGAGTCCGCCAGATCTCGCCCGGGAAGGTCGTGAAGGCGAACGGGATCGTCGGCGGCGGCAAAGGCTGCTGGCGAGCGGCCGGCGCGTCGGGTCCGTAGGCCTCCCAGTACGACCGGGCCGTGGTGGCGCCGGTGCTGGTCAGCCAGTAGAGCGTGATGTTGTCGAGGATGTGGTCGCGCGTGAGGTTGCCCGAGGGCTGCCCCTCGACGAAGGCGCGAGCGATCTTGTAGTAGGCATCGGTGTCGTGGTCGGCCATCCAGGCGGCCAGAGCGACAGGGGAGTCGAGCAGGGCGTAGCCGATCGTCTCCGGACGGGTGGCCATCTCGATGAAGTAGCCCTCCCCGGACTTCTGGAAGGTGGCAATCTGCGCGGCCGCAGCGCGTTCCTCGTCGGTGCCCGTCGGCATGCTGCCGCCCAGCGCAGGCACGAGCAGATTCGTGTGGATGCCGATTAGGCCCTCGGGTGCCTGGCGGCCCATTGCGTCGGTGACGCCGGCGCCCACATCCCCGCCCTGGGCGACGTACCTGGTGTATCCGAGGCGGTTCATAAGCTCTGCCCAGGCCCGTGCGGTCCGACCCAGGTCCCAGCCTACCTCGATCGGCTCGCCCGAGAACCCGTACCCGGGCAGGGAGGGCAGCACGAGGTCGAAGGCATCCTCAGCGCGGCCTCCGTGAGCGGTCGGGTCGGTCAGCGGCCCGATGGTCTCGAGCAGCTCGATGACGGAGCCGGGCCAGCCGTGCGTCATGATCAGCGGCATCGCGTTCTTGTGCCGCGACTTCACGTGGATGAAGTGGACGTCGATCCCGTCGATCTCGGTCTTGAACTGCGGCGTCGCGTTGAGTTTCGCCTCGCATTTGCGCCAGTCGTAATCGGTCGTCCAGTAGCGGGCGAGCGCCTGGATCGTCGCCAGCTGCGCGCCCTGCGACCGATCCGTGACCAGCTCCTTGGTAGGCCAGCGTGTCGCGGCGATACGCCGGCGAAGATCGCTCAGTTGCTCTTCCGAAACATCGACGGTGAAGGGTCGGATTGATACATCTACCGCGGTTCTGGCAGGCACGATTTCATCTCCTCGATCAGGTGAGGAGCCGGGCGCTCATCGGCTTTGTCGTCAGCCGCTATGCCAACGTGAGAGAGCGTGATGCGCACGCAGATCTCTCTCCCACAACCCGTCCCCGAAACAGTTCGATCTCAAGGTAGCCCTTTCGTGATGGGTGTCAAGCATTTCGCATCACTCAACCTTCTGATCACGCAACGACCTGAAGGCAGCGCAGCTCCTGACTGAAGATCTCCGGCTGTTCCCAGGCGGCGAAGTGGCCGCCCTTATCAGCCACCGTACCAGTGGATGAGGTTGCCGAAGGCACGTCCCCCCAAACGGTACAGCCGGTCTGTCGAAACTACTACACGATTACTACACGTGACCGCGCCGCTGTCATGTTGGCACGTGTTGGCGGTGCGACTTCAAATTCAAAATCTGGTCGGGGGCCCGGATTTGAACCCGGGGCCTCACGGTCCCGAACCGGCCGTATCTCGTATCCCCTGCTGTCCCGGCGTTTCCTTGCGTGTCCTCCTGTACCCGATCTGACGCGCCTTCGTGTCCTCTCGTGTCCTCCCGGTTCCGCGAATGCGTGACACATCTGTGACACAGCTGCTCTCGAAACCCATTTACACGTACCCCCGCGGCAAGCGACGGCGGCTACTCCGGACGTAGCCAAAGAGCTGGTGCGCCAGCGTCGAAGCGGACCAATCGACCCACTCTTGATGCGACCACCTCTGAGTCACGACGAGCGCGTGATACACGTCCATGCCCCCGAACAGGAGCAGCAGGTCGGTGGCGCGCTTGAGTGTCAGCCCCGGCCGGAGGGCGGCTTTGCGGCGGAGGAGCTCGAGCAGCCGACGATAGCCGTCAGCGCGCCACCGCTCGTGTAAAGCGATAACCTTCGCGGCCTCGGGATCGCCGTCGGCCGCCGCCCGTGCAGCGAGATACAGCGGTGTCACACGCCTTGTGATCTCGCCCAAGCCTTCCACCATGTGACGCATGGCGCGCACCACGTCTGACTCGGCAGCCATGGCGCCATACCAGGGCTGCATTTCCGGGGGGACCGGCTCGTCCTCTCCCATCACGGCGAAGTCATAGGCGCGACTGAGTAAGGCCGACTTGACGTGGAACCCGAAGTAGACGGTCTGGACCGCCACGGCGGCGGCTTCAGCGATCTGGGCCATCGTCGTTGCCGCGTACCCCTGGGCACAGAAGAGCGTGTAGGCGGCCCTGACAATCCGCCAGTGAGTTACTTTCGCCCGTTCACGCCTGGACATTCTCGGTGGGCCGGCTCTCTTGACACCGGGCATCGCAGAACTCACAGTATGCGAGTCCGTCACTAGTGACGGTCACTAGTGAACGAGTTGATCGTTCACTGGAAAAGGCCGACAGATCACATTAGAGAGGGCTGCCATATGACCTTTTTTCGGAAGGCCTACTCCGTGGCCTGTGTGGTGTTGATGATCCAGTTCGTCGCTCAGCTCTACTTTGTGGCTGCAGCCATCCTCACGATCTTCCAGGCCGATGACAATGCCGAAGACGTCTACTCGGCTTTCAAGACGGCTGACACGTTCGCCGGCCTGCACCGAGCTAACGGAGACCTCATAGCCCTGACCATCTTGGTCATGGTCGGCTGCTCGTTCGGGTCCCGCTACCCGTGGCGGACGACCATCCTAAGCGGAATCCTTTTCGTCCTCCTCGTCATCCAGTCACTGCTGGCCTATATGGGCATACCGCTGGTGTCGGGACTCCATGGCGTGAACGCACTGATCCTGATCGGCCTAGGCGGATATCTGACTGGCCGAAACTGGGCCTTCCGTCAGGTGGGGGTGGCACCCGCTGCAGCGCGGTGAGGCAGAGGATGGACACTCCAGTGACGTGGAATGTTGGCGGGGGCCGTTTCCAATCGCAATACGTTTGTAGGAGCGGGTGATGTTTCGTCTTCGACTGGCTGGCGCACTCTGGATCATTGCTTGTCTGACCTGTTCGGGACTGCTCTTCTTCGTTTTTGTTGGGGAGAACCTGGCAGACCTCGGAATACTGCTGCAGCAGCCAGCTCTGCCGGCCCTGGTGTTAGGGGGCGCGATTGTGAGTCTGCTGATCGGCGTCGTGCTGATTGCTCGCCCGGGGCCGGTGGCTGTGCGCTGGTCCACAGCCGCTGGTGTCGCGTGGCTCTTTGTCTTCGGATCCCTAGCGCTCACAAGCGTCGACGATCCTGGTCCACTTTTGTCGAGCAGCATGATCACCGGATTCGGCGTCGCGGGCGCGCTCCTCGCATACCGGTCTCGAAGCACAGGGCGGCCCTACTGAAGGAAGGCGACGTGATCTCCCTGTGACCCCCCGTGACCTACGCTCGCTCGCTGTATAGCGGCACTTGACCGTTCTGAATTCAAAAACTGGTCGGGGGCCCGGGATTTGAACCCGGGGCCTCACGGTCCCGAACCGGCACAATCGCGTGTCCTCTCGTGTCCCATGGTGTCCGCGCGGTTCCTCCTGTACTCGAATTGGATCTTCTTCGTGTCCTCCTGTGACCTCGTGTATCCGCCTGGTTCCCTGAATGCGTGACACAGCTGTGACCTCCAGGGGCTCGGAGACTGACTCCCGATCGTTTGTCTACCCAGCTTCGACTCCAACCCGGAGGGCCGCGGTGGACTCGAACCACCCGCCTCCGCGGTCATTGGTCCTCAGCGCTGCGCGAACCAGCTCCAGATAACGGGGCGCCCACCGGCCTTATCGACAGCTTCGGGGAGGGGACCCGAAACCGGAACGACCGCAGAGCGCGCCATCATCGAACTTTGAAGTACCACAACGTGTAGAGGCCCAACGGGATTAATAGGAATGCCCAAGCTACAAGCCAGTCTGATGACACAGTCACGCGGGGTCAAGGGCACGATCGGGTTTGCACCGGCGGACGGCGTTGGCTCAGCCGCCGGTGCTGGATTCGATCCATCAGGTCGTCAGCTGATCTGCATCCCGGACGGGGAGACGACGTACCAGGGCGCTCCGAATGCGTCGATCCCCTGGCCGCTAACCTGGCCAACCTGGTTGTCCGCGATGAAGTAGTAGAGCGGGTGGCCTGCGTAAGTCACCTCGGTGGTGCCGTCCTTGCGGGTCGTGGTGCCAAGCAATGAAGCGGAAACTCCGGATCCTGCCTGCGGCGCCCCTTTAGTGAGCACGGGCGGCCAGTTCTGGACGCAGCTGGCGCTGTTGCAGCTCGAGCTGGTGCCAGAGTCGGCGAGGAAGAGGTAGATTGTCCTCCCGCTCGGGCCGACCAGGATCTCACCCAGCTTGCTGCTCCCGACCTTGATGGCGATGCCGTTTGCCTGTGGGCTGGCGACAGCGCTTGGTGTGACATACACGGGCGCCGCCGTCGGTGCCGCGGTCGGCGTAGGGCTGGTCGCTGCCGCGTAAGGATCGGCTGAGCTGGAACCGCACGCCGCGAACGTCAGCGCGGCGGCCATCAGGCCACCCGCAATTACGAGTTTCGAAAACATGGCGCCTCTCTCTCCTTTTTTTGAGACTGCTTGTTGACGAGATACATCAGACAAAGAATCTCTCCTCCGAGAGAGTTATTCCTATAATGGGAGGCATGGCGAATAAGGATTGGACCGACGCTCTGCTCGACCGGCTGGCGGCGACTCGAACGCGCAAGGAAATCGAGGCATATCAAGTGACCGCTCGCATCTCGCGGATCGCCCTTCACATCGCCCGCCACCAGGAGGAGGTCTTTGGGCGGTTCGGCCTCAATCGGGGCGAGGTCGGGGTCCTTGGCGCACTGCTCCTCGCGGGCTCCGGCCAGCAGCTGTCACCCACGCAGCTGTTCAAAGGGTTGATGCTCTCGTCGGCGGGGATCACGAGCCGGCTCGACCGCCTGGAGCGTCGCGGCTACGTCAAGCGCAGCCGCCACCCGAGCGATCGACGCGGGGTGCTGGTCAATCTTACGGTCGCCGGCAACAAGGTCCTGGAGCAGGCAGTGGCCGCCGACGCGGCCGGCGAGCAGGAATTGCTCTCGGCTCTGACGAAAGAGGACCGTGGTGCCCTCGTTTTACAACTGAAGAAGCTGCTGACCGGCCTGGAACCAACCCCGTGACCGCCGGCGTGCGGTTCGGCAAATACGTCGAACTCGTCGACGAGCCTTTGAGCGAGCGATGACCCCGGCCAACTAGGACTGCCCGCCAGGTGGTCGTTGCATTGCCCACCTACCTGACAAGACCCTTTGCGTCACACATTTAGCATGTATGGAATAACTCTCTCGAGAGCGAGCTTCTTTGACTAATGTATCTCGTTGGCAAGACATTTAGGAGAAGAAGTAATGCAACGAAGACTCGTTCTTGCAGGTGGCCTGGTGGCCGCAGCGCTGACCGCCATTGTGCTGACTGCCTCGATCGCTTCGGCGGCCAGCGGCAACATTGGCTTCGGCTTCAACGCGAGGAATATCAGCGGGTTTCGGACCGGTTCGGCCACGCTTACGGGCGGCGGCTCCTACAATCCGGTCACCGGTTTCGTCAAGTCCGCGGGCGGCTTTCGCTGCACTAACGACATCGGGCAGGGCCCGCTGAAGGGATGTCTCAGCGGCGAGGGCGTTCGCTGGGACACAGTCAACCTCTTGAGAAGCACGACCTTCAAGTGCACTGGATCAGCGGCGGAGACCCTGAAGACCGCAACCACCGATGAGAACACGGCCGTAATCGTGGCGGACTTCTACCGCGCCGGTGACGGTAACGTCGAGTCCTTCACCGGGCAGATAATCGTCTCAGCCGACGACATCGCACCGGACATCGACGGGCTCCAGAACGTTTGGATTCAGGGTATCGGCTGTGCCTCGTCAATCGCAAACTTCAGCTCCTAAAGGCGGCCCAGGAGGCGTGCTTTTCCTCAGAGGGGTTTGAGGAAAGCCGGCTCCTGCCAATTCACCCAGAACATGGCTTTCAGCGTGAATAGCGCTGAGGCCATGTACAGGTTCGATGCGATGAGTTCGAGCAGGACGAAACGGCGGCGCGGGATGTGAACCCTGTGGCTCATGGTCCTGGCCTGTGCGTCGGCAGCACACGGGCGTGGACAGCGCCTTTGATTTTCAAACCCAAGTGCCTCACGGTCCTGGGGCCGTGCGCGTGCTGATATATCGGCTGTGCTAGAGCCGTGAGCGAGTTCAATCGACGGTCCGTAATCCACTTGGACGGGGCTGCCGCCACCGAGTTCCAAGAAAATCTGTGACCTCCTTGTGCAACGGCGACCGCGTGAGAACCATCGGATGCGCTGATTCTGAGTTCAAAAAATGGTCGGGGCCCCGGGATTTGAACCCGGGGCCTCACGGTCCCGAACCGTGCGCGCTGCCAAACTGCGCCAGCCCCCGA
>VBEF01000090.1 GCA_005881275.1 Chloroflexota bacterium
TGACGAGCTTCCCCCGAGCGCGACCTTCCTGTAGACGCCGAATGGCCTCGGGGACGCCGGCGAGCGGGTAGGTCCTGTCGATGACCGGCGTGAGCTTGCCGGACTCGATCAGGTCTTTGAGGACGAGCATGTCCTCGTGGTTCTCCTTGCATATGAAGGAGCGAAGCTTCTGACCTTTGGACCGGGACAGCATCATTGCCCTGAGCTGCCGGCCGATGCCGAACCAATCTCCTCCGCCCTCGCCGCCGACGATGACGAGAGTGGCGTCGGGCTTGAGCAGGCTGCGCAAACGCGCCAGTGGCATGTTGCCGCCTGTGTCGATGATCACGTCGTACCGCCCCGCAATCTCGTCTCGCGTGTAATCGATCACCTGATCCGCACCGATTGATCTGACCATCTCGACTTTCGAGGAGCTGCTCACGCCGGTGACCGTTGCGCCGTATGCCTTGGCGATCTGCACGGCGAAGGTGCCGACACCGCCCGAGGCGCCGATGACGAGAACGTCCTGCCCTGCCTTGACCTGGCCGTGGTCACGCACGGCCTGCAGCGCGGTTAAGCCGGAGACGCCGCTCGGCGCTGCCTGCTCGAAGGTGAGGTTCTCGGGCTTGGGCGCGAGCCGGTCCTCGCGAGCGACGACGTAATCGGCGAAGGAACCCTCTGCGATGCCGAAGACCTCATCGCCTGGCGTGAATCTGGTCACGCCGTTGCCCACGGCCTCGACGACGCCGGCCAGCTCGCGCCCGAGGACGGGATTCTTGGGAGCGCGAAGCCCGAAACCGGCGATGCGCATGAGGTAGGGCTTGCCGGCCATCAGGTGCCAGACGCCCCGATCCACGCCGGCGGCGCGAACGCGAACGAGCACCCCGCCGTCTTTGACGGTGGGTTTCTCGACGTCTTCGAGATGCACGAGATCGGCCGGGCCGTAGAGGCGCCGGACGGCCGCCTGCATGGTGCCCTGCCGAACGAGAGCTGTTGGTCTGGTCTGCGTTGCGATCATGGTTTCCCCTTCCTTTCAGGTACTATGAACTTACGTTGTAAGTCTAACCTTACGCTGTAAGTCTTGTCAAGGAGAAGGGATGGCCAGGACCGCATTGAGCCGGGAACGAGTCCTCGATGCCGCCATCACCCTCGCCGACCGCGAGGGCATCGCGGAGTTGAGCATGCGCAGGCTGGGCCAGGAGGTAGGGGTCGAGGCGATGTCCCTCTACAACCACGTTCGAAACAAGGACGAGCTCTTGAACGGCATGGTCGACATCGTCTTCAGCGAGATCGATCTCCCCGCCGCCGGCGAAGACTGGCCAACCGCGATGCGCCGCCGGGCGATCTCGGCCCGCCATGCCCTGAAGCGGCACCCTTGGGCAATCGGCTTGATGGAATCACGCGCGCAACCGGGACCGGCAACGCTGCGACACCACGACTCCGTCCTCCGCAATCTCCGCCTGGTGCCGGCGGGCGAATACCCGTACCTAACTGAAATGGCAGTCGAGCACACGATGAAGCCAGGCTACGACTACGGCGACGAATTCGAATTCGGCCTGAAAATGATCATCGACGGGCTCCAGACACAAGGAAACCGATCCGCGCGCTAAGGCCTTCGATTGCAACCCTCTCTTGCTGGGTAGAGTCACGCTGACGGATCGTTACCGCCTTGTCCGTCAGCGTGTCGAAGTCGACTGTGATGCAGAACGGCGTGCCGATCTCGTCCTGGCGGCGGTAGCGCCTGCCGATGTTCCCCCCCGTCTGGTCGTACTCCACCCGGAACTGACCCCGCAGCGACTTGACGACCTCTTGCGCCACATCGATCAGCTCCTGCTTTTTTGACAGCGGAACCACCGCCACCTGCACCGGTGCCACGTTTGGATGTAGGCGCAGGAGGACCCTCGGCTCGTTGTTCACCACGTCCTCGTCGTAGGCGTCCAGCAGCAGCGTGATGAAAATGCGCTCCACGCTCACCGCCGGCTCGATCACCCAGGGCAGATACCGTTCGTTCGTCTCCGGATCCAGAAACGTCAGATCCTGCTTCGACTTTTCCTGGTGCACCGCCAGGTCGAAGTCAGTGCGGTCGGCGATCCCCTCCAACTCCCCCCAACCGAACGGGAACTCGTACTCGATGTCGGTCGTCTGCTTCGAGTAGTGCGACAGCGACTCCTTCGGGTGGTCGTACATGCGCAGCCGCTCGCGGTTGATCCCCAGCACGTCCGTGTACCAGCGCATCCGCTCCTTGCGCCAGTAATCAAAGGCCTCGTCGTCCTGCCTCGGCCGGACGAAGTACTCCATCTCCATCAGCTCGAACTCGCGCACCCGAAAGACGAAGTTGCCCGGCGTGATCTCGTTGCGAAACGCCTTGCCCTGCTGCGCGATGCCGAACGGAACCCGCACGCGGGTTGAAGAGATCACGTTCTTGAAATCGACGAACATTCCCTGCGCAGTCTCCGGGCGCAGGTACACCTCCGACGCGCGGTCCTCCAGGGGACCCACATGGGTCTTGAACATCAGGTTGAACATCCGCGCGTCGTCCAGCGGTCCGCCGCACTCGGGGCATTTCTCGCCCAACACCTTGTCGGCCCGCCACCGCTTCTTGCACTCGCCCAGGCACTGGCGCAGGGGGTCGACGAAGTTCTGCAGGTGGCCCGAGGCCTCCCACACCGCCTCGGGCATCATCAGCGTCGACTCCAGGCCCACGACGTCGTCGCGCAGCTCCACCATGTGGCGCCACCACAAATCCCTGATCGCCCGCTTCAGCGCGACGCCGTACGGGCCGTAGTCGTAGAAGCCCGACAGCCCGCCGTAGATCTCGCTCGAGGGATAGATGAAACCGCGCCGCTTGGTCAGCGCCACCACCTTGTCCATGACCTGCTCGCGTGGAATCGTCATCACATCCTCATCTCATGGAGGAACGCGAGAGATTTCAGGCGGCGGTCGAGGTGGTGCTCCAGCTGCGACTGCAGCACGCCTTCGATCGAACCGATCAAGGCCTCGTCGAGCTTCAGGCGGCGATAGGTCTCGAGGTCGCCCGACGCCATCAGGCGCAGCACCTTGATCGCGGCCAGGGGAACGAGAGGCATCGAAGGCATGGCACACCTATCGCACAGCAGCCCGCCCGCCTCCGGGCTGAACGCCGCCGGCTGCGCTGGGAGCGGCGACTCGCATGACGCGCACGAGATGAGCTGCGGCGCGTAGCCCAGCAGGTCCAGGGCGGACATCAAGAACCACGCCGACGCCCGGCGTGGCTGCGTCTCCCGTCCCAGCTCCGCCATCGCCGTCACGGCCAGCTCGTACACCCCTTCGACCGGGTGCCGGTCCTCGCACACCCGCTCCGCCAGCTCGGCGATCAGCGCGGCGTGGGCCATGCGCTCGACGTCGCCCTCGATCCGGTAGCCCGGCACGCGCTGCACCTGCGCCACGACGTCCAGCTCGCCGCGGCCCTTGGCCAGCAGCACGTCGACGTGCCCATACAGCTCCAGAGATGGACCCAGCTTCGAGGACGGGCGGCGGACGCCCTTCGCGATCGCGCCCACCTTGCCGTGGGTGCTGGTCAGCAGAGTGAAGATGCGGTCGGCCTCGCCGTAGTCGAGCTTGCGCAGCACGACGGCGCGGTCACGGTAGGTGGCCAGTCTGCTCCTCCACCCGGATCTCGCCCGCCCCGTCGTGACCGTGGACCTCGGTCGGCCACCGCTCCTCGGCGACGAGACGGATGGTCTCGATCCTCCGACCCTTCACCTTTTCGACAATCCATTTCGCGCGACCGGATTGAAAAGAGTCGCCTTCCTCCGCGATCTTGCCGAGAACCGAGTGCACGTAGCCACCGACCGAATCGTAGTCGCCCGACTCCTCGATCCCGAGGTGCAGCCGCTCGTTCAGCTCCTCGAGCGGGAATCCTGCGTCGACGCGCGCTTCGTGGTCGTTGATGATCACCAGGTCCTCCTGCTCCGCGGTGTCGTACTCGTCGCGGATCTCCCCGACGATCTCCTCGAGCAGGTCCTCCAGCGTCACCAGTCCGGCGGTCCCGCCGTACTCGTCGACCACGATCATCATGTGGACCTTCTTCGTCCGCATGTCGTTCAGGAGCTCATCGACCTTCTTCTGCTCGGGCGTGAACTCAATCGGCCGCAACACCTTGTCCATGTCGAACTTTCGCGAGCTGGACAGCGTGTAGAAGAGCAGCAGGTCCTTGGTGTGGATGAGGCCGACGACGTGGTCGATGTCGTGCTCGAAGACCGGCATCCGCGTGTGGCGATGCTGCTTGAACAGCTTCACGATGTCGCGCAGCTGCGCCTCGCGGTCGACGGCGACGATGTCGGTGCGCGGGATCATGATCTCGCGCACGGTCTTGTCGCCGATCTCGATGATGCCGTGGATCATCTGGTGTTCCTGC
>VBEF01000016.1:0-13590 GCA_005881275.1 Chloroflexota bacterium
AGGCCAGGGGGATCATGGAGGAGGCTCAAGAAGAGGAGTTCAAGCACTTCGCGATGGCGCTCGAGTTCCTCTCCCGCCGCAAGCCCAAGTGGCGGACCGTGCTTCAGGCGGTCCTCTTCAAGCCGGGCGACATCGTCGAGCACGGCGAGATGGGCGAAGAGGCCGAGAAGAAGACCTAGATCGCCTCGACGAGCCCGCGGAGAACGTCGATCTCTTCCGAGCTGACCGTGTGCGCCATGCCCGGGTACAGGCGAACCGTCACTGCGGCGCCCATGCGCTTGTAGTCCTCGCCGGCCTGGAGCACGCGCTCCTTGGCGATGTACGGGTCCACGTCGCTGCAGCCCAAAAAGGAAGGCGTCCCATCGAACGTGCCTGGATAGTCGCGCGGAGTGCCGTCAGGACCGATCAGCCCGCCGCTCAGGCCGACGATCGCGCCGTAGCTCCGCGCGTTCCGAGCCGCCCACTCCAGCGTCAGGCAGGCGCCCTGCGAGAACCCGAGCAGGATGGTCCGCTGCGCCGGCACCCTGGCTTCGACTCGCTCGACCAGCTTCGAGACCATGTCGAGCGCGGCGGTGAGGTATGGCTCGTTGCTCTCCAACGGCGCCGTGAAGGGGTTGGGATACCAGGCGTTGCCCGCCGCCTGCGGGGCCAGGTACGCCCACCCGGGCTGCTGGACCTCGGCGGCGATGGTCAGGATGTCCTCCGCCGTGGCACCGCGTCCGTGGAGAAGGATCATCGCGGCCCGCGCCGATGCGAGTGGCTCCCCCGCCTCGAGGACGCGCTGACCGTGCGCAACAGCCATCGCAACCTAGTATGACCACACGTTGACGGGCGACTTCGCGTACTCGAATCCACGCATCATCCATTGGGGTCGGGGGTCCATCGCGCAGCTCGGACCTGAGGTGAATCGGCTCCAGATGAAGCGCGTTGTGCTGGTCACGACGCGTTCTTTGCTTGGCTCGACGAAATCCATTCCGGTCACGCCCGTCGCGACGGTCGTCATCTCGCAGCACGCTCCGATAGCGCAGGTGGACGCGGGCGCCGAGGCGACGACAGGCGCCCAAGCCGACGGTATCGTGAGCTTCGGTGGCGGCAGCGTCATCGACGCGGCGAAGATCATCTCCGTGCGATCGGCCGCCGACGAGGGCCGCGCCCTCCCCCACATCGCCGTCCCGACCACGCTCTCAGTCGCCGAGCTGGCCGCCGGGGCTGGTTTCACGGACGAGGGCGGCGACAAGGCAGGCATGCGTGATCCCCGCCTGCTCGTCGAGACGGTGGTCTACGACGCCGAGCTGACCATGGCCACGCCGCTGGAGCTCTGGCTCTCGACCGGGATCCGCGCCCTCGACCACGCCGTCGAGGGCTTTTTGAGCCCGGGAGAGCACCCATTCAACGATGTGCTGGCGCTGGAGGGCATCCGCCGCTTGTTCGACTCGCTGCCGCGGGCGAAGGCTTCGCCCGCCGACGTCGACGTGAGGACGGAAAACCAGCTGGCGGCGTGGTTCTCGTTCACCTTGCCCGGTCCGTCTGCCGGCGGACTGAGCCACACGATGGGCAAGCAGATCGGGGCCCGGCATGGAATTCCGCACGGCGTCACCTCATGTCTGCTGCTGCCACACGTGATGCGCCACCTGGCAAAGCAGATGCCTGAGCGTATGGCGATTCTCTCGGGCGTGATGGGCGGCGACGCCGCTGACCGGGTTCAGCGACTGATCGAGTCTTTGGGGCTGCCCCAGCACATTGCGGAATGCGGGATCGGTGAATCGCAGCTGCGCATCGCGGCTGAGCAGCTGGGCCGCAAATACCCGGCTGTGGACCTGCTCGAGATTTACAAGTCGGCGCTCTAGCGCGCGAGCCAGACGAGGGCAAGGGCAACGATGGCGGGGACGGCCTGAACAAAGAAGATTCGCCGGCTCACGGTCGCAGCGCCATAAATGCCCGCGACGATTACGCACAGCAAGGAGAAGGTCAGGATGGGCCGGCCTGTGGCTACTCCGTAGGCCACCAGCCCCCAGATCAAGCCGGCAGCCAAAAAGCCGTTGTAGAGCCCCTGGTTGGCGGCGAGCACGGCCGATGACTCGGCCGCCTCCTTGGTCATCCGGAACGTGCGAATGACTGCGGCTAGACCGACGAACACGCTTATCACGACTGCCTCTTAGTGCCGGCGGGGGCGCGACAAGCGTAGATGGAGTCCCGCCTGCGTCTTGATCCGTGACACTGCCTCGCTCGCCAGCATGGCATCGGTCGCCGCCTCGACCCGCAGCAGATGCAGACCGCCAAAGGTCAACGACGTGCAGTACAGCGCCGGTTTGAAGCCGGACGGGGCGACCGCCTTCTCGGCCGGGATCGCCAGGCTGCCGACCCACAGTCGCTTCAATCCCGCCGCCCGCGCGTGCTCGGACATGCCGACGAGGAGGGAGCGAAAGATTCCTTTGCGGCGATGCTCGTCGACTGTCGCGCAGTTCCAGACGTAGCCCTCATCACGGCCGGGCTCGATCTCCACCTGGAGCTCTCCGATCCACTCAGGGCCCGTGGAAAGCCAGCCGTAGCCGGCGATTGCACCGTCGATCCAAACCGCAAAGCATCTGCAACCCCGAGCAAATCGCGTCCTGACCAGGTCGCCCTCAGGGCCCATCGCCGCCGCCACCGGGGCGGCGCGCCGATCGTCGACCTCCTCGACAGCAAAGAGCGGCGGACCCGATGGCGCCAGGTCCGCCGCCCAGAGAGTGCTTCGGATTAGAAGCGGAAGTGCAGGTGTCGCACGGCTTCGATCACGTCCGGGTCACCGGTTGCCGACCCGCCAGGGAAGCGCTGGAAGAACGACAGCACGGCTTCAGCTGCGTTGTTGTAGTGAAAGAGCGCGTCGACGCCTTTGAAGTCGCCTTCCTCAGGTACCGCCGACCACTTCCCATCTTTGACGGTGACGCGCCACTTACCGCCCCACGGCCCGTCGACCTGAAGGCCGTACGTGAAGTCGAGGCCCTTGGCGTTCTTCTCATCCACCGTGTACTGCCAGAACACAAACGCGAATGGCAGGATCAAGCCCGCGGTGGCTTCATCGATCGTGGCCAGCTTGTTGCCGAGACCGTACTCGATGTCGTACGGGTGGACGCCGTAGTCCATGATCTGGAACGTGCCGTAGAACCCGGCAGGCACGGGGCCCGCAAACGGGTGATAGACCATGAAGCTGGTCCATTGCTCCGGCGTCAGGTCCGCGAGCATCTTGTCGAGCTTCTGCGCGTCCTTCTTGAAGCGGTCGAGCGCCTCCTCCCGTGGGAGCTTGCGAAATTCGAGGGCGTGGTCGTTCAGCGTCTCCCCCATCACCGGGAGGCCGAGGGCGGTGCCCTCCTTGCCGGCGACAGCGGCGTCCCAGTTCTTGAAGTAGCCCTCCATCACATCGATCATGTGACCGACCAGATCGCGCGTCTCCCATCCTGTGCAGCGCGTGTTGACGTTCCAGTTTTTCGGGTCAGAGACGAGTCGCGTGAAATTTTCGCGGTCGCGGCGCATGACGGCCAGGACCGTGTCCTTGCCTTCCGCCGCCATCGGGTTGACGGGCGTGATAACTGCGGTGCTCATTCAGCTTCCCCTCCGTGAGGTCTCATGGCTTGACCACTGACGCTAATGAGCGCCGGTCGTCGCCGTGGTCGGCACGACAACCGGCGGCAGTACCTCGTCGAGGCGGTCGCGCCGCACCTGGAACCAGGGCGGCAGGCTGAGGGTGGTGCCAAGCTTTTCGGGCGCCTCGTCCACGGTGAAGCCGGGACCGTCGGTCGCGATCTCGAACAGCACCCCGCCGGGCTCCCGGTAGTAGATCGACTTGAAGTACCAGCGCTCGATCATCGGCGTCACGTTCCGCCCTGCCCGCAACAGGAGATCCCGCCAGGCGACCTGAGACGCCGGGTCCGCCGTCCGCCAGGCGACGTGGTGCACGGTGCCCACCGATTCTTCGCCGACGGGCCCCTCCGGAGACTCGACCACATCGAGGATCCCGTGCGGGCCGCCGGGGCCGGTCTCGAAGCGCGTCCTGTTCCCCTCCTTGTTCACCTGCCGGAACCCCATCGTCGACGTCACGAGGTTGAAGGTCGCGGCGGTCTCGGCCAGCGTCATCGTCACCGAGTGAAAGCCGCGGATCGCATGCTCCTCGTCCACGGGCGCTTCCCGCCAGGGCACCCCGCAAGCGGTTGGCCCAGAAGTCGAGCGAGCCGCCTGGCACCTGGAAAGACACCGTTGTGACCTGACCGCTGCCGGCGTGCTGCTTCGGCCAGGTCGGCCAGCCGAAGAAGGTCATCGCGGTGCCAGGCGTGCCGAGGTAGTCGCCGAAATAGATGTGGTACGTGTCCGGGAGGTCCTGGTTGATGCTCTTCTTGACGAAGCGCAGCCCGAGCACGCTGACGTAGAAGTCGACGCACTTCTGGACGTCGGCGGTGATGCACGTCACGTGGTGAATGCCGGGAATGCTGGCGGCCACGTCCCCTCCGATCAGATTATTCCGTGCACCCTCATCTTAGTCCGGCCCCTTTCGAGTGTCACTTGAGGCTTCCTCCTCGGACCGCGACCAGATCTCGGCCGCCATCGGCTCGTCCATCTCTTCTTGTATGTGGGCGACCAGGCCGATCGCCCTGGCCATCACCGCCAGGCCGCGGGTGATGCGCCAGGGGAACTCCATCTCGGTGGCGATGGCGCCGATCGCCCCGGTGGCGTTGACAGGCAGCTCGCGGCCGAACGCGGCTGTGGCCTCCTCGGCGATCAGCTCCATCAGCCTGACGTGGCGGCTCGAAAAGCCGTTTTCAGACGCAAGAGCGAAGAGCCTTGTCGCCCGTGGGTCGGCTGGCTTATGGACCGGGTGCCCGATGCCGGGGATGACCTGCTTGCTCGCCCGATGCGACTCGACGATCTTTCTGGCGTTGACATGGAGATCACCTTCCGGCGGCGCTTCCTGCAGCGTCCGGGCCGCCTGCTCGATGGAGCCGCCGAAGCGGTCGCCCATGCCCAGCAAGCCCGCCGCGACCGCCGCCTGCAGCGCCTCCGGCGCGCCAAAGTAGGTCAGCCGGGCGGCGATGGTGCTCGGCGTGAGACCGTGCTCGACCAGGGTCACGACCAGGGCGTTGAACATCACCGACTCCTCGCGCGAAGGAAGCCGGCCCTTAAGCTCGAGGAATGCGAAGTCGCCGAGCGGCACCTTGCCGATGAGGTCCGCCGCGAGGTCGCGGCCGCGGACGAAGATCTGGTCGGTCGTGCTGCGGCCGAGGCTGGACGTGAGCTTCTTGCGGCTCACTTCCGAACGGTCAGCTTCGTCTTGTAGCCCGACTCGCCGAAATCGGATTCAGGCACCAGCTCGACCTTGCTCCTGAACATCAACCTCGAGTGGATCGCGCTCTCGATCTGCGCCACCAGCGCGACGTCCGACTCGTGCCGTTCGGTGATCTCCACCTCGACCGGGATCGGAGGCTCGATCGAGGTCGCGTCGCCGGTGCGAACCACCCTTGCGCGGCCAGTCACGCGCGGCCGGAAGTCGCCGACCACGGCGAGGATGGCCGTCGGGTAGACGTTCACGCCGCGGACGATGAACATATCGTCGCGACGTCCAAGCACGCGCTGCCGATAGCTCGTCCGCCCACACTCGCACGAGGTTCCCTCGATGCGCACGATGTCACCGCCGAGAAAGCGCACGATCGGCATCGCCTCGCGCGTCAGCGTGGTGTACACGAGCTCGCCGACGGCGCCGGTCTCGATCTCCATTGGCGCGCGCGTGTCCGGATCGATGAGCTCGGTCCACACATGCCCGGCGCCGCAGAAGTGCATGCCCTGCTGGTGAGGACACTCACCAAAAAGCGAGGGAGCGATGTCGCCGATGCCCATCACCTCGGTGACGGTGACGCCCAGCACGCGCTGGATGTGATCGCGGATGGCTGGAATTCCGCCGCCCGGTTCGCCGCCGGTCACGACGTGGGTCAGAGCGAGCGCACCTGGGTCGGCATCGCTCTTCTCGAGGAGGTTGGCCACGTACTGGGCGAAAGACGCGGTCGAGAGGAGCGTGTCGGCAAGGCCGGCGCGAAATCCGAAGATCACCCGCTCCGTGTCACCTGGCGCCACCGGCACCGAGCGTGTCCCAATGCGCAGCAAGACGAAATGCGTGTGCCCGGCCACAAACGGACCGGCGCCGAATGTCGTCAGCACGGTGCTGTGCTCGTGGATGCCGGTCGCGTAATAGGTCCGAGTGCCCATGGTCGTCCACGACTCCATATCGCCACGTGTCAGCGCAAGCACGCTCGGACTGCCGGAGGTGCCGCTCGTCTGATACACGCGCTTGACCTGGTCCGGCGATACGCACAGGTTGCTGCCGAACGGCGGGTCCTCGTCAAGGGCCTGCTTCAGCTCCTGCTTGGTCGTGAAGGGGAGATTTGACACGTCGGTCAGCCCGACGAACGTCGTGCCAACGCCCGCGTCGCGCCACTTGCGAGCGTAGAAAGGTGATGCTTCGCGGAGCCTGCGGTACTGACGTTCCCAGGCCGCGCCGCTGAGGTGCTGGACCTCATCCGGTGTAGCGGTCTCTACCTCTCGCTCCCAGATCCAGTCCTTGTCGCAGGCATCCCCGCGCAACCGGCCGGCGGTAGTTGCCATGTCGAGGCACAGATTAACCTTGCGGACTGGTGCCACTCCTGCCCACGACCGTGGTCGGCAGCTATCCGCAGCCGGACTGGCTTGTCGATCGCCATATGCTCGGCAGCCGTCTTCCGCCGCGCGTGCGTGCGAAGGAGATCTGGCGCGTAGCACCCGAGTTTCTCGAGCAGGCGCAGGATGACGCGACTGTCGTCGCGATCCGTGACATGGAGCGGGCGGGAATCGACATCGTCACGGATGGCGAGATTCGGCGCGAGAGCTACTCGAATCGCTTTGCCACCGCGCTCGAGGGCATGGACCTCGACAACCCGGGCACTGCGCTCGACCGGACCGGCCACCCCAATCCGGTGCCTCGCGTCGTGGGTCCGATTCGGCGCGCGCGGCCGGTCGAGAAACGCGACGTGCAGTTCCTGCGCGCGAACACAGACCGCGCGATCAAAGCGACCCTGCCCGGACCGTTCACCATGTCGCAGCAGGCGCAGGACGACTACTACCGCGACGACGAGGCGTTCGCGATGGCGCTCGCCGAGGCCGTGAACGAGGAGGTGCGCGATCTGTTCGCCGCGGGCGCCGACGTCGTTCAGCTCGACGAGCCATACCTCCAGGCGCGCGCGGAAAAGGCGCAGCGCTTCGCGATCAAGGCTATCAACCGTGCCTTCCATGGGATCACCGGCACGACGGCGCTGCATACGTGCTTCGGCTACGCGCACATCGTCCACAACCGGCCGCAGGGTTATCCGTTTCTCGAGCCGCTCGCCGATGTCGATGTGCGTCAGATCTCGATAGAGTCCGCGCAGCAGAAGGTCGACCTGGGCGTGCTCCGATCCTTCGGGGGCAAGACCCTCATCGTCGGAGTGATCGATCTGTCAGACGAGAGCCCCGTGGAGGACGTCGAGACGCTGGTCCGGCGGATCAGGAACGCTCTTCAATTCGTCGCTCCGGAGCGACTCATCCTCGCCCCGGACTGCGGCATGAAGTACCTGCCGCGCGCGAAGGCATTCGGCAAGCTCAGCGCGCTCGCCAGGGCGGCGGAACGAGTGAGGGCGGAGCTCTAAGACTTTCCGCCCTCTCCTCTATACCTCTCACACCCTCCGCCGGCTGGCTCAGCCTACTTCCGCCTGAAGTTGAAGCAGCACACCCCGTCGATCTCGAGTGGAACCGTGTCGCTCTCTGCGGCAACGTTGTTCTCAGCCCCCTCCTGAAGCGCCGCGGCGAGCGAGTAGGCGCCCACCGACTCGAGAAGGCTGGATGTCGTGGGCCCGCCGACGTCGGCGACCTTGACTGAGATCGTCAGCGTGCATGGCGTCGACGAGCAGTTGATCGAACCGGTTTCCGGCTTGCCGGTAAAGGTCGGGCCTGTGCCGGGTTCCGGATAGGTCATCACGTGCGGGAAGCACGCCGACACGGAGCAAAGGTCGATCGTCTGCATCGCGCCTGCGTAGAAGATCGGCTGGTTGGCCGCGTTGTTCTCCATCGCGGCGTAGTAGATGGTGTTGCCCATCTGCCAGCGGGTGACGTACTGCACGTTGGTCGCGCCCTGGATCGCGGTGATCGCCGCCTCTGGATGCCTCAGATCGGTCACCTGCATCGTGACGTTGAGAGTCGAGCCGTTAGGCGAGAAGCTGAGCTGGCTGGAGCGGATGTCCATGCCCGACTGGTTGCCGCCGCCGATCACGGCATAGCGCGCGTCGCCCGCTGGGTCGCTCAGGCCGCTCACCGGCGAGTTCGACGGCCCGCTGACCTTGGTGCCGAACAGGCCCAGCCCGGATGATTGGCGCGCGATGGTGATCACGCCTGCGCCGCAGTGGTCGGCCACCTGGACTGTGCATGTGCCGGGCGGCTGCACCAGCTTGTTCGACGTGTCGTCGTAGACGATCTCGGCCGCGCCGGTCAGGTCAATGGTCACGCCGAAGAAGTCGGCCAGGTTGCGGTTGCCGGTCTGGGCGATGCATCCGGTGCCGGCAAGACAGACATCGTCGTAATGCATCGGGTGCGGCGTGACCTTGACGAGCTGCGTCGACGGCGCCGCGCCTGTGATGCCGCCGGACGAGTTGGTCGGGAAGACGACCTGCGACATGAAGACGTTCCACGACTGGTTGCTGTGGCTGCTCGGGTCGACCTGCTTGTCGGACCCATACCAGACCGCGTCCGCGCGGCCGGGCCCTCCGGCCTTGAGCCACGGAAAGACATTCGTTGCGTCGCCAGTGGCGGTCGAGCCGTCGCTGACCTGGACCGGCGCCGTCCACGCGGTCCATCCGCTGGCCGCGCTCGAGGCGCTCACAAACGTCTGGCGGAGCGCGGGATCGTTGTTGGCCGGACTGACCGTCCAGACCACCTCGAGGTTGCGGCCGGAGTCCATCGAGAGGACCGAGAAGAGCGTGTCGGGCGAACCGGTTGGCGTATCGGCGATGTGGACGAGCTTCTTGAGGTCCTGGCCGCCCGCGCCGTTGTCATCCAGGAATTTCAAAGTCCCGGTTGAGTCCGGCGTGCCGATGTTCATCCAGAGCCCGCTCGACGTGCATCCGTTGTTGGTGGTGCAGCCGGCGGCTTGAAACACTTTGCCTGTGACCTGGTCGATCGCTGGATAGCCATCGGGACCGAACGGCGAATAGCTCGTGCTGGTCGTAGGGGTCACATCCGCGGTGGCGTTGACGTAGTTCAGGCCGTCCGTGCTCTTGTTCCACTGAGCGCCCCCGTTCGGCCCCGGACCGACAATGTTGTTCCACTCCAGGTAGACCAACGGGCGCGGGCCGGTGTAGGCCGATTGGTTGGGCGTGCCGGGGGCTGGATCGTAAACAGCCAGCCACTGACGGTCGGAGCCCGGGCTGCTGCCGGCGCAACCGAGGAAGTTCTCCTGGTCAGTCGCGCCCGGGTTTGTCGGTCCGGTCACTGCCACGCGCTGGCAGGCCAGCGCCCAGAGGTCGGCGAAGTACTGCTTGCCGCTGCGGTCGAAGGCGATGTCCGTGTCGCCGCCGCCTGGCCCTGGCGCCGGGATGCCCGTTGCCGGCGACGCCGGGATCTTCTGCGTCATGACGCGGAAGGTGTGGCCGCCATCGACAGAGCCGAACCACGTGCTGCGCTGGGTGCCGGTCCCGGTGGGCCCGCTGTTGAAGACCCGGCCTTGCGGGTCGATCGCGATATCGGGCTCGCCGTTGGTGTGGATCGGATCGACGATGGTTGGGGTCTCGAAAGCGATCGCGGCGGCGTCAGCCGTCTTTATCCCCCCGTGTAACGGCGCCAGCGCTACCGCGCCCGCGACAAGAGCGACCAGGGTCCAGATTGCCACGCGTGGACGAACCATGACCACACCCCCCTTCGATGGACCCTGGTGCCACCCGGGCCCTCACCGCCTCAGTTCTGACCTAAGTGCATATCACCCAGGCCGGCTGGGAGGCATCCCTCAAATGTGGTATTCGGAGCCTATCGAGGCGAGGAGCCGGCCCTCCGGGCGACGTGCGTCAACTCTTCCATGGCCTGCCGCGCCAGCTTGACCGCCCGGGCGTAGGCGGCTTTGCTCGGCGGCCTCGAGCCTCCCCGCAACGATGCGTCTATGAAGCGCTTTGCCTGCTCCGACGGATCCTTCGCCAACGTCATCCTCCCTTCAGCTCAGACCAGAACCGGTCGATGATCAATTCCGCGAACCACTCCGACCAGTATTTCTGTTTCAGCTTCTTCTTGGCCAGGTAGTTGCGGAACTCAGGAGTCACCTCGAGCTCGGCGACCAGCAGCGGCACAACATCATCGGGCCGGATCTCCTTGATGAATCCATGCGTCGCAGTGTAGGAGTGCTTGGCCTTCGCCTTCCACGCCCCGGCGTCCTCTTGCAGCAGGTTGGTGAGACCGGCGTCCTTCAGGTCCTGGAGCTTCTTCTGGGTCAGCGCCACGACTACGTCCAGAGCACCATTCGCGTCGCCCACGCAGCCGAGGTGAACACCGCGACGAGCTGGACGGCGAACAGCCCGATTGTCCAACCGTAGAGGCCGCTCGGGCCGCCGTCGCTCAGCCAGAGCAGGCTTATCGCGACCGTGACGAGGCTGATGGCAAACGTGCCCAGAAGCGCGGTGCCGGTCAGCCGATAGGGCTCGACCACGTGCTCGGGCACGCTTCCCGAGTAGGACTGGTACGCCGCGATGATGATGCCGAGGAACACGAGCTCGAAGCCGGCAAATGCCGCCGACGAGCCGAGGATCGCGATCACGACGTCTTTTGGCTCGATCAAGTCCCGCCAAGAATAGATAGAGGGGCGGGGTCAGGCCCACCGCCCCTCTCCCCTGATTGTTCGGTTCAGCAGGTCCCTGGCGGCTGGTGGAAGAACGAGAACGGGTTCAGGTCGCCCAGGAACGTGTAGCGGCCCTTGGTGGAATCGCTCTGCGTCGGCTGCGAGACGTCGTTGGGTGATGTCCGCATGAACCACGGGAGGAAAGCCTCGTCCTGCGGGTGGTAGGTGCCGTCGCTGAAGGCGTTCTGGTGGAACGGGTTCGTGCCGACGGAAAAGCCGATGTTCAAGGTCGGATCGCCCGTCTCGAGCAGGTTGTTGCAGCCGTATTGCGGGGCGATCGGTGACTTCCAGGCTTGGACCAAGTTGGTGGCGAACGGGTCGTTCGCCCACTCGGTGATCTCGTGACTCAGGCCGTTGATGTCCTGCTTGGCCCACGACTGTGTCGGGTCGAGGGTGAAAAAGCCGGCGGTCATCCAGGACGCCCAAACGAACGTCTGGACCCCGGCCCGCGCCTGTCCGTCACTCTCTTCGTCCGCTCGACTGGTCGTCGGGACCGCGCCGTGCGCGCCGATCACGCAGCAGTGCTTTGGCATGTGGTCGGCATAGAGCACCAGATCGCTGGTCAGAAAGACGGTCAGCCGCTGGGGGCTCAGATGGAGCTGCGGGATCAGGCTCTCGACCTGAGGCTGAAACCATGTGTCATCGACGGCGGCGAACCCGATGTTTGTTGCTGGGTTCGTGCGCACGACGCCGTCGACCGCCGGAACGTCGATGCTGATCGGGCGACGGACCGCCGGCCTGAGGTTCAGGTGGTAGCCGGTGCCGATCTTGTTGAATTGGGAGCGCATCGTGGCGTCCAGAAGCTGGACCCCGGTGTTACCGGCGGAGAGGGCGCCGCCGGAGCTCTTGCCAAAGGCGCCGCTCGCGAAGCTCGTCGTCGCGATTGTCGAGACGTAGTCCGCACGCTGGAACAGCGGCGAGGCGAGAATCGCGGCCACAGTGTCCGAACCGTTGAACGCCCTGCCCCCCACGTTCACGTCGAGCGGGATGATGTCGACCCCGATCGTGGCGGCGTGTCCGGTGCTCGGGTCCGCGCCGACGATGTCGTACGTATAGGTGTGACCGTCCGCGGGGTTGACGCTCTGGCCCGACCAGTGCCGAACGGTTCGAGCCCCGGGGGTCGGCGTCTCCTCGTGGAATCGCTTCGAGGTCGGATTCCGGGTCGAGTCGTCGCCGTTTGAGGAATCCTCGGCCGCGACGCCCACAGATGTAAAGGTGAGCGCGGCAACCGCGATCAGTGCCGCTCCAGGCAGGCGAAACGTCCGGCTACGCGGCATTCGAGACGACCCTCTTCAAACCCTCTTGACGGCAAAGCCCACCAATCAGGCGGGCTGTTGCGATAGTAGCGAGGCCCAGAACCGCCGCCACAAATTAACGAAAAATTTCGCCCAAAAAACGTTAATCGACCGACGTTTGGGACAAGTGATCCATAGCGTCTGGGACAAAACGGAAGGAGGGTCCGATCCGCTGCGCCTCTCGGTCTGCGGCGCGGGTTCCGGAGACAGGGGCTGCGGTACGCTCTTTTGACGCGCCGCCGTAGCTCAATTGGCAGAGCAGCTGTTTTGTAAACAGCAGGTTACGGGTTCGATTCCTGTCGGCGGCTCCATGAGCGGCTTCATGGGAGGAAAGATGGACGCGGACGAAAGGTCTCGGCTGATCCGCCAATACCGCGACGGCTATCGAGTCGTCCTCGAAGCGCTCGACGGCGTGACCGAGGAGGAGCTCGACCGATCGGCCACCGGCGACTGGACGCCGCGCCAGATCGCCCACCATCTCGCCGACAGCGAGATGATGTCCGCCATTCGGATCCGGCGCTTGCTGGTCGAGGCCGAACCGATGCTGGACGGATACGACGAGAAGGCGTTTGCCGAGCGCCTGACGTCTGACCGCCCGGTCCAGCCGTCGCTCGAAGCGATGCGCTGGGCGCGTGAGACCTGCTCGCAGCTTCTCGACCGCATGACAGAGGACGATTGGCGGATCGCCGGCACGCACGCCGAATCGGGCCGTTACGGCACCGAAGACTGGCTGAAGATCTACGCCGCCCACGCCCACGATCACGCGGGCCAGATCCGGCGCGCCCGCGGCATGGCCTGAGCGTTGGCGACCCGCACGGTGCTCGACGCCGCCCTCACCCGTGCCCAGTCGCGACGCCAGGCCGATCTGGATGACTTGCTGGATGTGCTGCGGATCCCGTCGATCAGCACGCTGCCGGAGCGCCGGGACGACTGCCTGCGCAACGCCCGCTGGCTGAGTGATCGCTTCACAGCCATGGGCCTGCAGGGACGCATCGTCGAGGTGGTCGCCGGCGGCCTTCCGGTGGTGGTCGCCGACTGGAACGGCCGGCCTGGCAAGCCACACCTGACCATCTACGGCCACTACGACGTGCAGCCGGTCGATCCCATCGACGAGTGGAAGACGCCGCCCTTCGAGCCGGCGATCCGGGACGGCGAGATCTGGGCGCGCGGCGCCGCGGACAACAAGGGCAATCACATGGCGGCCGTCAAAGCCGCGGAGCACCTCTTCGCCGCCGGCGGACCGCCGATCAACCTGCGCTTCATCATCGAGGGCGAGGAGGAGATCACCGGACTGGCGCTCCCCCGCTACCTTCGCGCCAACACGGCACAGCTGGAGACCGACGCCGTTCTGGTCTGGGACAGCGGCATGGACGAAGAGGGTCATCCGACACT
>VBEF01000016.1:13730-25296 GCA_005881275.1 Chloroflexota bacterium
AAGGAAGCCGGGTATGTCGAGACGGTGAAGCGCATGATGGGGGCGAGGGCGCTGGAAGGCGAAGAGGAGTTCATGGCGCTCGCGCGAGTCGGGAGCCGCCCGACGCTGGACGCGAATGGCTTCATCGGCGGCTTCACCGGGAAGGGGGCCAAAACGGTAATCCCCGCCACCGCGACTGCAAAGGTGAGCATGCGTCTGGTGCCCGACCAGGACTGGAAGGTGATCCTCGCGTCGTTCGCAAAGCATGTGAAGAAGCTGACGACGCCAGGCGTCGAGATCAAGGTCGAGGTGCTTGGGTCAGCGCCCCCGGTGACATGTCCCGTCGATAACCAGGCGGCCCAGGTCTTGCGCGCCGCCTACCAGCAGGCTTTCGGCAAGGAGACTGCGCTGATCCGGGTTGGTGGCTCAGTCCCGGTCGCGGTGGACTTCCAGGAGGCGCTGGGAGCACCGCTCCTGATCAGCGGCATCGCCCAGGCCGACTCCGCCATCCACTCACCCAACGAGCACTTCGTCATCGACAACTACCACCGCGGCATCGAAACCGTGATCCGCCTCATCTGCGGTCTGGCCGAGGCGTAAGCCGCCCGGCGTCACCCCCATAAAACCGTCGCCATCGGCTACGATCCCCGCGCCGTGCTGGTGCGTGGCTGGAAGCTGCCCTTCGTCTTCGGCCTGACCATAATCGTCGCCCTGCTCATGAACAGTACCGGCGCGCGAGATGGCGCGACGCTTGGCATGATCAAGAACGCGGCGCTGGGCGTGCGTCCTCCAGTCGACAACCAGAACCATCTCTATGTCCTGGACGGATGGGGCCGCGTCCACCCGGTCGGTGCGTCGCCGGCGCTGTCCTCCAGCACGTCGTGGCCGACAAAGGACATCGCCTACAGCCTCGCCCTCTTCCCGGATGGCACCGGCGGATACGTGATGGACGGATGGGGCGGCCTGCACCCTGTTGGCAGCGCCCACCCGGTGGACAGCGGCGTGTACTGGCCAGGATGGATCGGCGCGCGAGAGATCGTGATGGCGCCCTGGTCGTCGAGCGCAAACCCGGCGGGCTACCTGCTCGACGCCGACGGCGGCATTCACCCGTTTGGCGGCGCCCCGGCCATCGCCGGCAATTCGACGTGGCCCGGCGAAGGTGTCGCGCGCGCGTTCGTTCTCACGCCGGGAAGCACTCCGGCCCACGTCGCCGGCTACACCCTGGAGGGCGATGGCGGCGTTCATCCATTCGGGGGAGCCGCCCCGGTGATCGGGAACGCACGGTGGCCGACCGACATCGCCCGGGGGATCGTGCTGCTTTCCGGTCGCCGGACTTTCTTCGTCCAGGGATACACGCTCGACTACTCCGGCGCCATCCATCCGTTCGGCGGCGCTCCGGCGGTGACCCCCTCGGCGCAGTGGCCTGGTCAGGACATGGCCGACTCGATGGTTTCCTGGACCGCCGCGGCGGCGGGATCGCCCGGTGGCTGGGTCCTCGACCGCCACGGCGAGGTGCATGTATGGGGCAGCGCGCCGGCGCTCGCCGCATCGCAGACGTGGCCTGAGTGGGACATCGCGCGAGGGCTCGCCGGCGCGGGCAGTGGTGGCGGCAGCACAGAGCGGTTGATCCTCGAGGCGCGCCCGTCAGGTGACGGTTGGGGCTCGTATTACAACCAGCGCGATGCCCGATGGGCATCGGCGCAAGTCGGCGGCGCCACCTACCCGGTCTGGAAGATCGGATGCCTCATCTCCGACCTCGCGATGGTGTACGCGCATTTCGGTTACAAGTCCGTCACGCCCGCAACGATTGCCGCCCGCTCGGGTTGGTTCGATCTGCACGGCGCGATGTTCAACTCCGCGCTCAACGTTCCAGGGCACACCACGGTCATCGTTCGCGATCCCGACCTGTCCTGGATCAGAGCCCATGTCGCCGCCGGCCATCCGGTGATCGTCGGCATGAATCTCCCCACCGGCGGCACGCACTTTGTGACGCTGACGGGCCTGAACGGCGCGTCGGACTTCTGGACCAACGATCCGTGGGAGCAGAACGCGATGCACGTGCCGTTCTCGGGCGACTGGTTCGACCGCGGTCCGATCTACGAGGCGATCGCCTTCCTTTA
Organism: Chloroflexota bacterium; assembly: GCA_005881275.1. GTDB lineage: Bacteria > Chloroflexota > Dormibacteria > Dormibacterales > Dormibacteraceae > 40CM-4-65-16. Next base: position 15,830 of record VBEF01000016.1, read on the forward strand.
ATAGGCTGGGTTGGCGCCCACGCGCTTCCGAGCCATCCTGCCTACGTGGCGAGAATTCCGCGCATTCCGTCAGGGCTGACGGAACGACCGTTTACTCTGCCTCAGGCGCGGATGGCCGGGCTCACGCTCAGCTCGCTGAGAGGTAAGGCATGGCGACGTCTGGGGAGTGAGCTTTATTGCTGGACTGGTCTGCGGGAGGATCCCTGGATGCTCTTGTCGGCATGGCGAAGCTTGCTGCCTCCAAACAGCACGTTCGCGGGAGCAACCGCCGCCTGGCTCTTGGGTCTCGACCTGGATCCGACCAATCCAGTCGAGATCGTCGCGCCTTACCGGTCCGGCGTCCGTCCGCGAGCAGGCCTCAGCGTGCGTCGCTGCGACATTGCGGAGAGCGAGACCGTCACAATCCGAGGCCTTCGCGCGACAACGCTGCACCGGACACTTGTCGACCTGTGCATTCAACGCACCGCGGTTGAGGCTCTCGCCGCCATCGACATGGCCGTCCGTGCCGGACTCACCGACACAGCCGCTCTGAGCAGCTACTGCGAGACAGTCAAGGGGCCGGGCTGGATCACGGCGTCTGCAGACGCTTGCAATGCTGGCGGCGCCGGCCGAGTCGCCGATGGAGACGCGGCTTCGATGGCTGCTCATCGAATCTGGCCTTCCGCCGCCCGAGGTGCAAAGAGATCTCCGCGATGACGACGGCCGCTTCGTAGGCCGAGCTGACCTCTACTACGCGGCGTCGCGGCTCGCCATCGAATACGACGGTGGCAACCACCGCGATCGCTTGGTCGAGGACAATCGGCGCCAGAACTTGCTGATCAACGCTGGATTTCGTCTCTTGCGTTTCACGGCATCAGACGTGCATCAGCGCCCCGACGTGGTCACGGCGCAGGTGCGGGACGCTTTACGAACGGTTGGCGCCAAACGAACTCAATTCACGCCTTGAGGGGCGCGGTTGACGCCAAACGTGCGGAAAGAGGCCGAGGGTCAGGGAGTCGGGTGGTCAGGAACCCTCGTCGACCTGGTAGATGTGGTCGGCCACGAGCCCGTGGGCTTCGCGATGGACCCGTACCGCGGTCTCAGCATCGGGCGCCTCGACCAGACAGAACACCTTTCCCGCCTTGTCGTCGACCCAGTACCGCTTGTAATCCACGCCGTACTCACCTTGTTTTGCCAGGTCCGCCTCGTGTGCCTTGGCGACATCCGCCGCCGTGGTGCCGTCGGGCAGCGTTTCGTGAACATCCATGAAGAGCGGCATATCGAATCCTCCCTAAACCCCAACGACGTTACGGTCCACCTAGGTTAGCCCCGCAACAGAGATGGCGGGGGCCATCGTAGATCCTTTTCGAACTCTTGCCGGGCACTGGGCGCCTGGCCCGGTGGGTAATCGCTCACATGTCTGACTTGGATGTCGCGCGGAGGCTCGGACCCGCGACTGACTCGGAAGACCAGTTCCTCACCGACCTGGTGCTCTTCTGCACGTCCCATGGGCCGAAGGCGACGCCTACCTCTCGTACCAGCCCTCGAGAAAGGCGCGTCCAAGGGTGCCGTTGAAGACCATGTACATCAGCCAGGCGGGCATCGCTCCCCGGTCAATCTCGATCTTCTCGGCCTCGAGGGCGAGGACCGCGAAGATGTAGCGGTGCTTTCCGGTGCCGGGCGGCGGCGCGGCGCCAACGTAGCGCATCGATCTGGCGTCGTTCGGGAGCTGGAAGGCACCCGGCGGGAGACTTGAGCCGGACTCATCGCCGGCTCCGGTAGGCAGCTCGGTGACGTTGCCCGGTATGTTCACCACGGCCCAGTGCCAGAAGCCAAGGACGGTGGGCGCTTCGGGGTCGACCATGGTGACCACGAAGCTCTTCGTCCGTGAGGGGAAGCCGCTCCAGGAGAGTTGCGGCGAGACGTCCTGGCCGCCGGCGCCGAATACGCCGCTGACCTGCGGCATCGCCAGCTTCTCACCTTCCCGGAGGTCTCTGCTGGTGAGTGAGAAGGAGGCCGCCCGGGGAAGGTTGTCGTAGGGGTTCCAGCTCATTTCGACTTCTCCTATCTTGCGCCGGAGAGGTGAGTCGCGGGAAGGGAGCGGAGAGGGAGAGATTCGAACTCTCGATGGGCCAGTGACCCATAACGGTTTTCGAGACCGCCGCCTTCAACCACTCGGCCACCTCTCCGAGACCCGTGCAGCGCTATTTATCCCACACGTGCCTGGAGCTCAAATGGCGGTCCCGACCGGATTCGAACCGGCGTTCTCGGCCTTGACAGGGCCGCGTGTTTGGCCAGGCTACACCACGGGACCGGCAGCGGCTAAGTCTACCAACGGCCTCGGAATCACCCCGAACTGAACGGTAGGGGGATTCGAGACCCCAAACCTATAATTCCCTCCGGCGTGAGCGACACCGACCGCGCGACCTCAGGCTCTCCGGACGACCTTCGTAGACGCTTCCAGATCCTGGAAAGAGTCGCGATCTTCTTCACGCTGCCGGACAACATCCTCCACGCGCTGGCGCGGCGCCTCGCCCCCGCCGCGGCCGCCAAGGGCTCGGTGATCGTTCACCAGGGCGACCCCGGCGACACCATGTTCATCGTCGAGTCGGGCCGCTGCGAGGTGTACGTCGAGGAGTCGCCCGGCCACACCATCACCATCGCGCTGATGGGACCGGACGATTTCTTCGGCGAGATGGCATTGATCTCTGAAGAGACGCGCACGGCAAGCGTCCGTGCGCTCGAGGACTGCCGGCTGCTCACTCTCGACCGGAAGACCCTGTACGAGACGGTGCCGGCGGAATCCGACGCCTTGATCGAGCTCACCAAGCTCGTCGAGCAGCGCAAGGACACCTTGCCCAACCTCATCGCCCGTGCGCGCATGGTGGCGCCTGAGCAGGCTGCTTCGACCGTCGCCGTCTACTCCCCCAAGGGAGGCTCCGGCCGGACGACCATAGCCGTGAACATGGCGGCCGCGCTGGCCAAGCGGTTCCCGGGCGAGGTCCTGCTCGTCGACCTGGCCCTCCCCTACAACCACGCCGCCCTGATCTCCTACCTCACACCGACGGGCTGCCTTGCCGCCGCCAGCCAGGTCCCGCCGCAGAACTTCGAAGAAGCGGTGCTGGGCGCCATCCTCCACCACCCGGGCGGCATGATGCTGCTGCCTGGAGTGCTGCGGGCCGAGCAGGCCGACCTCATCACCGTCGACCTCGTCAACCGCGCCATGGGCATCCTGGTCAACGCGTTTCGCTACATCATCTTCGACCTCGGTGTCGCGTTCACAGACATCGTTATCAGCGTCCTCGACCACTCCCAGCGCGTGCTCGTGCTGGTCACGCCAGAGCTCTCGTCCCTGAAGGACGTCGGCGAGCTGCTGAACATCTTCAACAATGTCCTCAACATCGTCCCGGGCCGCGTCATCCTCGCCCTCAACAACAAGGTCCCAAAGTCGGTGGTCAGCAAAGAGGACGTCGTCCGGACGCTCAAACAGGAGCTGTCGGTCGAGATCGATTTCGACGGGACCAAGCCGGACGAGGCGGCCGTCAAGGGGGAGATCCTCGTCCTCACCGACCCCAAGAGCGCGATCGCGCGTGGGGTCGAGCAGCTGGCTCAGATGATCTCCGGAAGCACGGGCGCCGGCGAGTCCAAGGAAAAGAAAGGGTTCAAGCTGGGCCGCCGGTAGGCACCTCCCCAATCAATGGGGAGTAGCTGTGAATCGTCGTGGTAACATCCCAAGCGTGATCGAACAAGCTGTCGTCTCACTAACCCCCGAAGCCCAGTCGCGCCTCAAGGAGCTGCTCGCCAAGGAACCGACACCAGGGCTCGCCCTCCGCATCTTCGTCAGCGGCGGCGGATGCTCAGGCATGCAGTACGGCATGGCCTTCGACGACCAGCGCCGAGCCGAAGATGTGATCGTCGACCATGATGGAGTCCAGATCGTTGTCGACGACTTCAGCGTCTCCTACATCCGCGGGGCGGAGATCGACTACGTCGACAGCCTGATGGGCGCCGGCTTCACGGTGCACAACCCCAATGCGGTGCACTCGTGCTCGTGCGGCCACTCGTTCGACACCGGGGAAGACGCAAGCGGCGCGCAGGCCTGCGGCTGCGGCCACTAAACCTCTAAACGCTTCGATCCCGACGCCTTAGAGAGCTCGCGCTTCTTACCATGGGCGTGATCACGCCCATCGGCATCCTCGCGGTGAACGCATCCGCCTTCGTGATGGTGCACCTCCAGGCCTTCCGCGTCGGCATCGCCGCCTGCGCGCTCATCAGCGGTCTGGTCTTGAACGGCCTCACCGCGTGGTGGCTGCTGCGCCTGGCCAGCCGCAACGCTCCTCCACTTTTTCGCGAGTACCGGATGTGGGCCATCGGAGCCGCCGTGGCGATCGTTCTGGTGACCGCGGGCGGCGGCGGCTATCTCACCTACCTCGGGTTGAAAGACCCTCAGCGGCTGCCGGACGCACTTTCGGTCATCGTGGCCACGTTCATGCTGGTGCTGCCGCTCGCCGTGTCGGTGGCGGCGCGGCGAATCGCGGGCATCGGGGGCATCATCCCGGTCGAAGAGCCTCCCGGAAAAGAAAGGAGCCCCCGCCGTCGCGAGGGCTCCCTTAGACAGCGCGGGGGGATCAAGATCCCCCCACGGACCCCCCTCTCGTAACCACGATTGGGCGGCGCTCCGCCCAAAGCTGGGAGACGGCCGGAATGAATCCGGCCTTCATGCAATGCAAAAAAGAAGAGCCCCTCTCACGAGGGGCTCTTAAAAAGTCGGATTGGGTCCGGATTACATCATGTCGGGCGACATGCCGCCCGGCATTCCGCCGCCGCCCCTCTTGTCCTCGGGCACCTCGGTGACCATCGCCTCGGTGGTGAGGACCATGGCTGCGATCGATGCCGCGTTCTGCAGCGCCGACCGGGTGACCTTCGCGGGATCGACGATGCCCGCTTCGAACATGTTCACGAACTTGTCGTTGAGAGCGTCGTAGCCCTCGCCTGCCTTGCTCTTGCGGATCTGCTCGACGATGAGCGAGCCTTCCTTGCCCGCGTTGAGTGCGATCTGCTTGACCGGCTCCTCGAGCGACTTACGGACGATCGCGACCCCGGTCGCCTGGTCGTCCTTCAGGCCGAGTCCGCCGTCGAGCTTCTTCTGCGCGTTCAGCAGCACCGTGCCGCCGCCGGCGACGATGCCCTCTTCGATCGCGGCCCTGGTTGCGCTCAGGGCGTCCTCGATGCGGTGCTTCTTCTCCTTCTGCTCGACCTCGGTCGCGGCGCCAACCTTGATCACCGCGACGCCGCCGGCCAGCTTGGCCAGCCGCTCCTGCAGCTTCTCCTTGTCGAAGTCGGAGGTTGTCTCGTCGATCTGCGCCTTGATCTGCTTGATGCGGCCCTGGATGGCCTGCCGGCGCTTCTCGTCGTGCTCGATGTCGACCACGATCGTGGTGTCGTCCTTGTTGACGGTCACCTTGCGCGCCTTGCCAAGCTGCTCGACCTTGGTCTGGTCGAGCTTGAAACCGGCGTCTTCCGAGATCACTGTGCCGCCGGTCAGGATCGCCATGTCCTCGAGCATCGCCTTGCGGCGGTCGCCGAAGCCAGGCGCCTTGACGGCCACCGCCGTGAACGTGCCGCGCAGCTTGTTTACCACCAGCGTCGCGAGCGCTTCACCTTCTACGTCCTCAGCGACGATGAGCAGGGGCTTGCCCTGCTGCACGACGCGCTCCAGCACAGGCAGCAGGTCCTGGATGGCCGAGATCTTGCGGTCGGTGATGAGCACGTACGGCTCATCAAGAACCGCTTCCATCCGGTCGGGATTGGTGACCATGTAGGCGGCGATGTAGCCGCGGTCGAACTGCATGCCCTCGACGAACTCGAGCTCGGTCGTGATGGCCTGGTTGTCCTCGACGGTGATCACGCCATCCTTGCCGACCTTCAGGTTCGCCTCGGCGATGAGCTTGCCGATCTCTTCCGACTGGCTGGAGATCGCCGCGACGTGGGCGACGTCTTCGCTCTTGTCGGCGACCGGAACGGCGAGCCTCTTGATCTCTTCGACGACGGCCTCGACGGCCTTTTCGATTCCGATCTTGAGCTGCATCGGGTTTGCGCCCGCGGTGACGTTGCGGAAGCCTTCGTTGATCATGGTCTGGGCCAGGATCGTCGCGGTGGTCGTCCCGTCACCTGCGACGTCGTTGGTCTTGGTCGCCACCTCACGCAGCAGCTGCGCGCCGGTGTTCTCCATGGCGTCCTTGAGCTCGATCTCCCGCACGATCGTCACGCCGTCGTTGGTGACGGTCGGGGCACCGAACTTCTTCTCGAGAACCACGTTGCGTCCCTTGGGGCCGAGCGTGATCCGAACGGACTGGGCAACGGTGTCAATGCCCTTCTTGAGGTGCTGTCGCGCCTCTACGTCGAATGTGACTGTTTTTGCCATATGCGTTCCTCTTCTTCTGTCTTGGTTACTTCTTGCCGTTGCTGGCGAGGATCGCCAGAACGTCTTTCTCCGACACGATCAGATACTCGATCTCGTCGACCTTGAATTCGTTGCCGGCGTACTTGGCGTAGAGCACCTTGTCGCCGACCTTGAGCTCCATCGGCACCTTGGTGCCGTTGTCGAGGATCCTTCCGGTCCCCACTGCCTCCACGATGCCCTCCTGGGGCTTCTCCTTGGCGGTGTCCGGAAGGACGATCCCGCTCTTGGTCTTCTCCTCTTTCTCGACAGGCTTGACCACTACGCGGTCGCCCAACGGTCTCAGGTTCATGTGCAGCCCTCCTCAGCTGATTGTGTTTAGCAGTCCCTCGCCTCGAGCGCTTAGCACTCGGACAGGGCGACTGCTAATTCTAGTACCAACCGGGTTTGGACTGCTAAACGTCCCGCTCCGAGTCGGGGTCATCCTCGGCCAGAGGCGCCGACTCGGCATCCTGGATCATCCGCCGGGCGGTTTCCGCGTCGTCCTCGGGCACGAGCAGCCGGGCGGGGCTCAGATCGACGCCTACTCCGTAGGCGTTGTCGCCGAAGACCTCGGCGCGCAGCCCGTTGGCCTCCAGGACCGCCCCCAGGATGTCGGCTCGGATTCGCTCGCCCTGGTAGACAACCACCCAGCCTTTGACGCTCACCGCTCCCAGCCTAGCGACGGATCGACCTCAGCAGGGGTCGGTCCACCGCCGAAATATCCGGCGGCGGCGATCATCGCGGCATTGTCGGTGCAGAGCTCGAGCGGCGGCATCGTCAGCCGCGCCCGGTCCCCAACCACCTCGACCGCCCGTCTGCGGAGCAATGTGTTGGCCGCCACGCCGCCGGCGACGACAACCTCGGCCACCGGCTGATCGTCGAGTGCCACGTCGAGCTTGGCGAGAAGCGACTCGACGACGGACTGCTCGAAGGCCGCGGCGAGATCCGCTCGGTCCTGGTCGGTCACAGCCTCGCCGAGGTCGCGCAAGCGATACAGGAGCGCAGTCTTGAGGCCGCTGAAGCTGTACTCCAGCCCTTCGAGGAAGGGCTTCGGCAGAGGTTGCCGCTTGGCGTTGCCGGAGCGGGCGAGTCGATCGAGCGCCGGCCCGCCGGGATACCCCAGGCCGAGCATTCGCGCCGCCTTGTCGAACGCTTCGCCCGCCGCGTCGTCGCGTGTCCGCCCGATGACCTCGAATCGTCCGTGACCCGGCATTCGGACCAGGTCGGAGTGCGCGCCGCTCACCACGAGTCCCAGCAGCGGCGGCTCGAGATCGGGTCGCGCGAGCATCCCGGCGTAGATGTGACCCCACAGGTGATTGACGCCCGTCAGGGGTTTGGTCCACGCGGCGGCCAGGCCCTCCCCGACGCCGACGCCCACCAGCAGGCATCCGACGAGGCCAGGGCCACGCGTCACCGCGAGGAGGTCGATGTCGTCCGGCGTGGCGCCCGCATTCTCAAGCGCCAGCTCGAGGAGGCGAGGCAATCGCTCGAGATGGTCCCGCGCGGCGAGCTCAGGCACGACACCACCGAACTTTTCGTGCAGGGCGACCTGGGTATGGATGACGTTGGCCAGGATCTTGCGGCCGTCCTCGACCACCGCGACAGAGGTCTCGTCGCAGCTTGTCTCAATGCCCAGCGTCAGAGACAAACCGTCGCCTCCGGCCCTTCGGGCCACCTCCCCATAAATGGGAGAGGAGTTTGATTCGGACCCTAATCGCTTTTGGTCAGGAGGTCGCGGCGAAGGCCTCTGACTTCCGCGTCGATCCGCTCCAGGTTCGCCTCGTAGGCCTTGCGGAAGCGCGGCGAGTGGATGGAATCTGACCACATCACGATCGCGTCTTCGCCGTTGTCCGTGTAGTAGCCCTTGCGCCGCCCGATCACCTTGAAGCCGAATGCCTCGTACATCTTCATGGCGTTGTCGTTGCTGGTCCGGACCTCGAGCGTCACCCACTTGGCGCCCATGTCGTAGGCGGACTGCACTAATCCGGCGAACAGGATCCGTCCGTAGCCCAGATGCTGGAGGTCGCGACGGACGCCGATCGTGGTGACGTGGGCTTCGTCGTACATCCGCCACATGCCGCCGTAGCCGATGATCGTCGGGTCGAAGTCCGCGATCCGGTAGCCAACCGGCCGGTCGACCTGGCCTTCCTGGCGCAGCACGACGTAGTGGGCGCTGCCGCGCGAGGCCAGCTCGCGGTAATAGGCGTTGCGCGGCCAGGGCGTGGCGAAGATCTCGCGTTCGATCTCCTGGACTGTGTTCACGTCGGCTTCACGCATGAGCTCGAGGGCGAGCTGCTGCCTCAGTTGAACCATTTAAGCCTTCGGGGGGAGCGTCTGCATGTAACTGATTTCGAGACTACCATAGGGAACTTCGCTTGCCGTCTCGAGCATTCTCGCGGCGGCCTCGACAAGGCGGCGCAGCTCCTTTTCAGGCTTGAATCGGTGCCCCGCGGCAATCAGCGCAGCCTCCCGATTCGCCACGCGACCGACGACGGGGTAGGTGGTCGGGATGTCCGACGCCTCGCCGAGGGCAGGCTCGCCGCCCGGCACCTGGTAGTAGAACCGGCCGCGGCCGGCGTCGGCGACGGCGGTCACCGGCTCGTCGCTGCGCGCGGCTTGCAGCTCCAGGGTGGGCAGAGGGACGATCGGAACCCGGAGCCCGATCGCCAGGCCGAGGCCGAACGAGACCCCGACGCGGAGGCCGGTGAACGAACCCGGGCCACTTGCCACGGCGATCTTGGTGATCGGCGCCGACTGGATGAGGCCCTTCAGGTAGTCCAGATCCAGGCCTCGGCCCGGCGAAATCGTCTCTGACATCTGGCTCTGATCGATCGTGCCGACGACCGAGATGCTCGGCGACGAGGTATCAATGACTAAGATCACGCATCGTCCTGATCAGGCGGCGGTCGCCGCCAAGGTGCTCGATCTGGATCAGCGCGGCGCCGTCCACCTCGATCCTGTCCCCCCACTCGACCACGACCGCGCCCTGCTCGGCCAGCTCTTCCAGGCCGAGGTCGCGGAGCTCGCTGTTGCTCTCCACCCGATA
>VBEF01000091.1 GCA_005881275.1 Chloroflexota bacterium
AAACACGCCCAAGATCCGTCCACGCCTCATCGCAGACCTAGCTGGCCGGCGCACGACCTGGTGGTCTGGCGCTCCACATCAGACGATCTCTCTAGTTCAGGGCAGCCAGGAGCTCCCGACAGGCGCGCTCGCAGCGGCGGCAGGCTTCCGCGCACACCCGGCAGTGCACGTGCATGTGAGCATGGTGCTCGCACTCGTCACCGCAGCTCTTGCAGATCGCGACACAGGATTGCAGCAACGGCTTCATGACGTTGGCGTCGTACTCAGCCTGGCGGCTGACCACCGCCACGGTCGCGGCGCAGATGTCGGTGCAGTCCAGACACAGCCGGATGCACTTGACAAGCTCGTCGAGGTTGCGTTCGCTCAAGTCGGCGGTGGTGTCGGCGGTGCAGGCCTGGGCGCAGTCGTTGAGCGCATCGATGGCGGCGGACAGGACATTGGCGTCGATGTTGAAGTTGCGCGGGTAGGTGTCCAACAGCTGCCTGGCGTAGCTCATGTGGTCCTCCTTGCCAGTCGACGGGAGACAGTAGCCGCAAGCATGTTAGAGCGCCCGCGCAACACCAATCGATGTCCGGCTGCAGACGCGACGGATACCGCTTGGGAGGCAACTAATGGCACTCTCTGATCAGTTGACGGATCTTGCAGGCCGGACGAAGCAACTCGACGATTCCGCCGCCGCCAGAGAGAAGGACCGCACCAAGCTCGAAGAGGACGCCTCGGACGCGGACGAATTACAACGGATCCTTCGTTGACACTCATGAGCGAGCCGTCACGTAAACCCGGTGCACCCATCCCTTGGAGCCATGATGCGTCTCCTTCTCTATGTGCATGTCTATCTTCTCGGCCACCCGACACGACGGGACGTTCTCTGGCCTCACTAGCGCGATAAGGCGTTTGAGTCCCAGCTCGCTGAAGGCGTAATCGCGGCAAGCCAAAGCAGCCTCCGTAGCGATGCCGCGATTCTGATAGGCGGGATGGACGTGCCATCCGAGTTCAATCTCTCTGATCCCATCGACCATCTGCACGGTAGGGCCGCAGTCACCAACGAACGCTCCTGTGTCCTGCATGTCGATGGCCCAAAGCCCAAAGCCCTCTGATTCGTACCGATGGAGCTGGCGTTCGATCCAGGTCTCGCACTCCGCCGGCGAGAGCGGATGAGGGTAGAAACGCATCGAGTAAGGGTCGCCAAGCACGGGCACGAGAAATTCGAGGTCATCGCGACGAAACTCGCGAAGCGCAAGTCGCTTGGTTTTCAGGATGGTCACGCTGTTGGGTGCTCCATTGCGCCAACTGGCTGAACGACGACGACGACGCCGCGACCCTAGCACTCAGATCCGACGAACAAGGACAAAGTGGGTCCTTGCCGGCAACGCGCCGTATCGTGAGACCTCCTAGCTCAAGGGCGAAGTCAGGTCGTACACGGTTACGCCGTCGACCGTGGTCGAGCTGAAGTGCTGGCTGACCCAGGAGCTGATCGCGTTCGAGGTCGAGCCCGAGGTCATGCCCCGGCCGCTCCCTATGAAGTAGTGGACCTTGCCCTGGGCGACCACGGCTTGGAACTGGGCAAGGGTCGGGGCTGGGTCGGTGCCGTTGAAGCCGCCGATGGCCATCACCGGGTCATCGGTGGCGAGCTGATATCCGGCCGCCGAGTTGGCGTCGATTGTGGCCGCAACCCATTCATAGCCCGGCGCGCCCGCCTGCAGCAAAGCCTTCAGCTGGGAACCGACCTCGCTTGCAGTGAGGAACCCCCCGCCTCCGCCGCGGGGGCCACCATTAGCGATAGTGCCGCCGAAGGCCGGCGATGCGCCAGGGACACCAGCTCGAGGCACGAAGGCGGTACGGCCGCCCGGACCTCCGGCTCCACCCGGGCCGCCAGCCCCGAAGGCGTTGGCCCCCGGGACCGTCGGCCCGGCCAGTGGAAGAGCCCCATCGTGCGCGGTGGTGATGGTCTCGAACGAGTAGGCAGCCGGCGCCGCGAGCGCGACGACCACCGCGATCGGAACCAGGACCGCGAGACCATGCCTCCAGAACAGGGGCGCGACCACGATCAGGAGTGCGGCCGGCAAGCCGAATACCACGAGGGCCGCTCGCAGCTCCGGGTGCCAGGTTGGGCTGCGGTCGAGCAGAACGTTTGCCCACAGCACGGTGGCGAGGAGGGCGAGCGCCATCACCGTGCGCGACATCACGTGCGTCCGGCGCTGCCACAGCATCCACCCGCCGGCGCCTGCCAGCGCGCCGATCGGCGGCGCCAGGGCGATGGTGTAGTAGGGGTGGATAATCCCCTGGGCCAAGCTGAACACTGCGCCGGTGATGAGAAGCCAGCCGCCGAACAGGATGATCGCGGCTCGGCGGATGTCAGTCCGCGGCGCCGCGATGGTGTACACGATCGCCGCGGCGAACAGGATCAGCGCCGCTGGGATCAGCCACGACACTTGCCCACCGAAATCGGTGTTGAACAGCCGGTTCCAGCCAGTCGCGCCCCATCTCGAGACAGCGCCCGCCGCGGCGGCGACGACACTGCCGTTCTCGTTGCCGGTGATACGACCGAGGCCGTTGTAGCCGAGGATCAGCTCGAGGACGCTGTTGGTCTGCGAGCCGCCGATGTACGGGCGTGAGCCCGCGGGCCACAGCTCGACGAGCGCGACCCACCATCCGGACGAGATCACGAGGGTCACGGCCGCGGCGAGCAGCTGCACAATCCGGCGGCCGAGCCTCGGACGGCCGAAGAAGAGGTACACCGCGGTCACCACAGGAACGATGAGGAAGGCCTGGAGCATCTTCGCCAGGAAGCCGGTACCGATGAGAAAGGCGGCGAGCACAAGCCAGCGCGTGCGCCCGCTCTCGACGGCGCGAAGCGTGCCGTAGGCGCCGCCGGTGACGAGCAGCACGAGCAGCGCGTCCGGGTTGTTGTAGCGGAACATCAGCGCCGCGACGGGGGTGAGGGCAACGGTCGCGCCCGCGATCAGCGCGGCTGCGGGTCCGAACCACCTGCGCACCATCATGTACGTGAGGCCGACGGTCGCGACGCCCTCGAGTGCCTGGGGAACCTGGATGCTCGACGTGTTTACGCCGAAGATCCGCGCCGAGATTTCCATCACCCACAGGAAGCCAGGCGACTTGTCGACGGTGATGAAGTTGGACGCGTCGAGCGACCCAAACAGAAACGCCTTCCAGCTCTGCGAGCCGGCCTGGACCGCCGCCGAGTAGTACGCGTTGGCCCAGCCGTTGCGGTCCAGGCCCCAGACGTAGAGCAGCAGAGTGATGGCGAGCAGGCCGATGAAGGACGGGCGCGCCCAGCCGATCTCAGCAAGACGGGCTCGCGGCGAAAAGGCGCGTTCGGAAGCCGACGGATAGGTGATCGTGCTCATGCCGCC
>VBEF01000001.1 GCA_005881275.1 Chloroflexota bacterium
CCATAACAGCTCATGGTCCATCAACGTCTCATGGCAACTTCTTCTAAAGTCAGCAGCTGCTGGGTGAGATCCTTTGCTCGGCGCCCAGCAGCGCGAGTGCGTTCTGGATGCCCTGCTCGAGGACGTCGTCGGCGAGCCGCCGGTCGGCCAGGGCGCGGGAGACCTGGAGCGTCCCGACCATCAGGGCGAAAACGCCGAACGTCCGCACGCGCGCTGACTGGGGATCGTCCGGCGCCAATCGGGCGGCAGCATCATCGATGATGGCCAAGAGACCATCGGTGTAAGCGCGCTTCACGGACTCGGATGAGCGCGCGATCTCGTCGAGGAGCGCCGCCGATGGACAACCGCCAGCCGTGTCGTCGCGGTGCTGAATCGACAGATACCCGCGAACGATCTCCTCGAGCGACTGTCCGCTGTACCTCTCGCGCTGCTCGCGGAGCTGGTCCGCGACTGTGCTCGCGACGAGGTCCTCCTTCGAGTCGAAGTGGGCGTAGAAGGCGCCGTTGGTCAGGCCGGCATCCGCCATGAGCGTCGCGATCCCGGAGCCGTCGATCCCATCGCGCTTGAGCCGACTTCCGGCTGTCTCAACGATCCGCCGCCTCGTCGCCTGCTTGTGCTCTTTTGCGTACCGGGCCATCAATGACTCCTCTGCTGGGGACGGTTGCCTTCCCTCTTGACACTATTATATGTCGTCCATAATATTACAGACATCCGGCAATCAGGGCAAGGAGTCCATGATGACAACAGCAAAGCCAGTAGCACTCGTGACGGGCGCCTCCTCGGGCATTGGGAAAGCAGCCGCGCTCGCGCTGGTCGATGCCGGATTCGAGGTGGTCGGCACGAGTCGGAACACCTCGGGGGTCGCGCCGCGTGACGGGGTGACGTTCCTCGATCTCGACGTGACTAGCGACGAGTCGGTGCGCACCGCGGTCGGGCGCGTGATCGAGCGGTTCGGGCGGCTCGACGTGCTGGTCAACAACGCGGGCACCGGCGCAGCCGGGGCCGCGGAGGAAAGCTCGGTCGCTCAGGACCAGCGCGTCTTCGATATCAACTTCTTCGGGCTCGTCCGGATGACGAAGGCGGTCCTCCCGCACATGCGCGCCGCGGGAAATGGTCGGATCATCAACATCTCGTCGGTGCTCGGACTCGTCCCCGCGCCGTACATGGCCAGTTACGCCGCGACGAAGCACGCGATCGAGGGCTACTCCGAGTCGGTCGACCACGAGGTTCGGGAGCACGGGATCCGGGTGCTTCTCGTCGAGCCCGCCTACACCAGGACCGGCTTCGACGCCAAGGCCATCCAGCCCGACGGACCGTTGCCGATCTATGCGATGCAGAGGCACGTCTTCGACGGCGTGATGGCGCGTGCCATGGCGGACGGCGATGACCCGGCCATCGTCGCCAAAGCGATCGTCGCGGCAGCCACCGACCCGAAGCCGAAGCTGCGCTACACCGCCGGCTCGACGGCCGGACGCGTCAGCGCCTTGCGCCGCTTCGTTCCCACTCGCGTCTTCGACCGGCAGATTCGAAAGCTCAACCGCTTGCCCGCTTGAAGCTTCGACTCTCATTCAGCCACACCCAAGGAGAACCGTCATGGCCACCACCAGCAACGACCCCGTCGTCACGTCGTATGCGAAGGCACCGGCCCGCACCATCACTGTCGGCGGCGTGACCTACGCCTATCGCGAGCTCGGTCCGAAGGGCGGGATCCCCGTGGTCTTCTTCGTTCACCTTGCAGGGAACCTGGACAACTGGGACCCGCGCGTCATTGACCCGATCGCGAAGGAGCACCACGTCATCGCGTTCGACAACCGCGGCGTCGGCGCCTCCACCGGCCAGGTTCCCGACAGCGTCGAGGCGATGGCGGACGACGCCTATACCTTTATCCGCGCACTTCGCCTCGACAAGGTCGACATCTTCTCCTTCTCCCTCGGCGGCTTCATCGCCCAAGCCCTCGTGGTCAAACACCCCGAGCTAGTCCGCAAGCTCGTCCTCACGGGCACCGGCCCCGCTGGTGGCAAGGACATCGACAAGGTCGCCGGCACCACCTACTACGACATCCTCCGGGCGACCCTGACCCGCTCGGACCCGAAGGAGTTCCTGTTCTTCAACCGCAACGCCACCGGCAAGCCCGCTGCCCGCGCGTTCGTCAACCGGCTCAAGGAGCGAACCATCGACCGTGACGCCCCGATCACGGTGAAGGCGCTCCAGACGCAGCTCAAGGCGATCAAGAAGTGGGGTCGCTCGGTCCCCGCTGACCTGTCGAAGATCACCGCGCCCACCTTGATCGCCAACGGCGACAACGACCGGATGGTGCCCTCCGTCCTCTCCGAGGACCTGCACCGCCGCATTCCCGGCTCCGAGCTGATCATCTTCCCCGACTCCGGCCACGGCGGCATTTTCCAGTTCCACGACAAGTTCGCCCCCATCGCCGTCCAGTTCCTCGACCGCTGACAACACCCTGCGAAGGAAGGCAAGAAAGTGGCTACGACACCTCCGTTTGCGAGGAAGCCCTTCGTCTTATCGATCCCGCTGTGGATGCGTACTGATCGGCCCCGCCAGCAAGGAATGGACTACTGGAAGGGCCCGCACTCGAAGATCATCTCGGCGACTCCGGGGATCGAGGAGTATCGCCAGATCCACCTGGCGGAGAACAATCCCGGGCTGTGGCCGGCCATCGATGGCGTCGAGACGGTCATCCCGGCCGAACGCAGGAT
>VBEF01000059.1 GCA_005881275.1 Chloroflexota bacterium
GGAGAAGTCGTACAGCCTCCGGCCAGAATCACTGCTAGACCAGCAAGTCCGGCGCCGCCCCACTTGGTGTTGTGATTCACGAGATCACTACACCAGCCAGCCGGAGATTTTTCCCGGAATTTCTGGGGCTCGGAGATTCGTGCCTGGGTTAATACTGGTGCAGGATGACGGGAGACGGGGATCGCGCGAAGAGAAACCGCAGGGGCTCGCTCAGCGCCTGCTCTCTCATCCGCATCCTGAAGGGCAAACCTCGGTCGAGCTGTTCGTCGGCCAGCTGCCTGAGTCATTGGCCGTCGAAATCCCGCTGTCTCTGAACTCCCAGCTATTGGGCTCCGCGCTGCACTCGCGGCGCGGACAGCCAACATTGGTGGAGGCGCTCTTCGATGCCGAGAGCGACCCTCAGGAATAGTGCCTAGGTGATGGTGCTTTCGCCAGGAGCTCGTCAACAGTGGGGCAGGTCAGTTTGTATCAGCGCCTGACCGCACGGAGATTCAAAAAGAGAGGCAGCCGACGCCAACGTTCACGACTTGGTTCCGCTTGCGTTGATGCTTCATCGACGCGGACCTCCCGTAGTGCCTCCACCATGAAGCCAGCCCTTTCGAAGGCGGCGAAGTATCCCTCGATTGGGTAATGGTGGCTGGCGAAAGTCATCCGTAGTCCATCACGGTCGACCCGATCGATATAGGCATGCGCATCGGAATACGAACCTTGAATGACGAATGGCGCGTTTGACTCGCGGCCTGCGAATTGGCCAGCGCTGTTAATAGGATGGACGACCGCCATACAAAGGTGGCCGCCGGTCTCGAGCACTCGAGCCGCCTCCAGCACCGCGCCCTCCATGTCGTGCATGTCGTGCAAAGACATGTAGGCAATGACAAGGTCACAGCATGCTGTAGCGAGCGGCAGATTGGCGGCATCGGCCACCAGCGCTGGAATCGAGTGGTCTGCCATGGCGGCTGCGCGGACCATGGCCGCGGACGCATCGATCGAAATAATACGGTGTCCACGAGCGACGAGATCACGCGACACTCTGCCCTCACCGCAACCGAGATCTACCGTGAGTCGCCCGGGTGGAGGCAGGAGTTCGAAGAACGCGGAGCGGCCGAAACGCCAATAGGAGTCATGGCCAGGTTTGCGAGCCCACTGAATCCATTCAGGGGTCTGTTGCTCCCATATCAATTCCGAGTCGATGCGACCTGCCGGCTCATCGCGAATCGGGCCCTGATTGTCACCGCCTCGGGTGCTTTGCGACATGGCTGCAATTTGTTCTCGTACCCACCTCACGACTTCCTCTTCAGGAGGCTCGAAACCCCTTGTCGTTACAACGGAAAGCGCGGAGCCATGGAGTTCTGGCACTCCATACGAACCCGCTTCGATGCGATCGCGAAGGTCGGGCACAGCCTCAAGACCGCGGTGCGATGGATGGCGAAGCCAATGTCGTTCGATGTAGCGCTGCTCCAGTACATCAAGAGAGCACGATAGGTTAAGGACTATCGGATCTCCGAGCGCTGCCAGTTCAGTGATCTCGACCTGATCCCGGAAGAAAGCGCCTTCCAGAATGACGCCGATCTCCGACTTGAGAAGCTCTCGAGCGATGGCGAATTCGACCGCGAAAGCGGCCGCACCGACAGCAGGGGCTCCGCCTAGATGGTCCATCATGGCTTCCTTCACCAGATCCTTCGAGATCACCGGCATCCCGAGTTGCTCGCCTAAGGAGTACGAGCTAGATGAGTAATTCATCCCGGCCAATGGGCGGCGAAAGTCTCGAGACGACGATGCATTTGGTGGACCCGAGGGGATTCGAACCCCTGACCTCTTGAGTGCGATTCAAGCGCGCTCCCAGCTGCGCCACGGGCCCACACGGTCACTTTCCCGGGCCGAGGGGGCCAGTATACCCGCGCTCCTATACTCGCCCTGAGTGGCCTCGTTCTTCAAAAACAAACGCGTGCCGGAAGGCGTGGACCCGGCGCGCATCCCGCCCGGCCAGACCCTCACTGCGCCTGACCGCTGGCCGCTCCTCCACTTCGGACCCGTCCCGAAAACGGACATCGCGAAGTGGGACTTCAACGTTTTCGGCGCGGTGGAGAACATGCTGACGCTCGATTACGGCGAGCTGCGCGCGCTGCCTTCGAAGGACGTGGTCGCCGATATCCATTGCGTCACGGGTTGGAGCCGGCTCGGCGACCGGTGGACGGGCGTTCCGATCCGCGAGATCCTGGATCGTGTCAAGCCGAAACCTGAGGCGAAGTACGTGACGGCGCACTGCGACTACGGCTACACGACCTCGGTGCCGCTCAGCGTCCTCGACGGCGAGGACAACCTGCTGTGCTACGCGTGGAACGGCCAGGACCTGACCCCGGATCACGGCTGGCCGCTCCGCCTGTTCGTGCCCACGAAGTACTTCTGGAAGTCGGCGAAGTGGTTGCGCGGGCTAGAGTTCATGGAACGCAACCGGCTAGGTTTCTGGGAGCAGCGCGGCTATCACGACGAAGCAGACCCCTGGAAAGAAACAAGGTACTGGTAGTAGTGGACTGGTCGCGCCGCCGGTCGTGACCTTCACGACCGACTTCGGGGCGGGCTCTCCGCTGGTCGCTGCGATGAAGGGCGTCGTGCTTGCCGGGTGTCCCAACGCGGTGCTCGTCGACGTATCGCATGAGGTGCCCCGGTTCGATGTCTCGGCGGGCGCCTTCATGCTGTTCGCGGGCACGCGTCACTTCGGCGGCGGATCCGTTCACCTCGCGGTGGTCGATCCAGGCGTGGGGAGCACGCGGCGGCGCCTCATCGTCGAGGCCGGCGGGCGTTTCTACATCGGCCCTGACAACGGGCTCTTCGCCATCGTGATCGACGAGGTTGGTGTGCAGGCGGTGCACGAGCTTGCCCCGCGACCCAACGCCGCCCCGACGTTCGAAGGCCGCGACGTGTTCGCCCCTGCCGCTGCGGCGCTCGCTTCGGGTGTGCCGGTCGACTCGCTTGGCCCGCGGACGGATCCGCCGCTCGGCCTGCCGGACACCGGTCCGCGCGTGCTGTGGACGGACGGGTTCGGCAACCTGGTGACGAATCTCAAGCCGCCGGTCCGGAAGCTTCGCGTGCACAACCACGACGTCGTCGCCACGGCCAAGACATACGCGGAAGCGCGGCCCGGGGAGCCGTTCGTGTATGTCGGCAGCATGGGGTACCTCGAGGTTGGCGTGCGCGAAGCCCGAGCCGACAAGCTGCTCGGCGCGCGGCCGGGCATGCGGGTGGAGACGATCTAGGCCAGGTTCCTTAACAGGCTGGGTTGGCGCTTGAACCCTCGCCGCGTAGTTTTTGCCCGCTGTGGTTCGAGCGGCCTGCTTGCTCTCCATCCTTCTCTCCCTAGCGGGCTGCTCGCGCCCAGCCAGTGCCCCGCCCGATGGGCCACCTCCTGGGGCCGACGTTCGCCTCTGGCAGGACGCGAGCATCTTCACGCTCGTCAGCGGGCTGATCGGCTCGGCCCATGAGCGGGTGATGGTCGAGATGTACGAGCTGGGACGCGAGGAGGTGGTGCAAGCGCTAGGCGCCGCGAAGGCGCGAGGAGTCGAGGTCCGCGTCATCACCGACCCGACGGTCAAGCCCAGCCGGCGATCGGCCGCGCAGCTCGAGTCGCTAGGCGTCGCGGAGCGGTTCTACCCGGTCGACGACACGCGGCATCAGATCGATCACGTCAAGCTGCTCGTCGCCGACGAAAAGGCGGCTGTCGGCGGCATGAACTGGGGCCGCCACAGCGACCGCAATCACGACTACGTGCTCGAGATACGCGTCGCCGCAGAAGTCGATCGGGTCGTCAGCATCTTCGACCAGGACTGGGATCTTGCCGGCGGTCACCCGGCGCCTCAGGCCGAGTTCGTCGGCGCCGTGGCGCAGACCGCGCCGGGGAGCGAGATCCGCGCCATGCTCGAATCCGCCCTCTACCACGCCGCGCATCGAGTGATGGCCGAGGTCTACACGCTGACCGACGCCGAGGTCATCGCCGACCTGGTCTTCGCGCATCGACGCGGTGCCGTCGTACGCGTCATCCTGGACCCCAACCAGTCCTACAACCAGCGGGCGTTCGTGCTCCTGCGGACGGGCGGGGTCGAGGTGCGCTGGTATCCCGTTCCGAAAGGGGTGCTGCTGCACGCGAAGATTGGGTTGTTCGATGGTCTGCTGGTGCTGGGCTCCGCCAACTGGACGTTGAGCGGTCTTGGCGTCAACCACGAGCTCGACGTCGAGACGACCGACGCGGCCGTGGTGCAGGCGTACGCGACGAGGTTCGAGTCGGATTGGGCGAAGTCGGCCTAGCGGCTAGCTCTGTGGGGGCGGTCCTGCTGAACCTGGCGCAGGAGGCCCGCCGGGTCCGGCCGCCGGGGGCGGCGGCAGCGAGCCGGGGGCGGGCATGTTGCCGAAGTTGACCTGCGGCACCGCCCGGTCGCCCTCGTCTGCCTGGAAGAAGCCGAACGGCTTGAAGCCGAGGACGCCCGCGATGAGAGAGGTGGGGAGGGTCTGGAGCTTGATGTTGTAGTCGCGCACGTTGCCGTTGTAGAAGCGGCGGGAGAACTCGAGCTTGTCCTCGGTCGCGGTCAGGTTCTCCTGCAGGTTCGTGAACGCGGAGATCGCCTTCAGCTCGGGATAGTTCTCCGACACGGCAAACAGGCTGCGCAGGCTCTGGGAGAGCATGTTCTCCGCCTGGCCGATCTTGGCCGGGTCGCCTGTCGCGCCCGCCGCGACCGCGTTGGCCCTGGCATTGGTGACAGCCTCCAGGGTTCCACGCTCGTGGCCCATGTAGCCCGCGACGGTGTTCACCAGGTTGGGGATCAGGTCGTGCCGGCGCTTCAGCTCGACATCGATCTCCGACCAGGCTTCCTGGGTCCGGTTGCGGGCAGCGATCAGCCCGTTGTAGGTGAAAACCAGCCACAGGACGACCAGGATGACGATCGCAAGGACTATCCAGGTGCCCATGCTCTAACTCCTAGGCGTGTGCGCGCCGAGCCCAACGGGTCTTCTTCAGCATTTTCTTGTGCTTGTGCTTGCGCATCTTTTTGCGCCGCTTCTTGATGACTGAGCCCAATCCAACTCCCAGCGCGTGTTTGATCTGACGGTTGAAGGTACGGCGGTGAAGCATACCGTAAGCCGAGTCGCACTTGTCTGCGGCATACACTCCTAGCCGATGTACTTCACGGACGCCCACGAGGAGCTTCGCCAGCACATCCGGAGGTTCCTGGAGAAGGAGGTCCAGCCCCACCTCGAGGAGTGGGAGGAGAAGACCTTCCCCGACTCGATCTTCGAGCGCTTTGGGGAGCTTGGCTTTCTCGGGCTTCGCTATCCGCCCGAGTACGGCGGCCAGGGCGGCGACTACTTCTCGGCTGTCGTGCTGTCCGAGGAGCTGGCGCGCGTCGGGAGCGGCGGCCTCGGCATGGCGGTGGCCGTGCAGACCGAGATGGCGACCCCGCCCGTGTTCAAGTTCGGCACCGAGGAGCAGAAGCGGCGCTGGCTGGCTCCCGCGATCCGGGGCGAGCAGATCGCCTCGATCGCCATCACGGAGCCCGATGCGGGCTCAGACGTGGCGGGCATCACGACGGTGGCCCGACGATTCGGCGACGAGTTCATCGTCAACGGGCGCAAGACCTTCATCACCAACGGCGCGCGTTGCCGCTGGGCCCTGGTCGTCACCAAGGGCGAGCGCGAGCGAGGGCACTCTGGCTACAACCTGCTCGTGATCGAAAAAGGAACGCCCGGATTCGAGGTCTCGCGGACGCTCCAGAAGCTCGGCATGCATTCCTCGGACACCGCCGAGCTTGTGTTCGAGGACTGCCACGTTCCTGCCGCGAACCTGATCGGGGAAGAGGGCGAGGGCTTCAAACAGCTGATGTGGGAGCTGCAGGGCGAGCGCATGATCACGGCCTCGGGTGCCGTGGCCGGGGCGAATCACGTCTTCGAGTACACGATGGAGTACGCGCGCAACCGGATGGCCTTCGGCCAACCGATCTCGAACTTCCAGGTCATCAAGCACAAGCTCGTCGACATGGGCACGAAGATCGCGTCCGCCCGGGCCTTCGTCTATGAGACGGCGAAGCGCTGGGACGAGGGCGAGTATCCCGTGCGCGAGATCTCCCAGGCCAAGCTGCTGGCGACGCAGGTCGCGTGCGAGGTCGCGGACGACGCCATCCAGATCCTCGGCGGCCACGGCTACATGCGCGAGTTTCCGGTCGAGCGAGCGTGGCGCGACGCGCGGCTTGCGCGGATCGGCGCCGGGACCGACGAGATCATGAAAGAGATCATCGCCAAGTCCTACGGTCTTTGATCTCGCCCGTCCTGTTCGCCGGCTGCAAGCCGGAGGTCGCCGCTTTTGACGGCCGGATCATCGCGGTCGGGGAGGGCGCGCGGGCGGCGGCAGGCCGGAAGGCCGAGGTGGTCCGGCTGCGAGGCGTCGCGTGGCCGGGCCTGATCGATTCCCACATCCACCTCGCGCACCTGGCCGAACGCAAGCTGTCGGTCGACCTCACGGGCGCAACGGACCTGGCGGACGCGCTGGCGCGTGTCAAGCGCTGGGCGAGGGCGCTGCCGAAGGGCGCCTGGGTGATCGGGTCGGGCTGGTACAACGACGTCTGGCCCGAGACCGCGTTTCCCACCCGGCAGCAGCTCGACGCGGCCGTCGCGGGGCGGCCGGCCTACCTGCGGCGCAAGGACGGGCACTCGGCGTGGGCCTCGAGCGCGGCGCTCCGTGCCGCGGGCATCGACGCCGCGAGCGAGCCTCCGGCGGGAGGATTGATCGACCGCGACGGCGCCGGAGAACCCACAGGGATCCTCCGCGAGACCGCGATGCAGCTGGTCTCGAAAGACCTGCCCCGACCCTCCGACGCGGATCTCGACGTGGCAATTGCCGCCGTGCTCGTCGACCTCGCTCAGCTCGGTCTGACCTCCGTTCACTCGATGGACAACGCCCCCACGCTGGCATCGCTGCAGCGAGTTCGGGCGTCTGGGGCGCTGCCGGTGCGCGTGTCCTACAACCTCCCGCTCAAGGACCTGCCGCACGCGGAGAGGATGGGGGTTCGTTCGGGTTGGGGCGATCCCTGGCTCCGTGTCTGGGGAGTCAAGGCGTTTCTCGACGGATCGTTGGGCAGCCGCACGGCGGAGATGCTCGACGGCTCAGGCACGGCTCGTCTCACGCAGCCGGACCTGGTCGACCTGGTCGAACGCGCCGCGCGGGCGGAGCTGAACGTCTGCCTCCACGCCATCGGCGACGGCGCCGTCCGCCGCGCGCTTGACGCACTGGCACCGCACCGCAACGCATGGTCGATGTGGCGGCCGCGCATCGAGCACGCGCAGTGCGTGAACCCGAAAGACATGACACGGATGGCGCGCCTGGGTGTCATCGCGTCAATGCAGCCGATGCACGCCGTCGCCGATCGAGAGCTTGCCGACGCGATGTGGCCGGAGGTGACGAAGCACGCTTACGCGTGGCGGGCGCTGGCCAAGGCGGGCGTGCGGCTCGCGTTCGGCTCGGATGCGCCGGTGGAAACGGCTGATCCGCTGGCGGGCATCGAAGCAGCCACCACATGGAGAAAGCAGGCGAAATGGTATCCCGAGCTGGCCCTCACAAAAGCCGCCGCTCTCCGCGCGTACACATCCAACGCCGCATACGCGGCGGGCATGGAGGCGGACCTCGGCGCCCTTCGCCCTGGCAAGTTGTGCGACATGACTGTCGTCGACGACCGGGGCCTGGTCGCGACGGTGGCGGGCGGCCGCCTTACGTGGCGGCGAACGCCTGCTTGAGCTTGGCTGCCGTCTGACCCAGCGCCTCGTTGACGACCTTCACGTCATCGATCACGGCCATGAAGTTGGTATCCCCGTTCCAGCGCGGCACGACGTGAAAGTGGACGTGGTCCGGGATTCCGGCGCCCGCCTCGCGCCCGATGTTGACGCCCACGTTGAATCCGTCGGGGTTCATGACCTGCTTCAGCACCGCCATGGTGCGCTTGACGGCGCGCATGACATCCGCAGTCTGAGAGTCGTCGAGATCGACGAGGCTCGCACGATGCGCAAGAGGCGCCACCATCGCGTGACCGGGGTTGTACGGAAACTTGTTCAGCATCACGATCGCGCCTGGCGGTCGCCATACGACCAGGTCAGCGTCCTCATCGTCAGGATGCTCGACGACCCGCTCGAAAAGACACCCGGGTTTCTGCATGCCGCCGATGTACTGCATGCGCCACGGCGCCCACAGCCGCTCCATTGATCTACGTCCTTTTAATGCTTGTGGTCACGGCCGTGTGGGGCTGGACCTTCGTCCTGGTGAAGGACGCAGTCACACAGTACCCGACGCTGCCCTTCCTGCAGATTCGCTTCCTGCTGGCTGTCGCGGTCATGGCCCTGGTCGTCCACCGCCTGCCGACGCGGCGCGAGCTGCGGGTCGGCGCGGCGATCGGCATCGCGCTCGCCGGGGGATATTTGACCCAGACCGCCGGCCTTGCCATCACCAGCCCCGGCAACGCGGGTTTGATCACAGGCCTTTTCGTGGTCCTGACGCCGGTGATCAACAGGCTGTTCGGCGCTCCGATCCACTGGTGGACGTGGTCCGCCGTCGTCATCTCGCTCGCCGGCCTCGTGCTGCTCACGGGCGGCCCCTCGGGTATGAACCTGGGAGATGCACTGGTCCTCGCCTGCGCCGTCCTCTTTGCGGCGCACATCGTGCTCCTGGGCCGCTGGTCGCCCGGCACCTCGTCGGCGCCGCTCGCGATGGTGCAGATGGGCACCTGCGCTGTGCTCTTCAGCGCCGGCGGGACCTGGTCGCTGCGCCCGCCAACAGCTGCGGTATGGCTGGCGATCGTGGTCACCGCGCTCTTCGCCTCCGCGTTCGGCTATCTGATCCAGACGTGGGTCCAGGCGCACATCAGCGCCAACCGGACAGCGCTCATCCTCGCCACGGAGCCCGCGTGGGCGCTCGTCGCCGCTGTGACGCTTGCGGGCCAGCGATTCGGGATCCTGCAGGCGGGCGGCGCGGCGCTGCTGATGGTCGCGATCGTGGGTCACGAACTTGCATCCCTAAAATTTGAACCCCATGTCCAGCCGGCCCCGCCGTAGCGTCTACGTGCCGCAGGAGATCGAGCCGAAGTGGCAGGCGATCTGGGCCGAGCGCGGGGTGATGAAGGCCGACGACGCCTCGCCGAAACCGAAGTTCTACGACCTGGTCATGTACCCGTACCCCTCAGGTGACCTGACCGTTGGACACCTGCGCAACTACGTGATGGGCGACGTGCTCGCGCGGATGAAGCGGATGCAGGGGTTCGAGGTGCTGCATCCCTTCGGATGGGACGCGTTCGGCCTCCCCGCCGAGAACGCGGCGATGAAGCGTGGCAACCTCCATCCCAGGACGTGGACGCTCGAGAACATCGCGAAGGGCAAGCGCGAGCTCAAGATGGCGGGAATCCTCTACGACTGGGACCGCGAGGTCACCAGCTCGGAACCTGACTACTACCGCTGGACGCAGTGGCTCTTCCTGCTGATGCTGGAGCGGGGACTCGCGTATCGGGCGACGGCTCCGGTCAACTGGTGTCCGGTCGACAAAACCGTGCTGGCGAACGAGCAGGTGATCAACGGCCGCTGCTGGCGGCATCCCGACGTCGAGGTCGAAAAACGCGACCTGGAGCAGTGGTTCCTCAAGATCACGGACTACGCGGACCGGCTGCTCGACGACCTGTCGCTGCTCGACAAGTGGCCGCACAAGGTCCGTGTCATGCAGACGAACTGGATCGGCCGGAGCACGGGGGCCGAGGTCGACTTTCCGGTCGACGGGCTGCCTGGCGAGGTCGTGCGCATTTACACCACACGGCCGGACACCCTGTTCGGCGCGACCTTCATGGTGCTCGCCCCGGAGCATCCGCTGGTCGAGCGCGTCACCACGGAAAAGCATCGGGCGCGTGTGCGTGAGTACGTGGAGAAGGCGCGGAAAGAGACCGAGATCGAGCGTCTGTCAACCGAGCGCGAGAAGACCGGCGTCGCCACCGGCGGCTTCGCCATCAATCCGGTCAACGGTGAGAAGATCCCGATCTGGGTCGCCGACTACGTGCTGGTGACCTACGGCACCGGCGCGATCATGGCCGTGCCCGCGCATGACGAGCGCGACTTCGAATTTGCCACGCGGCACAACCTCCCCATCCGCGAGGTGATCGCACCCCCGAACGGCCCGCAGGGCCTTCTCCGCCAGGCGTATCTCGGAGCAGGAGCGTTGGTGAACAGCGGACAGTTCGACGGGCTCGATTCGACGGCCGCGATCGAGCGAATCTGCGACTGGCTCGAGCAGAAGGGCATGGGCAAGCGGGCCGTCAAATACCGGTTGCGCGACTGGCTGATCTCGCGCCAGCGGTACTGGGGGGCGCCGATCCCGGTCGTCTACTGTCCGAACCACGGCATCGTGCCGGTGCCCCGGGAGCAGCTGCCTGTCGAGCTTCCGGCCGAATACAAGCCGCTGTCGGAGCAGCCCGATTGGTACCAGACCAAATGTCCGATAGGCGGCGAAGACGCTCGGCGCGAGACCGACACCATGGACACCTTCATCGACTGGTCCTGGTACTTCCTGCGCTACGCGAGCCCTCGCGACGAAACCGAGCCCTTCGACCCCGAGCTGGCGAACCACTGGATGCCCGTCGACCAGTACACCGGCGGAGTGGAGCACGCGATTCTGCACCTCCTGTACTCGCGCTTCTTCGTGAAGGTGCTGTATGACGCAGGCCTGGTCGCCTACACCGAGCCGTTCATGCGCCTGTTCAACCAGGGGATGGTCAAGCGCTTCGGCCAGGTGATGTCGAAGTCACTGGGCAACGGCGTTTCGATCGACGAGCTCGCGGGCGCGCAGGGCGCGGACGCCGGACGGATCTACGAGATGTTCATCGGACCGCCGGAGGAGGACGTCGAGTGGACCGAGGCCGGCCTCAACGGAGTCGTCAAGTTCCTTCAGCGCGTGTGGCGACTGGTGCTCGAGCCGGATTCGATCGTCCCGGAGGGCGTGGCGTCAGGTGCGAAAGTCGACGCGACGGTGCTGCGCCGCAAGGTGGCGCAGACCGTGGGCAAGGTCACCGAGCACTACGACGAGCTGCGCTTCAACACCGCCGTCGCCTTCTTGATGGAGCTCGCCAACACGATGCAGGACTACCTGCAGACCGGGGGCAACCGCGACGCGGAGTGGGACGCCACGGTGCGCACGCTGCTCAGGCTGCTGAACCCTCTCGCTCCGCACGCGTGCGAGGAGATGTGGGAGCGGCTGGGCGAGAAGGGGCTGATCGCGGACGCCTCCTGGCCGGAGTTCGAGGCCGCAGCGGCGGCGGAGCCGAAGGTTGTGTTGGTCGTGCAGGTCGGAGGCAAGCTGCGCGACCGGCTGGAGGTCGACGCCGGGCTGTCCGAGGCCGACGCGGTGAAGGCGGCTCTCGCCAGCGAGAAAGTTCGCGCGGCGCTGAATGGTCGCGGTCCTTCGAAGGTGATTTACGTGCCCGACCGGCTCATCAATCTGGTTCCCTAGCCTCCAGGACGACCACAGTTCGGGCGCGAGTCATCACGCGGCCGCCGGCCGGCTGCGAGTCGGTCTGAAACTCCAATGCGCCGGTGTCGAGCACCAGCTTCCATACCGCGCCAAAGTCTGGGGGCGGCTGCCAGCTCACGGCTCGCCGGTGCCCGTTGAAGAGAAGCCGGAACGAGTCGTCGACGATCGGCCGCCCCTGATCCGTTTGGCCGGGGATCGCTCTCCCGTTCAGGTACACGCCGAGCGCACGCGCGTGGCGTGAGATCCAGTCCTGGTCTGACATCACGTCGCCGTTGGGCTTGAACCACGCGATGTCCACGGCGCCGCGGATCGGCCGGCCCTGGAACCACCGGCGCCGCCGAAACATCGGATGCTCGCGCCGGAACGCGATCAAACGCCGGACGTATTCGAGCAGCGGATGATCGATCTCGGACCAGTTGACCCACGAGATCTCGTTGTCCTGGCAGTACGCGTTGTTGTTGCCTTTCTGGGTCCTGCCGAGCTCGTCTCCCATCGACAACATCGGCACGCCCTGCGAAAGGAAAAGCGTGGCGAGCAGGTTTCGCTGCTGCTGCGCGCGGAGCTTGAGCACCGCCGGGTCGTCGGTGTCACCTTCAACGCCGCAGTTCCACGACCGATTGTGCGACTCGCCGTCGGCGTTGAACTCACCGTTCGCCTCGTTGTGCTTCAGGTTGTAGGAGACAAGGTCGCGCAGGGTGAAGCC
>VBEF01000065.1 GCA_005881275.1 Chloroflexota bacterium
AGGTTGGCGAGGTAGTAGCCCTCATCGTCGTATGCGTGGAAGCCGCTGAACATGGCCATGTACGCAATGGGCGCGAGTGCGGCGGTGAGAGCGCCAAACGCGAGGGCGACCTTGAGCGAGAACGCGGTCAGCGCCCGACTGGAAGCACGTTCGAGAACGAGGCCACCAACGCTCATCGAGTGCTAGGCGACGCGGTCCGCGTCGTCCATGCCCAGGATGCTGAGAAAGAAGCTGGCAAATATTGTCTGCACACCCAGAGTCAGCAGGACCGCCGCGGGAATCACCTCGCGCATCGTCAGTCGGGGGTCGAGGTTCCCAAAACCAACGGCGCCCCAGCTCAACACCGCGACCACAGTGCCCGCGACCCCGAGCAGGAACAGCAAGGCGCCCACCGCGAGCCCCGTCTCGAGCTGCACGTAGCGGAACAACGCGCGGTAGCCAGGGTTGGGCGGATGAAACCCCTGCTCCATGGCGAAGACCTTGGTGAATACGGCGAAAACGATGAGCTGATATCCGATCAAGCAGGCAAACGCGGCCAGGAGCAGCGTGTGGATGTCAAAGTTCACCGCACCGATATGCTTCGGGCCGGTCTCGAGCACGGCGCCGGCGGCGCCGCCCGCGACGAACAGCGCGAGCCCTGGGTAGAGGAAGAGCCAGCGCGGGCTGAACAGGAGCATGAAGCGAAGATGGCGCCACCCATCGCGCCAGGTGCGCAGATGCGGCGGCCGGGATCTGCCGTCCGGGCTCAGCGTGACCGGGACCTCCGCGATCTTCATCCGCCTCAGCGACGCCTTGATCACCATCTCGCTCGCGAACTCCATGCCCGTCGCACGAAGGCGCAGCTGGTCAAAAGCATCCTTGCGAAATCCACGAAGGCCGCAGTGCATATCGCCGACCGGCGTGTGAAAGAAGATGCGACTGATGAACGTAAGCGCGGGGTTGCCCACCCAGCGATGCGACCAAACCATGGCTCCGGGTTCGATCCCGCCCGCGAATCGGTTGCCCATCACCAGGTCATAGCCCTCGCGCAGCTTCTCGATGAGCGGGCCGATGGCGGTGAAGTCGTAACTGTCATCGGCGTCGCCCATGATCACGAACCGGCCGCGCGCGGCTCCGATACCGGCGATAAGCGCGCTGCCGTACCCACGCCTGTGGACTGAGACCACCCGGGCGCCGAGCTGTGCGGCGATCATCGGCGAACCATCGGTGCTGCCGTTGTCGGCAACGATGATCTCAGCTTCGACACCCTCGTTCGCGATCGCCTCACGCGCCTTGCGGATGCAGGCGGCAAGCGTCTCCACCTCGTTGAGGCAGGGCATCACGATCGAGAGCTCCACCGCCGTCTCCGGCTCGCGCTCAGCGTGCTTCCGTGGGCGCTCGGCGACGCTCATGGTCGGTGCAGCGTAACGCCGTGGTCGGCAGTTGATTGCCAACCAAAAAAGAAATGACCCCGACGGATCGCCTCTTGGGAGCCGGCACACGGCCTTGCGGCCCTGTTCCTGCCCCCTTGAACGTTTCCCTCGGGGCCGTGCGGAAATGTAAGGGCAGGCGGTCATGGGCGCAAGGGCGAAAGTCAGTTCGCCGCCAACCGTTAAGAAGTAGCCTCAGAAGAGAGGCTGGTACAGGACGTTCTTGCCGCCATCGATCACCAGGTCCTGGCCGGTGACGATGTCATTTTCGAGCAACGCGATGACGGCCTGTGCGACATCGTCCGGCGTCGCGATCTTCCGCAAGGGCGTCGCCTTCGCAAACGCTTCCTCCTGCGCGGCGGCCGCCTCGTCCCCAAAGCTCTTGCTGAACCACCTGGTCGAGACGAGGCCAGGTGAAACCGAGTTGACCCGGATCTCGGGGGCCAAGGCGAGCGCGAGCGAGCGCGTGAGCTGTACGACGGCGGCCTTGGAAACCGCATACGCGATCGAGGAGCCCGACGCGCGCTGGGCCGCGATCGAGGCGACGTTGACGATCGCTCCGCCTGCCTTCTTGAGCTCAGGCGCCGCAGCCCGGCAGCAGAAGAACGTGCCCAGGAGATTCACGCTGAGGATGTCGTTCCAGACCTCATCGGTCAGCGCATCCAGGTCGGGGTGCGGGATGAAATGAGTGGTGCCCGCATTGTTGACCAGCACGTCGAGTCTCCCGTACCGCTCCACCGTCGATCCGACCATGGCCTTGACCATCGACTCGTCAGAGACGTCGGCTCGATACTGGACCGCCTCGGCGCCGAGGGCGCGCAGCTCTTCCGCCGTCTTCTCGGCGTCCCCGGCTGAGCGCGAGTAGTTGATCACGACGGCCTTCACGCCGGACTTCGCCAGACGTATCGAGGTCGCGCGACCGATGCCCGTACCGCCACCAGTGACGATCGCGACTCGGCCGCTGAGGTCCATGCGAGACTAGAGCCTAATGCCGGTGACGTTCGTCGAGGCGCAAAAGCTCATCGCCGGAGCGCACGCCAAGGCCGGGCAGCTGGACATTCGGGTCACGGTTGCCGTCGTCGACGAAGGCGGCATGCTGATCGCGCTCGGGCGGATGGACGGCGCCGGTGCGCTAACTCCGCAAATCGCGGAAGCGAAGGCGGTCGGAGCCGCGATGCTCCAGCGCGACGGCGCCGGGCTTGCCGACCTGGCCAAGGAACGGCCTGGATTCTTCAGCGTGGCCGACCGCCTCGTCCGGGTCCCGATCGTTCCGGGCCTGGGTTCTGTCCTGATCCGGCGCGACGGCAAGGTCCTCGGGGCCGTGGGCGTGAGCGGCGGGCGGCCGGAACAGGACGTGGAGTGCGCGGAGGTCGGCGTCAGCTCAATCTGATTCGGCTGATGGGCTCGTACACCGAGCCTGCGCGACCGAGGTGGCTCCGATAGAGGATCAGCTCGTCGGCCTGCCAGGCGTCGAGCTCGGGCGCCGGGCCAAGCTCAGGGAGCGGTGCGCCGTCACGCGCCCGGGCTCTCGCGAGCGTGAGGTGGGCGTTGAACCGGCGCGCCTCCCGCTCCAGGCCCGCCCGCTCGCACTCCGCCTCCACCTTCGCCGCCAGCGCGGCGATCTCTTCCGCCCCTGAGGTCAGGCCCAGCCACACGACGCGCGCGAGGCGGCCGCGCTTGAACGTCCCCGTCTCGCCGAGCCTCAGGTCGAACGATCGCAGGTCCGCCTCGGCGAGGCGGTCGGCGATGCCCTCGGCCAGGGACGCGTCTACGTGACCCAGAAATCGCACCGTCAGGTGGAGGTTGGCGGCGGGCGCCCAGCGAAACTTGGGAGCGCGCGCTTCTTCGCCCAGTTGACTGGCGCCCACGAGCTGGGCGCGGTCGGCCTCCAGCCGAACTGCGAGCTGACAGAGTCGATACCGGCAGCCAGGTTGTCGACCTGGATCATGTTGACCTCGTCAGGCGTGATCGGCGGGTTGGTGGAGATCGCCTCCAGCGCGACGGCCGGTGCGATCAGCAGCGGCACGGGAAGCTTGAGCTTCGCCTTCTTGATGTTCCGTGCTTGTAGGAACCAATCGAATATCGCTTCGTAGGTGACGACCTCTGGGCCTCCGAGCTCGATGATGTGGCCGAGCAGCTCGGGACGCGCGATCGCCTCGACGATGCAGCGCGCGGCGTCCTCGCGCAGGATCGGCTGCATCTTCGCCTGGCCGCTGCCCGGGATGATCGCGAAAGGCCCGATGAGGGCGCGCTCGAAGTCATTGAGAATCCCGCCTTCTTCCGCAAGCACGAACGAGAACCGAAGGATCGTCCCCGCCACCCCTGTCTTGGCGAGCTCCTGCTCGCCCATCCAGCGCGACGTGTAGTACTTGTAGTGAGGGTCGAGCTTGGCGCCGATCGCGCTGACGAAGACGACCGAGCGAACGCCGGCCGCCTGCGCCGCCTGACCGAGGATGCGGGGGCCGTCGACGTTCACCGCGAGGTACGACTGCGGCCGGTTCCGGCGAACGGCGATCAGGCTGATGATGTGCTCGGTGCCTTGGGCGGCCTGCGTCACGGCCGCGGCGTCGAGCGCATCGCCGACGACCACCTGGGCGCCGCGGACCTTGAACGCGGCGGCCTTCATGGGATCGCGCACGAGCACGCGCAGCTGATGACCCAGATCGAGGATCTTGTGGGCCACTCCGCGCCCCACAAATCCGGTCGAGCCGAGGAGAAGGATCCTTGCCACGGGTCAGAATCCTATCTGGACAGTCTGCATACTGAGGCGAAGTGGCAGGCGCGACATCCAACGGACTCCTGCTTGGGGTCTTCGCGCTACTGCTGGGAATCGGGGCGATTGCGGCCGCTCTGCGTCGACGCCGCCACCGCGAACGCTATGCGG
Source organism: Chloroflexota bacterium (assembly GCA_005881275.1). Lineage (GTDB taxonomy): Bacteria > Chloroflexota > Dormibacteria > Dormibacterales > Dormibacteraceae > 40CM-4-65-16. Next base: position 4,294 of record VBEF01000065.1, read on the forward strand.
AGACGTACGCGGCGAGTGGAGGGATGCTCTACACCGCGGTCCAGATGGGGTGCGGCGGAGTGCTCCTCCTGGCCGGCGTCGGCCTGATGATCCTGGCCCTGGTCTTCAAACACTAGTCAGGCGCCGGAGGGGCCGAATCTAGATCACGTTCCGCTCGTGCACGAGCGCGCCTTTCGCGAACCGCGTGAACCCGAACGGGCTGATGTCGATTTCAGAGTGGTGATCGAGGAGCTGCTGCGCCAGGAGTAGAGCCGCGGCGGGCGCCTGCATGAATCCGTGACCGCTGAACCCGGCCGCGCACCAGAACCCCTCGACCTCCGGCACGGGCCCGAGGATCGCCTGGTGGTCCGGCGTCGTTTCGTACAGGCCCGCCCACGCGGTCTTGATCCCCGCGTTCGCGAGCGCCGGCGCCCGCCGCGCGGCCTGCTCCAGCATCTTCTCCAGGAATTCCCAGTTCACGTCGGTGACGTAGCCAGGAGCCTCCAGTCGGTCGCTCATTCCGATCAGTACCCCGTCTCCTTCCGGGTGGAAGTAGGCCGAGGTCTGGAAATCCACAGTCATCGGGTTGTTCCGCGGGACGGCCGGAAATGTCCCGGTGACGGCGATGTGGCGGCGGTAAGGAAGGACCGGGATCTCGAGGCCGGCCATGCGCCCGATGGACGACGACCACGCCCCGGCGCAGTTGAAAACGAGTCGCGTCGCGACGTCGCCCGCCGTCGTCCGCACGCCCTGCACCCTGCCGCCGGCGATGTCGATAGCGATGACCTCCATGCCTTCTTTCAAGCGCGCGCCGTGCCTGCGCGCCGCCGCCACGTAGCCAGCGGTCACGTCCGCGGGGCTGGCGAGCCCATCGGTCGGACAGAACGTGCATCCGAGCACGTCTTCGACGTTGAGCACAGGCACCATACGCGCCGCCTCAGCCGGGTCGACCCACCGCGCCTCGGTCAGGCCGACGCGATGCCACATCTCCATGTTGGTCCGGAAGTCCTCGACCTGCTGCGGGAGCGTGAGCACGAAGAGGTATCCGATCTGCCGAAAGTCAGCCGGGTGGCCTGTCTCATGCTCGAAGTCCTCGAACAGCTGGACGGAAAGCCGCTGCAGGCGGACGTTGGCTTCCATCGAGAACTGCTGCCGCACCCCGCCGGCGCATTTGCCTGTCGACTGTGAGCCGAGCGTCTCACGCTCCAGGAGCAGGACGTCGACATCGCGCCGAGCCAGCTGGTAGGCAAGCGCGCAGCCCATGATGCCGCCGCCTGCGATGACTACGTCAGCGCTTTCCACGGATTTGATCCGCTGCGTGCGGGACGCTTGACTT
>VBEF01000031.1 GCA_005881275.1 Chloroflexota bacterium
TTAGAGACGGTCGGCGTGCTGGCGTTGGCCGAGCCGGAGCTGGCCACGCTGCCCGTGGTCTGGTTAGAGACGGTCGGCGTGCTGGCGTTGGCCGAGCCGGAGCTGGCCACGCTGCCCGTGGTCTGGTTGGATACGGTCGGCGTGGTGCCGTTGGCCGAGCCGGAGCTGGCCACGCTGCCCGTGGTCTGGTTGTTCACCGTCCCGGTGGTACCGGTGGTGTTGCCGGTGCTCGCCCCGACGCTGTTGTTGTTCCCCGCCCCGACGCTGCCCGAGGCTGTGCTCCCCGTGGTGTTGCCGGTGCTGGCGCCCGTGCTGGTGTCCGCGCCCGCTCCCGCGCTACCGGTCGTCGCGGTGCTTCCGGTGGTGTTGCCCGTGCTCGCGCCCGTGCTTTCACTGTCGGCGTCGGCTTCGTTCGACTTGCTGGCCTTGGTGCGGTCGTCGCCGTTACCTGACTTGCCGCCCGCAACATCCCCGCGCGAGTCGGAGTTGCCTTCGCCGGCTTCCTTGTGCTGCGCGTTACCGGATGCGGTCGTCGAGGCGCCGGCGCTGCCGTTCGCCTTGCTGGCGCCGCTGGCCGTCGTCTTGTTGCCGGAGGACGTCGAGGACTTGTCGCTGCTTCCAGCGCTGGCGCTTCCGCTGGCCTTGGCGCTGCCATTCGCCGTGGCGCTGCTGTTCGCGCCCGCGGACGCGTTCCCGCTGCTTTGAGCCGCCTGGCTCCCGCTGCTCTTCGGACTCGACTGACTGGTCCCGCTCGTCTGGCTGCTGCTGCCTGCGCTCTTTTGGCTGCTGCTAGCCGTCCCGCCCCCGCCCTTGCCTTTCCCTCCGCTGCTGTCGCCGTCACCGCCGCCAATGTGACTCTCGTTCTTCGCCGTTGGGCTGTCATGGCGAGGAGCCATCGCGGAAGCACTCGTATGATCGCGTGCTTTGCCCTGGCCGTGCGAGTTGTCCGCTGCCAGAGCCGGAGACGTGCGAGCAAGCATGAGGAGAAGTCCGGCCATAAGGACGAACGCGTTGACGGCCAGGCGCCGCGCGAGCGCGGGTCGACTGGCTACAAACTCGCCGAACGCTTCCAAATGCCCACCTCCACGTGGAAATGAGCGATTGCCTCGCCGCCATCCTGGACACCAACCCCTTCAGCCCAAGGGGATATGTCGCAGAACGCCCCGCTCAGCGTTCCCTAGTAGGGCAATACGCTTGCAATGGAAACGCAAACTGCATCGCTTGTAACCATGGACGCGGCGACGAGTGAAGACTCGGTCGCCGCTTATGCCGAGGATTTGCTCGCCGGAACCGGCTGGCAGGTCGACTCCGTGCGGCGGCGAGGCAACAGGCTGGAACCGCCCGACTCGTACTGGTCGCTGTTCAAAGTCGGCGTGAGCCACATTAATAAGGACGAGGAAGAGCGCGACTTGCGCCTCGTCGCGAAAGGCGCCCTGAACCCCGAGGCCTGGGCAAAGCTGGCGGCGCGCCTCGAGCGCCACGGCGCCGGCAACCGCAGCGACCCGATCAACGGAATCGGTTATCCGACCCTGTTTCCCGAGACGCAGCATGCGTACTGGTTCTATCCCTTCGACCCCACGATGCCCAACCTGCCGCTCGCCAACGATCCGGTCCGCATGTCCAGCATCCTTCTGGGCGTCGACAGCCCGGGCGATGTCCTGGCGGCAGCTCGTCACCTCGAAATCGAGCGCGTTCGCTACGTGCCCGAGGTGGGCGCCATCCTTCGCTACACGACTGACACCGGGAGCATGCCGGGCACGGTGTACGGCAAGGTCCAGCCGGGCGGGCGCGGCCTGAGGACGTTTCAGGTCGTGAATGGACTTTGGAGGGCGGCCGCGCGCTATCCGGGACTGCTCAACCTACCCCGGCCCTTGGGCTACGTCGAGGACATGGGCCTGCTGCTCGAGGAAGGAGTCCGCGGCAAGCCGATTTCCGGCAAGCGTACGAGCGCGGCCTTCGCAATGACCGGGGTCGCGGCGGCAGACGCCCTCGCGGTCATCCACGAATCCGGGGTCCATTCCGATCAGGTGATCCGGATCGAAAACGAGTTCGTCCGTCTCGAGAAAGTTCTGCAGCAGTTCGCCTATGTGCTCCCGAACGGGCACTTCCTGCTGAAGGACCTGATCACGCACATGCGCGAGCGCGTGCGCAAGACGTCCGAAGAAGACTGGCTGCCGACCCACGGCGACATGAAGTACGACCAGTTCATCCATCACAACGATCAGTACACGCTGCTCGACTTCGACTACTTCGCGACCGCGGAAACAAGCTACGACCTGGGCAAGTTCTGCGCCTATCTCGTCCCGTCGTCACCGAGGGACTGGAGGGAGTCCGTCGCCGCGGAAGAGATCCGGGCGCGGTTCCTCCACCGGTATCGGGAGCTCCGGCCATACGCAACCCTCCAGCGGTTCGGCGTGTACGAGTCGCTGCAGCTGGCCCTGCGCGCGATGGCGTTCATGTGGGCTCAGACCCATGGGTGGGAGCGGATCGCTGAGACTTTCCTGGTCCTGGCGTTCGAGCGCCTGAAGAGCCGCCTCCCGACTCAAGCCTGAGTTCAACCTCAAAGACAGGCCTATCGATCTCTTTTACAAGCCTTAACCGAACAGGTACGCGCGTGGCACCCGCTAGGCCCCCAGACTCTGCCGTCTGCCATGCGACTTGCATCTTGGCTGGGGGGACTCCTGATCGCCGTCGCCGTCGCCACGAGCGTCGGCGCGATCACGCTCGCGCGTCATCACTCCACCGCCTCACCAGGACTGACGGCGTCCCGACACGCTGCCGGCCCCACGATCGGCGCCAACGACCCCGCGCCCGATCCTCCGCATAAGGTCCTGCCGCCGACTCCAAGCCCAGACCCGACCGCCGCTCCGGCGCCTCCAGCCGCCGCGCCCGCGGCGTCCCGCCCGCCGGCCAGGCCGGCCGCCGTGGTCAACTCCACGCAGCAGGCGCTGATCAACCAGGACAGGGCTGCACACGGATTGGGTCCGCTGACCTGGAGCGGGTGCCTCTACAACGTGGCGGTCGCGAATGCGAAACGGATCGCCGCTCAGGGCTCCCTTTCACACACCAACGGACCGCAGGCGGACCTGTCCTGCGGCCTGGGTCGCCAGGCCGGCGAGAACATCGGCGACTGGTCCGGCGGGATCAACGATGCGAAGCTCAACTCGATGTTCATGGCCAGCCCCGACCACTACGCCAACATCATGGGTCCATACCACTACGTCGCGACCGCGTGGGTCGTCGCTCCGAACGGCTACGGCTATATCGCGGTCGAGTTCAGCTGAACTCGAGCCTCGGGTAGCGCCAATTTAGCGAGCGTTGTCCTGACGTAGCGCTCAAGACGCGGCACTGTACCGCCCAGATGAGCGCTCGGAGGAGGAGCGCGAAGGGTGTCAACCGGACCGGTCACGGGCCGCGACCAGCACGCGCTCTGGCGCCGTCCCATCGCTTGGCTGTGGGCCAAGAAAGCGTGGATCGCCGCGCTGGTCGGAGCCTTGTTGATCGCCACGACCGTCTACGTGTTGTGGGCGATCAAGGATCTGCCCGATCCGAGCCAGAACGTGCTCGCCGCGGGCGACGTCATGGTGCTCGACCGCAACGGCAAGCTGATCGAAGACTGGAGCCCGGCCGGCCACTACCACGTGACGCTCCAGCTCAAAGAGATGGGCGCCTACGCGCCCAAGGCCGTCCTCGCGGCGGAAGACCGCAACTTCTACAGCCACGGCGCGATCGACCCGATGTCGACTGCCCGCGCCGCGTGGGTCGACATCACGTCACGCGGGCTGCATGAGGGGGGCAGCACGATCACACAGCAGCTGGTGAAGATCCAGCTGCTCACGCCTGAAAAATCGATCACGCGAAAAGTCCAGGAGGTCGTCCTCGCAGTCGCGCTCGAGCAGCGCTACTCCAAAGACGAGATCCTCGGCATGTACCTGAACCGCATCTATTTCGGACATGGTGCTTATGGCGTGGGCGCGGCAGCCCGGACGTATTTCAACAAGGACGCAAAAGACATCTCTCCGGCACAGGCCGCGTTTCTTGCGGGCTTGATCCAGGCCCCGGCCGCATATGACCCGCTGGTCCATTACGACCTGGCACAGGGTCGTGAGCTCTACGTCCTCCAGGGCATGGTGGCGACGGGGGCTCTCAGCCCCGACGAAGCCGACAAAGCCGCCAAGGAGGACATCCGCTCCGAGCTCCACATCCAATCGACCGCGCGCCAGAGCAAGGCGCCGCACTTCGTCGACCACGTGCTCATCGACCTGGAGAAGTCGTTCGGCACGGCCGCCGTGCAGCAGGGCGGGATCGTGGTGCGCACGACGCTCGACCTCGAGCTGCAGAAAGTGGCGCAGGACGCCGTCGCCAACGGCGTGCAAGACCTCGCTCGCTTCAACGTCAACAACTCCGCGCTGATGGCGGCGGATCCGAAGACAGGAGAGGTGCGCGCCTGGGTCGGCTCGGCCGACTATGGGAACGACTCGATCGGTGGCCAGTTCGACGTTGTGATGTCGCCGCGCCAGCCCGGATCGTCTTTCAAGCCGTACGTTTATGAGGCGGCGTTGCGCGACCACAAGATCACGTGGGCCACGGTCCTCCACGACAAGCTGACCAACTTCAACGGCTACACGCCGCACGATTTCGACAACGGCGGCATGGGCGACATCAAGGCCAGTACCGCGATTCTGTACTCGCGCAACATCCCGGCGGTGCAGGTGGGCCAGATGGAAGGTATGAACAACGTCATCGACCTCGCCCACGCGATGGGGATCAAGAGCAAGCTCGAGCCGTATCTCTCAACCGCGATCGGGGCGAGCGTGGTGACCCTTTACGAGCACGTGCAGGGCTACCAGACTTTCGCCAACAACGGCCAGCGCGTCGATCTGCGCGTGATCAATGAGGTGCAGGACTCGAGCGGCCACACCGTCTTCAAGTACGAGAACCCATCCAGCACCACGGTTCTCACGCCTGCTGAGGCGTTCCTGATGACGGACGTGCTCAAGAACTATCAGAACACCTGGCGTTTCGGCTGGAACCGCCAGATGGCGAGCAAGACCGGCACCAGCGACAACGGCAAGGGTGGGATCCCGGACTCCTGGATCATGGCCTACAACCCGGACATCGTCGCGGGCGTTTGGATCGGCAACACCGCGCCCGACGGCGGTGGCGGGCTCATCCGCGCCTACGGCGAGAACGTCGGCCTCACGATCATGAAGCGCTTCGTGAACGGGCTGCCGACGAACATGCGCGGCTGGTACCAGCGGCCGGCGGGGGTGGTGCAAGGGTGCGGCGGCGACCCTCAGGATCCGTTCCTGCAGGGGGCCTGCGCGTCGCCGACGCCTTCGGCGTCTCCGAGCCCTTCGCCGAGCGGGAGTCCCACCGTACTGCCTTCGGTGCTGCCGTCGATTCTCCCCTCAGCCTCGCCCTCGGCGTCGCCACCGGCCTCGCCACCACCGTCGCCGTCCGCCAGCCCGGCGCCAGCGGCGGCCCCGCAGCCATCTCCGAGCTGATGCTTGCCATGAGAAGTCCTGAGACTCCGTTCCTGGACAGCGTCGAACGCCGAGGGCCCGGCTCGTCGCTTCGCGCCTACGTGACGCGCACGCTGCCGCACAGCTCAACCATCGTGGTCGCCAACCGCGCCCCGCACGAACCACGATCCGAGGGCGGCTTCACGCGCGGCGCCGGCGGCGTCATCACGGCGCTGCTGACGCTCGCGGAGGTGGCCGCGGCCGACTGGGTGGCGTGTGCTCGAACCGACGGCGAGCGGGCGCTCATCGACGAGCACGGCACCACGTGGAAGGCTCCGCTGCTCCGCAGCGAAACGCGGCTGCACTACGCCACGCCAACGCCGGAACAGTACGAGCAGTACTACTCCGTGATCGCGAACCCGGTGCTTTGGTTCGTCCAGCACTATCTCTGGGACCTCGCCAACCAGCCCGTCATCAACGGCCGGATCCACCGCGCATGGAAAAACGGCTACGTCGAGGTCAACAAGCAGGTTGCGCGCAAGGTCGTCGAGGTGGCGAGGGGGCTACCAGCCCGGCCGCTTGTCATGGTCCACGACTACCAGCTCTATCTGGTGCCGAAGCTCATACGCGAGCAGCTGCACGGCGCGACCATCCAGCACTTCGTGCACATCCCGTGGCCGACGCCGCAGTACTGGAAGGTCCTGCCGCGCGAGATGCGCGATGCGATCCTTTACGGCCTTCTGGGCTGCGATATCGTCGGTTTCCAGACGAGCCTCGACGTGCGTAACTTCCTCATGACGTGCGAGGAGAACGCGGGCCTTGCCGTGGATGAGCGCGAGAAGGCCGTGCTCGTGGACGGACGTGTTGTCTACGCGCGCGCCTATCCCATCTCGATCGATGTCGCTGGCACGACACGGCTCTCCTACTCGCACGGCGTCATGGTCGAGGAGCGGAAGCTGCGTGACTGGCGGCCTGAACACCTCATTGTGCGCATCGACCGCACCGACCCGTCGAAGAACATCGTGCGCGGCTTTCTCGCCTACGAGAAGCTGCTGGCCCACCATCCGGAGCTCAGAGGCAGGGTCCAGTTCTGGGCCTTCCTGCAACCATCGCGCCAGGACGTCGCTGCTTACCGGAACTATGTCCGCAAGGTGCGCCAGACCGTGCTGCGCATCAACGCCCAGTACGGCGCGCAGGGTTGGCTTCCGATCCGCCTCGAGCTGGGCGAGAGCGTGCGCAAGGCAATGGCGGCGATGCGCAGCTTCGACGTGCTGGTGGTCAACTCCGTCTACGACGGCCTCAATCTGGTGGCCAAAGAAGGCGCGCTGGTGAACCGTACGGACGGCGTGATCGTGCTGTCGGAGAACGTTGGCGCGCATGAAGAGCTTTCTCAGCACGTGCTGTCGGTGAACCCATTCGACATCGAGGCCACCGCGAACGCGATGCACCAGGCGATCGTGATGGGCATCGAGGAAAAACGGCGTCGCAACGAGGGGGCGCGCGAGGTGGTGCGGACCAATGACATCGCGCGCTGGATCACGCGCCAGGTGCAGGACATCCGCGACCTCGCGGCCGCACCCGGGCTCCGGGCAGGCTAGCCGAAGTTCAGACGGCTAGTAACCTCCCGGTCCCCAGCGGCCCGAGCGGCGCGCCACGGTGACGTTGCGGTAGAAGATGATGGCGACCAGCCGAGCCAGCACCCAGCCGATCAGCGCGTAAACGAGGATCGCCACCACGACGGACATCTCGAGCTGCGACTGCTCGTTGCCGATCGTGGGAAGGAGGTTCAGGAACGGCGCCAGGAAGAAGTCCGTCACGCCGTACGTCCATCGCGTGAAGCCGGCATGGGGATTGGCGCCGAGCAGCTTCAAGACGAGCCGGATGACGAGCAGCCCGTCGATCACTCCGAAAGCGAGATAGATCAGCTCCACCGCGCGAAAGCCGGGGTTGAAGGTGCTTACGACCTCCGACGTGCTCGGCGCCGCGGCCGGGTCCATTGGCTCTTCAGACCGCACGCTCCGGTGCTCGTGTACGCGTCCCGTCACCGGGTCGCGCTCGATGTCGGTTTCCTTGCGTTCCATTTGGGTACTCCCTTGCCTGGTTGTAAGCGCTGAATTGGGGCTACGAATGAAAACGCCCGGGGCCACGTCGGCACCCGGGCGCTCTGGGGAGGTAGTCGGTCGCTTAAATCAGGACGGATACCAGAGGGGCATGACCGAGAGCATCAGGTCGTGATCGACATCCGGGTTGACGCTGTAGCTCCCGATCTGATACTGCCAGCCCACGAGATTCCCGCCGCAACCTGGGTTGTATGGTCCGAAGCCCGGGGCGCTTGCTTTCGCGAAGTTGCCGAGCAGCGATGGTTGAAACGACCAGAGAAACGAGTCACGTGCGATCTGAGGGTTTGCGGCCACCGCGCCGCAGAATGCGTTCGCGAACTCGCTTCCGGCCGTCCCGTTGCCGTAATAGATGGGAGCGTAGTGGGCCGCTTTAACTCCGTCGAACCATCCTTCAACGAAACCGGGGTCCACGTTGACTGCTCCCGGACAAGCGTCACCAGGCGGCTCGATGTCGATCGCGAGGCCGACCCCTTGCGGAATCCGGAGGAAGGTCGCCGCGGAGATGGCTTCGTCGGCGTAGGCCCTCCCCACGTCGTAGCCAACCACGCTGGAGCAGTTGTAGTCGTTGTAGATGGGCAGGATTCCCATGTGCCTCGCTTTGGCAACGAACACTTCGGTCCAGCTGATGCCGGGACACACGGTGTCGGTCAGGTAGCGACCCCAGAAGTCGGGCGTTCCCATGTTCTGCACGATCTGCGGGTACAGGCCGTTGCCCCCATTCGGATCCGTTGTAAATGCCTTGCAGGAGTCGACCCCCCACATCATGTGGGTCGGTTCGATGGATGCTGAACGTGTCTGAATGTTGATGAGCGACGCCGGACCAGACAGCTTTTGCATGAGCTGGGCAAACGGGTTTCCTGTATTGGTTGGAGGGACGGCGCCGATGGCCGCGGTGAAATGCGGCTTCGCGCCTGAGGCGACCACCTCAGCGCCGCAGGTGCTTCCTGACTTGCATGGCGGCGCGACGAGGTGACCCTGCTCGTCGAAGATACCGAGGCTCCAGGGCGTGCTCGAGAGGTCGGCATTTACGGTCGCCGTGAGATACACGATGCTGCCGGCCTGGCCATTCCAGTGGCCCTCGAGGCCCACTGACAGCCACACTGGCGACACCAGCTGAGACTGGGCTTGCGCTTCCGGTGGTGGGAACGTTTGCGAAGGCTTGCCAAGCACCGCGATCAAGGCACGCGCTCCGCTGGTCGGCTGGGCCAACGCGCTGCTGCAGCTGGTTCCCTGCCGGCAGTACGTGAGCTTGGCGTTGGTGTTGAGATCGAAAATTTGGAGGTCGTACCCCAGCTTCTCGACAGGAACGGTCGACGTCGCCGTGAGGGTCACCGGCTTTCCGGGGCCGACAGCGATTGTGGAGACGGCAAGGCTGACGGCGAGCCATTTCGCGTTCAGCCGGTTCGAGGCGATGGCCGAACCATTGGCCGGCAACTGTGACGTCGGTGGTGTGATGAACGCAGCGAATGTGTGGATGCCGGACTTGGCCGAATAGGCGACGCTGCACTGGCTTCCCGCCAAACAAGCACCCGCCAGGGTGCTGGTCGTCTCGTCGAAAATCTCGATCGCGCGGTTGGTTCCCGTCACGCTAACGCTCGCCGTCGCGACCAGCACGATGCTCTGGTCCGGCACTGGTGCCGGCGAGGTCGTGGTCAGCTCCAGGCGCGCCGGCGGCAAGACGGCGGCGCTTGGCCGGAGTGACTGCATCGGCACGCTCGGCAAAACGATAGGCACGCTCGGGGCGCCAAGGTTGTCAGAGCCTGCACCCTCCACCACAGCCGGAAGGCCGGCGTCCGTGCATGCGGCGACGCTCGATGGCGCCACGATGCCGTCTGGAACCGAGCAAGCTGTCTGGCCGTCCGGAGTCGAAGATGCACCAGGCTGCATCGAAGAGAATTGATTCGCGCTGCATGCGACCGCCGCGCCTGAGTGAGGACAGGCCTGGCTGCCTTCCGGCAGGCTGAGCTGCATACCGTTGGTCGAGACCACCCCGCATTGCGTCGGGGTGGCGGCAGCGGCCGCGCACTCGGTCTCGGTGCCCTGGCCGCGGACTGCCGCCAGGTTCACCGCCGGGGCAGCCGCCACGCCCACGATGCTCAGATGGTTGGAGGCCACGACGAAGGCAACCACCAGATGGGCCTTGGGGCGCGACCGGATACTGAGTAGAAGCTGTCGAAAGACGTGCACTGATACCCCCGTTTGCCGCGCACCCACCAAGAGGTGGCGGGAGAAGATGGGGCCAACCTACGGTTGGCATGCCAGTGCACCTACGGCGGGCGGGTTAAATAGCTTCAAGCCTTGTGAATTGGCCTGAAACCGCCTCAAAAGCCGGCATTCTTGGCACCAGGCCCGCCGGCTGAAGCAGGAAGTAAGAAGCAGCCCGGGGTAGAGGGCTGCCTCTGTCAGCTATAACGTCGAGTCGACAGCCGGTAACCGGATCCCGGGTCCAGGGCTTTGCCGGGTCTAGGGGCTGGCGCGGACCCCGAGGACGTTCCCGTACATGACACCCAGGGCGAGCAGGCCGAGCAGGGAAAGAAGGACGAGAAGGAAGGTGCGCGCGCACGTGTCGATGAGGCCTGAATCTTCGCCCGTGTCGGCATCTGCGATGTTCCACCGCCTTCCGTACAGGCCCGCCCGAATCGAGAGCCCGATGGTCGCGCCCAGGATGATGAGAAGCACTGCCATGGTGTTGTTGCCAGAGTCGAGGGCGAGGACGCCGAGCGGGTCAGCGTCCGCGCCATCCAGACAACGCGCAGGCAAGTGAATGTGAACAATTCGTCCCTACTTTCTTAACCAGCGGCCTTCGGCCTCGGCCCGGCACTGTACGGAGGCGAGGGGCTGCTGGTCGCTCCCCAATACTCCCCCCCGCGGGCGCGTTCTTTTAGGCGTGGAAGTCCCGCTCCTACTCCAGTTCTCGATCGCCCTCTTCACCGGCATGGTCGCGGCCACATTTGTGCCGCCCGTCAGGAGGTCGATCCCGAAGGCCGTCGAGGTGTTCCTCTGGATCGCTCTTGTGACGGCTTGCGTTCTCGGCGTCATGAGCGTTACAAATCCGAACGCTCGAGAGCTCACCTCGTCGGCGGTTTGGGGCGCCGACCAGATCGTAAGCACGCTTATCGGGCTGATGTTCGGGGGCGTCGGAATCTGGATCGCCGAGCATAGGTTTTCGATCGCGAGCTGGATGGTCATCACCGCGGGCGTCGACATCTTCGCCCTCATGCTCATTGGCTCCATGCGACGGGGGCGCGCCTGGCAGCCGCGCATCAGGCTGCGCGAGTGGATGGAGCTCCCGGTCGCGGCACCAGCGCCCGCCCGGAACGGCGTGGTCGTGATGGATCCCATCGTCGATCTGAATCGGAGGATCGCGGCCGGGTTGGCCATCGCTGGAGCGGCTGCGTTGACCAGGATGCTCGATGCCGCGATCTGGTTCCGCGACGTGATGCTGCCGCGCCAGGCGCGGCGCCTCGCCAATGCGGCGGTGGCCGGACGCGTTGGGTCGCGGGCTCGCCTGGAGTCGCTTCGCGACGCCAGCGCGCACCTGCAGTTCGCAGCGCGCTCCTGGTACGCCGCGGCGGGCGAGCCTGCCATCAACGGTCTCGCCGTCAGGGCGACGGACGCGGCGCGGGCAGCCCAGCGCGGCCTTCGGCCCGACAGGCTGCGGCTCGGCCGGATTGTCGACATTCAGGCCCTTTTGAGCGCGCAGTCGATCGGATGGTACGGCCCGATGAGCGCCGGCCCCATGCAGCCCCCGCACGGAGAGGATGATGTCGCTGAACCGCAGCAATCAGATCGTCTGGCCTCGTAGACCAAACGGCATGCGGCGGCGCGCGAGCGCGCCGCAGGTCCTGACCAAGGGCAGGGTCGCCCGTCCCGCCGGCTGGATAGTCCGTGTCGTGGTCCTGCTGGCGATCGTCATCCCGAGCCTGATCATCACCTCACCCGGTTACATCGCCTTCGCGGACAAGCTGCCCGACCCAACCCAGGTGACCTCGACTGTGCCGGAGGACACCTTGATCTATGCGGCGGATAACAAGACTTTGCTCGCGGACCTTCATCCGCCGGGCTATCAGAACTACTACGAGCCGCTCTCCGATATGGGGACGTTGCTGCCTGAGGCCGTCATCTCGATCGAAGATCGCAACTTCTATCAGGAGCCGGGTATCGACCCCCAGGGCATTGTGCGCGCCTCGGTGGTCGACTGGCAGTCGCGCTCGACCGCGCAGGGCGCGTCGACCATCACGCAACAGCTCGTCAAGCTTCGGCTCGTCGGCAACGAGGCGACGCTCGACAGGAAGATGCGGGAGGCGCTCCTGGCGTTTGAGATCGAGCGCCGGTACACGAAGCCGCAGATCCTGGAGTGGTATCTGAACAGCGTGTTCTTCGCCAACACGGCTTGGGGCACGGCTGCCGCCTCGAAGATCTACTTCCACAAGCAAACGAAGGAGCTCGATCTAGCCCAGGCATCCATGCTGGCCGGGGTGATTCGAGGGCCGACGATTTACAACCCACTCGTGAACTGGAAGTCCGCCAAGGACAGGCAGAAGACGGTGCTGGACGCGATGATCCGCGACGGCAAGGTCACCGCGGCCGACGCGGCCGCGGCCTTCGCCGAAGACCTCTCGCCGCCCAGCCACATGTTCTTGCCGGAAAACCACATGGTGGCGCCATCCTTCGTCCGCTACGTGACCGGGTTGCTGATCAACAAGTTCGGCACCGACGCGACGTACACGGGCGGGATGCGGGTCATCACGACTCTGAACGCGCCGCTGCAGGACCTCGGTCAGCGGGTCGTGACCGACAACATCAATGCGCTGCGCGGCCGCAACGTGACGCAGGGCGCTATGGTTGCGCTCGATCCGACTACGGGTGCGATCCTGACGATGGTCGGCTCGGCGAACCCAGGCGCCTACGGTGGCCAGTACAACCTGGCCGTGTGGCCGCCGCGCAACCCGGGATCGTCGATGAAGATCTTCACGTACACGGCCGCCATCGCGAGCGGCAAGTTCACGATGACAACGCCGATCGCGGACAGCAGGATCTCGTATAGGGACCCGATGTCTGGCGAGGTGTACGCGCCGCAGAACTATGACGGCAGGCTCCACGGCACCTGCCAGCTGCAGGCTTGCATGGGCAACTCGTTGAACATACCCGCGGTCAAGGTCGAGCTCGGGATCGGCGTGTCGACCGTGGTCGCGATGGCGCGTGCCATGGGCGCTCCTCCGTACCAGCTCCACGGGACCGACGCCAACGGCTTCCCGAACTACACGACCGATGACCCGGTCAACACATTTGGTCCGTCCCTGACCCTGGGCGGGTACGGTGAGACCCCGCTGCAGATGGCAACCGGGGCATCCGTCCTGGCGACGCAAGGTCTTCTGCGCCAGCCGTACGCCATCGACGTCATCACGCGCGGCGATCAGCTCCTCTACATGCATGAGCTGGATCCCGGCAAGCGAGTCCTGGACGCTCGAGTCGCCTTCATCATGCAGGCGATCATGTCCAACGACAACAACCGGGCCATGATCTTCGGGCGCAACTCTCTGCTCACCCTTCGCGGACGTCACGTCGGCGTCAAGACCGGAACCTCTGACTCCTTCGCAGACGCGTGGACGGTTGGATATACGCCGCATCTCGTCACTGCCGTGTGGGGTGGGAACGCAAACTGGAACGTGAAGATGACGAAGGGCTCGGACAGCTACTACATCGCCGCGCCGATGTGGCACACCTTCATGCAGCAGGCGCTTGACACGATGGGAATGGGCGATGAGTGGTACCCCGAGCCACCGGGCCTGATTCACCAGTCGTGTAAGGGGCAGATGGCGTACTACATGCCGGGCACTCACTGCTGAGGATCTGGGAGAGATGCAGGCTCGGTTCGACAAGGATGGCAAGCAGCTCCCCGACACCGGTCATGGCTGCGGCTGCCGGCTCTGCGCCATCTCCAACGCGCCTCGATACGAGCGACGCGATGACCCGCAGGACCGGGTCGGGGAATGGAGCCCCCTCCGCAGACGCCTCGTGCGATTGATGAAGAGGTTCCGGCCCGCCGCTCGACCGCAGCCGGCCTGATTCGATTGGTCGCGGCTCTTGCCGCGATCGACGCTTTTTGTTTGGTTCAGTCAGCTACGGCAAAGCCACGCTCGGCGGGCGATGTCTCTTCGAGCATCGCCTGAGGACCGTACGAGTGCTTGAGCATGACGCGCAGCCGCTCCTTGGCGACCGCGAGCCTGGAGGCCACCGTCCGCTCGGGAATGCCGAGCGCCTGCGCGATGGCGCGGTTGGTGTAGCCGTGGTAGTGCCGCAGCACGATCGCCGCCGCCTGCTTCGGCGGGAGCTTGGCCAGCGCCGCAGCGAGGTCGCGGTGCTCCACGATCTCCTGCGGGTCGGGAGCCAGGCCGGGGCGGCCCAGGCGGCGGATGACCTCGCCGACCTCGCGCAGCCGCATCTTGCGCTGGTACGAGACCGCCGCGTTGATCGCGATGCGGTGCACCCACGCCTCAGCGGGTGCTATCGGCTGCCAGGTAGCCCACTTTTTGTAAGCGCGTTCGAATGCGTCTTGCGCGCAGTCCTCGGCCGCGGCTCGGTCGCCGAGCATCGCGGTCAAGGTGCCCAGAATCTTTCCGTACGAAGCTTGATAGAGACGCTCGAAGTCCGCTTCGTTGCCGGCTTCATATGTGTTCGCAGGTTCACGCGCCTCGCCGGCTGTCCCTGCGGAGATTGGCTCTGCCATCTTCAATCCTTCTCCCCCATGACTCGGTGAGCGACGCTCACCTGGCATAACTCTCCGCCACGAGGGCCGCTCTGGTCGCCGTACGGTTGGGCGGATTTTGACTCACGCAGTTGCAGTAGCAGGTGCCTGGCTGCTCGCCGACGTTTCTAAGAGGGATGAATCCAGGCGCCGGCTCGGGTGGAAGCTACGCGATCGACGTGCTGGCCACCTTGGCGAGTGGTCTCGGCGTCGACTCGCGAGAGAGCGGACGCAAGGCGCTCGAGGTGATGCGGGCACGGGCGCCGGAACTGATCGCGCTGGGCGAGAAGACTGGCGAGGACCTCGTCACGACCTCAGCCGGGTTCATCGAGATGATGCTCGCGGGGCTTCGTACAGACCTCGATCTGCCGTGGGCTGAGTTCGAGCAGCGGTCACGCGACTACGGCCGGTTGCGCGCGGCTCAAGACCTGCCCCTCGAGTCACTCATTGACGTGTTGGCTGTGTACCGGCGGGCGACCATCGAGCTGCTCTCGCGCCCAATCCAGGGCAAGCCGCACTACGACGAGATCATCGCGTTGGCGCAGAGCCGGTTGGAGAATGTAACGGAGCGTCTCACCGCCGCGATCGCGCGCGGCTACCTCGAGCACGTCGGCGAAGAGCACCGCGCACGCGAAAGCGAGATGTATGGCCTCGCCGCCATCGTCACCGCGATGGGTCGCTCGCTCGACCTTCATGAGACCGCCGAGGTCGCGTTGGTCGAGTCCCTTGCCGTGCTTCGGCTCAGCACGGGCGGCCTTTGGCTGCGCGAGCGCTCCTCCTACAGGCTGGTCCACACAGTCGGTCTGGACCAGGACCAGATCGACGGGTTTGCGCGCCAGGTCGGTCCGCACGTAAAGGCGGCTGCCACGGCGGTCGGAAGATCGGAATCCCAGGTCGACCGAGTTTCCGGGCCGGAGTGGAACGCGCTGCGTGCGCACCTTCGTGTTCGCGGCAGAACGGTCGGCATGATGACGGTCGGCACGAGTGTCGATCGGTTGTTCAACGCCGCCGATCTGCTCTTTATGGCCGCTGTCGCTGACCAGGTCGCCATCGCGATCGAGCGCGCGCGCCAGTTTGCGAGTGAAGCGCGGACCGATCATCTGACCGGTCTCGCCAACCGTCGCGAGTTCGAGCGGGTGATGGAGCGAGAGGTCGCGCTCGCGGAGCGCCACGGCCGTCGCCTGTCGCTGATGATGATCGACCTCGACAATCTGAAACGGATCAATGACCGCCTCGGCCACAGCGCGGGCGACACCGCGCTGAGACTGGTCGCGCAGCAGCTGCTGCGAGTAGTCCGCGCCTCAGACGTCTGCGCGCGGGTCGGCGGCGACGAGTTCGCGGTCGCCATGCCCGAAACCGACCTGGACCGGGCGCGAGACGTCGCGACGCGGTTGCGACGGGCGGTCGAGCATGCGGCCATGGGCATGCGTGCTCCCGAGCATGTCGATGTGAGCCTGGGCATCGCGGCCTGGCGCCCGGGACAGGACTGGCAGGCCGTGTACCAGGGCGCCGACACCGACCTCTACGAGGACAAGCGGCGGCGCAAGACCGTCCGGCGCTGGCAGCAGGAGGACCAACCGGCGCCCTCGATCCGAATCCTTGGTCGGGCGGGCGGGCGCCGGCGCGTTTCCGGAGCTTAGCTCCCTACTCGACGATCGCGAGCTCGCGCGCCTTGACGATCGCCTCGAGCTTGGAATGCACCCCGAGCTTGCTGCCGAGGCTGCGGATGTGCGTGCGGACGGTCGTGTAGCTGATCCCAAGCTTGCTTGCGATCTCGCGGCTCGCCATGCCCTCGGCCATCAGCCGCAAAACCTCTTTCTCGCGTGCGGTCAGCCTCTCGAGCTGCGCCTCGACCTCGCGGCGATTGTTCAACAGCTGGGCGATTCCGCGGGGCGTGAAGAGCGAGCCGCCCCCTGCCACGGTCCGGATCGCATCGACCACGTCTTGCGCGGCGCGCGACTTGTGGATGAAGGCGCTGGCTCCAGCCTCGAGCGCGGCAAACCGCGCAGCGTCGCTGTCTTCGCGGGTCAGGAAGATGAGCTTGGTCTCCGGCCGCAGCTGCCGGATCCCGGAGGCCGCGTCGGCGCCGGTGCCGTCGATGAGCCGGAAGTCCATAAGTACGAGGTCGGGCTTCAGCTCGGCCGCCCGGGCTATAGATTCGGAGACCGAGCCCGCGTGGCCGATCACCTTCATGTCCTTCTGGTCGTTGATCAGCGCGGCGAGGCCCTCGGCCACAACCTGGTGGTCCTCGACGACCAGCACCCGCGTCGGCTCGGCCTTCACCCCTAAACCTTAGATTCTGAGAGGGGTAGCCAGAACTCCACGGTCGTACCAAGCCCAGGCTCGCTCTGAATCTTGTTCCAACCGCCGGCGAGCAGAGCGCGCTCGTTCAGAGCCAGCAAGCCGAGGTGGCCGGGCAGCCGATCGCGCTCCGCGACAACGAATCCACGTCCGTCGTCCTTCACCAGGCCGTGCAGGCCGCCTTCGTCCACCCGCAGCGAGAGCCTCACTCGCGTGGCCGCCGCGTGCTTCTCGATGTTGGTCATCGCCTCGGTGAGCTGCCTGAACAACATCGAGCGAAACTCGTATGACAGATCGTCGGGCACGTCCAGGTCCAGCTCGACCTCCGCACCCGTGAGCGATTTCAGCATCCGTATCCGCTCGCGGATCGTCTCGATGAAGCCGCCCGGGACCTCGAGCGCGGGCGGGCGAACTTCGAAGAGCAGCCGGCGGAGCGCCTCCTCGGTTTGCAAAAGAAGGACCTGAGCCCCGGCCAGGAGCTCCGGGTAGTCGCCGTTGGGATCCTGCAGACGCTGTAGCTGGATCTCGGCGGCGGTCAACTTCTGAAGGGCGTCATCGTGCAGGTCGCCGGCGATTCTCTTGTGCGCCTTGTCGACCGCGGTCGAGACGCTCTTCAGCAGGACCTGCCGCGCGGCGTCCACCTTCTCGAGCCTCTCCGCAGTCTTCTTGAGGTCGGTCTCGGCGTACTTGAGCTGCCACACCAGGCCCGCCGCAAGGCCAGCCTTTTGCAGCACCCAGGCGTCCTCGCGCGAAAATCCGTCGGTTCGCCGCGAGTCGTACGCGGCGACCAGGCCCAGACGCTGGTCGCCGGCGCGCCAAGGCACGGCGATCGCGCTCTGGACATTGAGAGCGTCGAGCACGTACTGGAAGTCGCTCGAATCATCCGACCGGGCGGCTCGAAACATGAGGTCGTGGAATACGACCCGACTTGCCACGTCGTCTTGATCGGGGCCGGACGCCACCGGATGCAGTCTGCCGAGAAACTCGTCGTCGATGCCGTGAGCCCCCGCGAGCGGAATCAACATTCCCTCGTCGCTGAGCTGCCAGAAGAGCACTCTGGGGGCGATCACGAGCTCGGCGATGCTGCGCGTCAGGCGGCGATAGAAGTCGGCGAGATCGTGCCCGGTTCGGGCATGACGCGAGATCGCAAGCAGGGCGTTGACCGAGGCATCATGCGCTTGCTCCACACGCTCCGCGCTCAGCGCTCGCTCTTCGTTGATGAGACGCTGTCGCTCGCTGCGGTCCAGGTCGGCCCGGAGGTTCACCAGCGCATCGACCATCTCCTTGCGCCGCTCATCCAGCTGAGCCAGGGCCAGCGCCGCAGCGACTTGGTTGGCGAAGGCGGCGAACGTGCGCTGCTGGACCGCGGTGTGGCCGGTGGGGCTGGCGACGCCGAACATGCCCAGCGTCTGGCCAGCAGCCTGCAGCGCCTGGGCACACGTCGAACGGATCACTGGCGAGGACGTGTCGGTTACGCCGGACCAGGTGGCGTTGGCCGTCGGCGCGGCAACGGCCGATGCCGCTGCAAAGATCCTTTCGATCTCGTCCTCGGGCAAGCGTTGCATCGGGTCGCTCGCCATCGAGAAGACGTGCCTCCTCCCGCCGCCGCCCTCACCTTCCAGGGCGAGAAAGGCGACTGTCGACCTGGTCAGCGCCAGAGCCAGGCGCAGAGAAGCTTCTGCGATTTCCGGCACGGTCTTGAAACGAGCCAGGTCTGATGACGCGGACTGAAACGCGTCCAGGACGTCGCCGGATCCGGCGTCTACGCCGAGTGTTTCCAGGTAACTCCCCCCTTGGGGTGCACTAGCACGCCTAAACATCAGTTTACTTCCGTCGTCCGTATGCAAGCGAAGCATCTTGCATGTACGCGCGAGTACTGCTTCTCGAACCGGCGTTGATGGGTCGAGGGGGCGCTCACTGGTTGCTTCAGTGAGGCTCCTCATGCGCGGGAAGAGGATGGCCATGCAGACTTCGGTTCGGCGGTACTCGGCGATTCGGCGGCGTTCTCTAATCGCGATGGTTGCGCGACGAGCCCTTCTCCGCGTGAACGGTTCGGCGAGCAGCGTACTGGTCAGGCCATTCGTGGTGATGGCGGCCCGGGTTCTCGGCCCGGGACCAACCCGTCTCCGGCTCGTCAAGCTCGCCCACAACCTGAACCACAACGATGCGGTGGCGGAGATCCGCGAGGCACGCGACGGATACGATGAAGAGGCTGTTCACCCCAGCAGGCGGGCGGCGTAGGCTCGTCCTCGGAGCGTTCCGCGGGGTAGCGTCGAGCCCTTCCCACGGTCCGGCTCGAAATAGTTCTCGGGTCTCAGGTACTCCCCTTGTGGGAGGCGTTTCTGCTACAGATGAACTACTTCGACAGGTTCCTGGAGCTGAAGCTGCGACAGATGCTCGACCCGGTGGTCGTTCGCCGGCCACCCTCTCGGAGGGGGCGGCTTAGCAGGCCGCAGAAGCCGATTCTGGCCGTCATCGAGCTTTCGGCGGAGGTAATTCCGGCCGTCGAGCCCGCGGTGGTGACCGTCCCGGTCGCCGCTGCGCCCCTGCTCTAAGCAAGAACCCCTTCCTTCCTCTCGCGAGGCCGGGTCGCAAGACTCGGCCTCTTTCTACCCGGCGGCAGAGCACCGTGGGAAGGTAGTGTTGGCGCAGCGTGAGCTCGCGCACCTCGTCCCTGCAGTTCCAGCTCAACCGCGTTCCAACCCGGCTGCCCGCCCCGGAACGCGAGCGGCTGCTGGCGAAACCTGGCTTTGGCGCGATCTTCACGGAGCACATGGTCCGCATACGCTGGAACGCCGAGCGCGGCTGGCACGACGCCGAGCTCACCGCCTATGCGCCGCTTTCCCTCGACCCGGGCACCGCAGTCCTGCACTACGCCCAGGCGGTGTTCGAGGGCCTGAAGGCGTTCCGGCAGGCGGATGGTGGCGTCGCGGCGTTCCGGCCGGACGCCCACGCCTCCCGCTTCCGCCGCTCGGCGCGCCGCCTTGCGCTGCCCGAGCTGCCGGAGGAGACCTTCCTTGAAGCAATCGATCTCTTGGTCGAGGCGGACCACGCGTGGGTTCCCTCGGCGCCCGACCACAGCCTGTACTTGCGACCGCTGATGTATGCGAGCGAGGTGTCCCTGTCCGTTCACCCGGCCGACGATGTCACCTTCCTTCTGATCGCCTCGCCGTCCGGCCCGTACTTTCCGCGGGGGGTGAAGCCGGTCACCGTCTGGCTGACGGAGGACTACAGCCGCGCCGCGCCAGGCGGCACCGGGGCAGCAAAAACAGGCGGTAACTACGCCGGCGGTCTCCTGGCCCAGGCTCAGGCCGCCGAGCACGGCTGCGATCAGGTCGTGTGGCTCGACTCATTCGAGCACCGCTGGGTCGAGGAGATGGGCGGCATGAACCTGTGTTTCGTGTTCGGTCACGGAGACACGGCCCGCGTGATGACCCCAGCCCTGACGGGAACGCTGCTCCCGGGGATCACCCGAGACTCTCTGCTGACCCTCGGGCGTGACCTTGGTTACGAAACAGAGGAAGGACGGATCAACGTCGACGAGTGGCGCGCCGGTTGCGAGGACGGCTCCCTGACCGAGGTCTTTGCATGCGGGACCGCAGCCGTGATCACTCCAGTGGCGGCGGTGAAGTCTGCGCGGGCGTCGTGGACGATCGGTAACGGTGGTCCAGGCGAGGTGAGCATGCGACTGCGCCAGGCGCTCGTCGAGATCCAGCGCGGGGCGGCTTCCGATCCGCACGGCTGGCTGCACCACGCCCGCGTATCGTTTGAAAGGTAGATGACGCGCGCGGTCGTCGTCGGGGGTGGCGGCACTGGTGACGCGGCGGCGTTCGCTCTGCGCAAGCGCGGTTTCGAGGGCGAGATCGCGATCATCAGCGCGGACGAGGACCGGCCGTATGACCGTCCTTACCTTTCGAAAGAGTTCCTCCGTGGCGAGGTCGACCTACCGAAGGTCTTCCTCCATGACGATGCGGATTACTCGAAAGAACGGATTGAACTGCGGCTGGGCCAGCGCGTGACCGGAGGCTCGCTGAGCGAGCGCAAGCTGAAGCTGTCCGGTGGCGACGAGGTTGCGTTCGACGTGCTCGTCCTCGGCCTCGGTGGCACGCCGAGACGTCTGCCTGATATTCCGGAGGCGGGAAACGTGTTCACGCTGCGCTCGCTGCGCGACAGCCAATCGATTCGCGACGCGCTCGGTCGCGCGTCGCGGGTGATGCTGGTGGGCGCCGGGTTTATCGGGGCCGAGGTCGCCGCTTCGGCGCGCAAGCTCGGCAGGGACGTGTTGATCGTAGAGGCTCTGCCAGTGCCTCTTCAGCGTGCCCTTGGCCAGGAGGTCGGAGAGATCTACGCGCGAATCCATCGCGACCGTGGGGTCGATCTACGCACCGGCGCGAAAATCGAGCGCTGGCACACCGATGGCGATCGTGTCGTTGGCGTCACGCTTTCGGACGGATCCCGCCATGAGGTGGACCTGGCGTTGATCGCGGTCGGGATCGAGCCGAACCTCGATCTGCCAAAGACTTTGGGCCTGCCGATCGACGGCGGAGGAGTTCGCGTCGACGAAGGCCTCCGGGCGGCGGAGGACGTCTATGTCGGCGGCGACATCGCGCTGCACAAGCACCCGGTCTTGGGTAGGTCGATCCGGGTCGAGCACTGGGAAGTCGCCAAAGGCCAGGGTCGCGGCATCGCCGCATCCATCGTCGGTGGGCACGTCCCGTACACCAAGCTTCCGTACTTCTGGTCGGACCAGTACGACGTCAGCCTCGAGTATCGCGGCCATGCCTCCGGTGACGACGCGGCGGTATGGCGCGGCAATCGCGAGGCGCTGAACTTCTCCGTGTTCTATCTACGCGACGGCATCGTGGAAGGCGTGCTGTCGATGAACGACGCGAAGACAAACGAGCTGGGAGGCAAGCTCATCGAGAGCAGGCGCCCGTTTGACACCGCGGCACTCCAGGGCGCGGATCTGGCAGAGCTCGTCGGGAGTCCGGCTCCCTAGGCCTCTCTACGCGACCGGTTGGTTCTCCTCCGGCAGGAGCCAGGGCAGAGCTTCGGACAGCGGGCGCAGCAGCGTCTTGGCCTGCTCCTCATGGATCAGGTTGCCCGCTACCAGACCGAGGGCAGCCATGAACGCGGCGTCCTCCGCCTTGTGCCCGATCTCGCCGTGCTCGGCCTTCCAGCTGACAAGCGCCTGGCCGGACTCGGTCAGGCCGAAGAGGTTCCGGCGGACCTCATCCCACGCTGATCCGCGATCCGCCTTCTCGATAGCGTGAATCGCCGCCTTCTCGGCGTCGTGTATCGCCTGCAGCCCATGCAGACGCGCATGGCGGTCCCAACCCTGAGCCGCGCGCTCGACGCCGGCCGGTGACAGGATGCGGATGTCCTCCATCAGACGGGCCAGCGTCCGCTGGTGCTCGGGGAATCCGTATCCCTCAGCGTCGACGCTCACGGCGACTAGCCTATCGGACTCAGCCCGGATCCAGCGATCCGCCGCGGAGCCGCGGGGCCGGTGGATCCAGGCTTAGCGGAGCCAGGCCGGGACCCAGCCGATGCGGCCGAGCGCAATCGGACCCGGTCCCGAGACGATGACCTGCGCGTTGACCAGCACGGCGAGGTAGTAGAGCCACCGAAAACCGTCATCGCTGACGCCGAATGCGACGGTGAGCGCGAGGTTCGCCGCGAGCAGGAATCCAAGGACTCCCGCCCAGCGCGTGGCCAAACCGAGGATCAGCAGCACGGCGGCGAGCGTCTCACCGGCAGCCTGCGCAAGGGCGAACGGAAGCCAGTTCGGCGCGACGACGGAAACGAGCAGCTCATGCAGGCCAGGGATCGGGTTGATCCGACCTGTGGACTCAATCAGCGGTTTCATCCACCCGACGCCCTGCCACTTCTGGCTCGCGAAGTAAAGCCAGTAGAGGCCCACGACGATGCGGAAAAGGCTCGGCCAGACTTCCTGCAAGGCGGTGATCGTAGCTACCTCATCAGGCGGAGCACAGGATCGGTCGCGAGCTGAAATGCCCGCGCCGCCGGCCGCATGTGCATCCGGTTGAGCCGGTGTTGGATCGCGCCCTTGAGGATTGCCGCGCGAAGCTTATGCTCGGAGAAGTCGGTGTTGAAGAGCAGGCGATTGTGCCTCACCTTGTGCCATTCGCCGTGGAGCCGGCGCTCGCGCACTCGCTCGTAAAAGCCCGTGCCTGGAAGCGGATAGGCGATCGTGTAGCTCACATAGTCGAGCGGCAGGCTGCTCGAGAAGTTGACGCTGCGGATCAGTGAGTCGGTGGTCTCGCCGATGTAGCCAACCATGAAAAAGCCCGCTGCCTTGATTCCTGCGCCGACGCATGCCTCGACAGCTGTCCGGGCGCCCTCCGGCGTGATCCCCTTCTTCATCTGCTTGAGCACGCCCTCATCGCCTGACTCGATGCCGAAGAAGATGCGCGTACAGCCCGCGCGTCGCATCTGCTCGAACAGCGGCCGGTCGACGTGCGTAACGCGGCTGAGACACTCCCAGGTCAGGGGGAGGTGTGCGTCCTCGATCGCTTTTGCCAGCTCGAGCGTGCGCTTGTAGTTGAGCGTGAAGAGGTCGTCGGACATCCAGATGTGGTCGTAGCCCAACTCCGAGATCTCGCGCATCTCGGCCACCACGGACTCGATCGGCCGCGCGCTGAAGAGGTCGCCGAAAACCGACTTGTGGCAGAAGTCGCAGCGGAAGGGGCAACCGCGGGTAGACATCAGGGGTGTGGTCGCATCCTTCCAATGCTTCCGCCAGTAGCGGATGTACTCATCATTCGGGATATCGCCGCGATAAGGCAGCGGCAGGTGCGACATGTCCTTGCTCCGCTGCCGCGCGGTGCTCTTCACCACCTGGCCGTCGCGCTTGAACACGACTCCTGGGATCTCTTCGAAGCGCTGGTCATCGAGGTGCTCCATGATGGAGACGATCGTCTCTTCGCCCTCGCCGACCGCGACGAGATCGAACTGATCGACGAACGTCTCGGGCTCACCCGACGGATACGGCCCTCCGACAACCGTCAGCGCCTTGCCGCGCACCTGCGCGGCGAGCGAGAGCGCCTCGTCCTGCATCGTGATCATGCAGTAGATGCCGATCACCGACGGCTGAAGATGCTCGATCTCATCGAGCACATCCCGCCGTTCGCGGAACGTGTGATCGATGTGTCTCACGGTGTAGCCGGCATTGCGAAGCGAGGCGCTCAGATACATCAGGCCGAGTGACGGCATGATCCAGTGGCGTCCCTGCCTGGGTGCGCGCTGCGGGTAAACCAGTACGACATCGGCTCGTTCGTTCATCTCGCCTCCTGCACCACGATCCGATAGGTTGTGCCGGCGAAAGACTCCGGGAAGATGTAGTCGAGTCCGGCCCAGTTGAAGTCCGGCGGAGCCAGCTCGCGTCCGCCGTAGAGCTCGGCGCCCTGCAGCGCGGGGACGGACCACTCCACGCCGAGCGATCCGGAGCGCAGGCGTGCCCATCGTCCCTGGACGGCGACCCAGCGGCCCAGCGCGGCGCCGGTGAGCGTCGGCTGTCGATCGGCGGCGAAGTCGTCGAACGCCGCCGACTGCTCGTTGAGGATCCCGAACTCCGAGTACCCGGGTGCGAGCCAGACCGGCGCGACGCTGATCGTTACGCCGTAGCTGCGGATCGTGTACGTCACGGCTATCTCTCCGCGTGAGGCCGTCGGCAGGAACTGGTAGCGGTGAGCAGCGTCGCCGCCAATCTCATCGAGGCGGAAGGTTCGCTTCCAGACTGTGGCGCCTGCGGTGGAAAGGTCCACGTCATCGAAAGTTCGGGAGTAAACCCAGCCATCGGTGTAGTGGACGATCGGCACGCCGAATCCCATGCCCTCGCCGGCCGCCACGCTGCTGCCCACGCGCAGTGTCACGCCCTTGGCGAGCGGTGACGTCTTGCCTGCCGCGGGCATGGGCCACATAGAGGCTTCGACTCCTGGGAACAGCTCCTCGGCGCGGCAGGACGCGCCGACTTCATAGGCGTAAGCGGCCTTGCCGCCGCTCACGTTGTAGCGCGCCTGATCTCCGAGCGCAGTGAACGGCGCGGTCGCCGATCCGCGGGCGAGGTCGGGGAACACGGTCGTAGCCCGGTAGTAGCTGATGTCTTCGAGAACCAGGGTGCCGACGCCGTGCGATCGCATCCAGTCCAGCGCTTGACCGCGGTCGGACGGCAAAACCTGTGAGCCCGCGATCTGGTTTGGCGATTTGCCGCTGTAGTAGGCGGCTACGGGCGAGTCGGTGATCAGCATCCCGGGCGCGCACGAGGATGCGCGGCCGGCCAGTACCAGGCCCGCGTCCTGGGCGGCGAACGCCGAGAAGACCGGGACGAACCCGACGGCGAGCAGGGCGGCGGCCGCGATCGAGGCCACCCTGACCGCGCGGGCGTATCTGTCGAGGGCCGCCGCAGCGAGCAGCGCGATTGCGGGCAAGGCGGGGTAGAGGTAGCGGTGGCTGCCGCTGTAGGCGCCCCCCGCGACCAAGCCGAACACTGCGGCGAGGTAGACGAACGACGGTGCGTAAACGAAACGCCACATCGCGGTGTTATGGCGGCGCAGCGCGAGCGCGACTCCCACGACGCCGAAGGCGATCAAGGGGAGCGCGGCGATGCCATAGGTCATCGCCAGCTCCGCGAGCCGCGAGAGGGCGCCGGCCGGAAGACTGCCCCGGGCGGAGGCTGACACCGCTTCTACGGTGCCGCGGGCCACGGAATGACCCGCAGGCGCGAAGCCGAGCTGCAAGAAAACGAGCACCACCAGAGCGGGCATGGCCCACGCCACCGCCCGCGTGCGCGAGCTGCCGGCCGACCTGGACCGAACCGTCTCGATCACCCCGTACGTCACGGCGGCCGCGATCCAGATCCAGGCCTTGGTGGATGTCACGCACGCAAGGATTGCAAGCAGTGCCGCGAGCTTCATGCGACCGCGGACCGCGGCCAGCGCGCCGGCCATAAGGAGCGCGGTCAGCATCGGCTCCACCACCGCCGAACCGGAGGTGAACAGGAACACTGGATTGAGCACGAGCAGGGCGACAGCCAGGCGTGCCTGGCGCACATTCGGGGCGAGCGTGTAGACGCAGGCCAGCGTGCCGATGCCGAGAGCGGCACCCAGCACCTTCAGCAGGCCCAGCTGCCACAGGCCCGAGACCTTGAGCACCGCCGCTGCGAGCACCTGGTAGCCGGGCAGCCAGCTGTCCTCCATGCCGAACAATGGGTCGTGCAGGATTCCAGTCGTCGCCAGGTTGGCCGCGATCAGCCAGTGCCCGTAGCCGTCCTCGAACGGTTCGGGCATCTGCGCAGCGACCACCAGCAAGACGGCCGCGAGCGCGATCAACCCCACCGCGGGCCCGATCGCTCGCACGAGAGTGAGAGCTCGGTTGCCCAGGCGGCGAAGGGTCAGCACCTGGAGGAATTCGATCGCGCTGAGGCCGGCTACAACGACAAAGCCGAGGGCGAAGACGGCGGCGTACACCGCGAGCATCGCCTGCCCCCTGGCGATCGCGAATGGCACGATGGCGAAGGCCCCGAAACCCAGGACAGCCTCCAGCGCAACGCGGGGGTCACCGGTCCGCACGTATGCCTGATCGCGCCACTCCTGGCCTCGTTGAACGATGCGGTGCTTCGGCGTGCGGACGAAGACGCCGCCACGCCTGGTGGCGCGGACCATGGCGATCATGGTGTTCAGCGACATCCCGGCGCCCACGACCTGGCACAGCAGTGACGGCAGGCCCATCCACCAACCACGCCCTCGGCGTGTCTGGGCGACCATGAAGCCGAACCACGGAGACACCGCAACCAGCACGAGGACCATCGAAAAATCGGCCAGCCGTCCTGGAATGCCGAAGCGCGCTCCGGTCAGAAGCAGGGGCGGGTAGCACATGAGCTGCAGCAGCATCAGCGGTCCGACCGCGTAAGCCAGCAGATGGACGCTTGCCTGCAGCTTTACTGCCGCAGGGTTGCGGCTGCGAAGGACAGGCACGAGGAGCCTGAACGCGGACTGGAAGCTGCCAGTCGCCCAGCGCGATTGCTGCCGCCGGTACGCGTCGATCGATACCGGCAGCTCCTCAGGCACGACCAGGTCTTCGATGTAGGCGGCCTTCCAACCTCGCAGCTGCGCGCGGTAGCTGAGGTCCAGGTCCTCTGTGAGCGTTCTGGCGCTCCAACCGCCCGCGTCCTGAATCGCTGTTCGGCGCCACACCCCGGCCGTGCCGGTGAAGTTGGTGAAGTAGCCGCGGGCGGATCGCACCGCTTGCTCGACCAGGAAATGAAAGTCGATCGCCATCGCCTGTAACCGCGTGAAGAGCGAATAGCCCTCATCGAGATGGCCCCAGCGCGCTTGCGCGAAAGCGATCGAGGGATCGTCGAATGCACCGATCGTTCGCCGCAGAAAATCCTGAGGCGGGACAAAGTCGGCGTCGAAGATGGCGATGAACGGCGCCTCCGTTTGTGCCATGCCGTACGCGAGAGCGCCCGCTTTGAACCCGGCGCGCGTCCCTCGGCGCAGCTGAGTTACGCCGACACCCTTGCGGCGCCACCGCGCGACACGACTGGCGAGAATGCCGACCGTCTCGTCGTCGGAGTCATCGAGCACCTGGACCTCAAGCCGATCGCGCGGCCAGTCGATTGCGCAGACCGCGTCGATGACACGCTCGACGACGTAGCGCTCGTTGTAGACGGGGATCTGGATGCAGACGCGTGGCTCGCTGGAACTGATCAGACGCGGGGCCGCGGGGTGACGCAGCCGGAGCGCGCGCACCGTCAGGTAAAAGAGGTTGAGGCCGAAGGCCAACAGGCACAGGCTCGTCGCCGCCAGGACCGCGACCGCGGTCGAGGCGATCAACGTGAGTCGAAGAGGGCATACGGCCGCATCGTCGAGCGCACGTAAGCCACACGCGCAAGCGCATCGGGGTGGTGGCGCCGCGTCCACTGCATGTAGCGCCAGGCCATTTCGCCGAGGTGTCGCGCGGGGGTGTCGAGAAATCCGGGAAAGAGCATTTTCGGCAGACGCACAGCCGGGCCATCCATGAGCAGCGGCGCATCGCGTTGCGCGAGCTGCGGAAAGTGGTCGAGCAACCCGGGATTTCCGTCGATGATCTCGTCGACCGCATCGATTCCGAACACCGGCTCCGCGACCAAAAGCTCGAAGGCCATGTCCTCGTCGAGTCTTTGCAGCGGACGGCACTGCGACGACTCGAGGATGAGGTTCGCGGTCATAAGCCGCGGGGCGATGGGCCGTCGGCTGAGGTCGTCAATCGGCTTGGAGCGATGCCCCAGCGCGTGGAGAATCCCGAGGAAGTTGACCACGACATAAGCCAGATGTCGGTGGCCGTCGTCGACGATCAGGTTGAGATCGACATCGTCGGTCGCTCGAAAGCCGCCGCTCGCAAGCGAGCCGGCTATTGACACGCTCCTGATGAAGGGGGCGATCGCAACCAGCCGCCGGACGAAGGCCAGCGTCAGGTCAATGTACCGACCCGAATCGGCCTCGTGCGTCTGGGACCTGCTCCGGATTTCGCCGACCCTGCTGTGCGAGTCACGTTCGATGACCAGGCCTTCAGCGATGGCAAGATCGGGGCTTGCGGCGACGGCACGCCGGATCTGGTCCGCAGACACCGAGCCGCCAAGGCAAAGCTCCGCCAGGCGGGTAACCGGCAGGGCGTAGCCGCGCCGTCGAAGCAGGGCCACCGTGCGACCAACTCGATCCAGCGCCGCGGTCGAGTTCGCGTCCAGATACTCGACAGCCACCTGCTGGGATACAGCCAAGGGTTACGTCGGCACCCCGTTTGGCGCATCATCGAACCTGGCGCAGCAACACACAAGCGGAGGAAGCAGATGACCGCCGACGGACATTTTCAGGTCCCGCAGCCGACCAACGAACCGGTTCGCTCCTACTCCGCCGCCGACCCCCACCGCAAACCCCTGAAGGCCCGCCTGGCCGAGCTGACGGACGCCCGGACCGAGGTACCGATGCAGATCGGCGGCGAGCGGCGATGGGGAGCATCGCGCGGCGATATCCGCTGCCCGCACCGGCACGAGCTCGCGATCGCGGAGTACGCAGTTGGAGGCGCCAAGGACATCGACGATGCGATCAACGCTGCGCTCGCAGCGCGAAAGATGTGGGCCGCGACCTCGTTCCACGACCGCGCGGCCGTGCTGCTGCGTGCCGCTGCCCTGCTCGCTGGCCCGTGGCGCGACACGATCAATGCCGCGACGATGCTGGGGCAATCGAAGACGGTCCACCAGGCCGAGATCGACGCGGCCTGCGAAACCATCGATTTCTGGCGCTACAACGCGTTCTTCGCGGACCAGCTGCTCCGCAACCAGCCGTACAACGACGGAACGGCTTGGAATCGCATGGAGTACCGGCCGCTGGAGGGTTTCATCTTTGCGGTCAGCCCTTTCAACTTCACGTCGATCGCAGGCAACCTTCCGACCGCGCCGATGCTGATGGGCAACACCGTGGTGTTCAAGCCGGCGACGCAAACCCTGCTCGTGAGCCATTTCCTCATGGAGCTGCTGCTCGAGGCCGGGATGCCGCCGGGCGTGATCAACATGGTCAGCGGCAGCGCGTCCGAGATCTCGGACAAGGTGCTGAACCATCGCGAGCTGGCGGGCATCCACTTCACCGGCTCGACCCAGGTTTTCCAGAACATGTGGCGCGAGGTCGGTCAGAACATCGACCGGTACCGGACGTACCCGCGGCTGGTGGGGGAGACGGGTGGCAAGGATTTCGTGATGGCTCACGAGTCCGCGGACGCTGAGGCGCTGCGCACGGCGCTGGTGCGCGGTGCCTTCGAGTACCAGGGCCAGAAATGCTCCGCCGCGTCGCGCGCCTACATCCCGCAGTCGATGTGGAAGACGATGAAGTCCGAGCTGGTCGACATCGTGGAGGCGATCCCGCAAGGCGACGTCGCCGACTTCCGCAACTTCATGGGCGCCGTGATCGACGGCCGCGCCTACGCGAATCACATGAACGCGATCGAATACGCGCGCAAGCAGGAGAGCGCGAAAGTCATCGCCGGCGGCAAGGGTGACGACAAGGTCGGATGGTTCATCCGTCCGACGGTCATCGAGACCACCGACCCTGACTTCAAGCTTCTCCGCGAGGAGCTCTTCGGGCCGATCTTGACGGTCTACCCGTACGCGGACGGCAAGTTCGACGAGACTCTCGACCTGTGCGACCGGACGAGTCCCTACGGACTCACCGGCGCGGTATTCGCGACTGATAGGCAGGCCATCCGCAAGGCCTCGGAGAAGCTGGTCAACGCCGCCGGGAACTTCTATATCAACGACAAGCCGACCGGCGCGGTCGTGGGCCTTCAGCCGTTCGGAGGCGCCCGCGCCTCCGGCACCAATGACAAGGCCGGGTCATTCCTGAACCTGATCCGCTGGGTGAGCCCGCGGATCATCAAAGAGACGTATGCGCCGCCCACCAACCACCGCTACCCATATATGGAAGACGACCACGAGCGAGGGGCGCTCTAAGACGGTCCGCAGCGGGGTCGATGGGGCGGTCCTCACCGTCACCATCGACCGGCCCGAGGTCCGCAACGCCGTCGACTCCGACACCGCCGCGGCCTCGGCGGAGAGCTTTGCCCGGTTCGAATCGGACCCGCGGCTTGCCGTCGCGGTGCTCACCGGCGCCGAAGGGACGTTTTGCGCCGGCTTCGACCTGAAAGCCCTTGCCGCGGGCTCGGGGAACCGCCTTAGCGAGGTCGGCGACGGCCCGATGGGGCCGACCCGCATGTCTTTGAGCAAACCGGTGGTCGCGGCGATCGAGGGCTACGCCGTGGCCGGTGGGCTCGAGCTGGCGTTGTGGTGCGATCTGCGCGTCGCCGCACGCAACGCCACGCTCGGGGTGTTCAACAGCATGAGGTCGAGCAGTTGAGCACGATGCTGCGGCGGCTGCTCAAAAACGCCCGGAATCTGAATAGGTAAGACTGGAAGATGGCTCAGGAGGTGAGGGCGTGACGGACACCGTGATCGAGGCCAAGGGCCTCGTCAAGAAATATGGCGACCTCGTTGCGGTCGCGGGCATCGACCTGGAGGTTCGCGCGGGCGAGATCTTCGGATTTCTCGGACCGAACGGTGCCGGCAAGTCGACCACGATCTCGATGCTGTGCACGCTGCTTACCCCGACCGCCGGGGTCGCGCGCGTGGCAGGCATCGACGTCGTCCACGACCCTGCCGCAGTCAGGCAGCGCATCGGGCTCGTATTTCAGGATCCATCGCTCGATGAGCAGCTGACCGGCCGCGAGAACCTCGAGTTTCACGCGTTCGTGTACAGCGTCCCGGCGCCAGACCGGCGACGGCGCATCGACGAGATGCTCAATCTGCTGCAGCTTGCCGACCGCGCGGCCTCGCCTGTCAAGACTTACTCGGGCGGAATGAAGCGGCGCCTGGAGATTGCCCGCGGCATGCTGCATCAGCCGCAGATCCTTTTCCTCGACGAGCCGACGCTCGGCCTCGACCCGCAGACGCGAAAGAGCATCTGGACGCACCTCAACGAGCTGCGCAGCGCCAAGGGCGTGACGATCTTCATGACGACCCACTACATGGACGAGGCCGAGTATTGCGACCGGATCGCGATCATCGACCGAGGCAAGATCGTCGCCCTCGGCACCCCGGAGGAGCTGAAGCAGATGGTGGGGGGAGACGTCGTGACGATCACCTCGACGCAGCCTGACGACGCGGCGCGCGAGATCAACACGCTGTTGGGTGTCACAGCGACGCGTGACAACGGCAGCCTGCGCATGGAGGTGCCCGATGGCAAGGCATTCGTGCCGCGACTCGTGCGCGAGCTCAGCGCGCCAGTCGACACGGTGTCCCTGCGCCGGCCGAGCCTGGACGACGTTTTCCTGAAGCTGACGGGTCGGGCCATCCGCGAGGAGGAGGTCAGCTCGAGGGACTGGAACCGTGCGCTGGCGAGCCGCTGGATGGGGCGACGCAGATGACTGTGGAAACGGCAGCGCCCACCATCGCCACGGCGCCGGCCGCGCCGATCGACACGCGCATGGCGAGCCTTCGGGCGATCTACATCATCTGGTACCGCGACATCCTTCGCTACTGGCGCGACCGCTGGCGCCTCGTCGCGTCGCTCGCGCAGCCGCTCCTGTTCCTGGTGGTCTTCGGCTCCGGCCTCAGCTCGTCGTTGGGCGGAGCGTTCGGGCGTGGGAGCGGGATCTCCTACATCCAGTTCATGTATCCCGGCATCATCGGCATGTCCATCCTGTTCACCGCGATCTTCGGAGCGATGTCGATCGTCTGGGATCGCGAGTTCGGATTCCTCAAAGAGGTCCTCGTGGCGCCCATCGACCGCTGGGCGGTCGCCGTCGGCAAGGCGCTTGGGGGCACAACGCAGGCGATGATCCAGGGCTTGATACTGCTCGTGCTCGCGCCGTTCGTCGGCGTGAAGCTGAGCGTGCTCACCGTGGTCGAGCTTGTCCCCCTTGCCGCGGTGCTCGCGTTCGGGCTCGCGTCGTTCGGCGTCGCTATCGCTTCGATGATGAAGTCGCTGCAGGGCTTCCAGGTCGTGATGAACTTCCTGATGATGCCGATGTTCTTTCTGTCGGGAGCGTTGTTTCCACTGACCAACCTGCCCGGTTGGATGACAGTGTTGACCAGGATCGACCCCGCTTCCTACGGAATCGATCCGATCCGGCGCGTGGCGCTTTCCAACTCAGGGCTGCCCAACGTCAACAGCCTCGGGTTGACGATCGGTGGCCAGGTGCTCTCGATCCCGATGGAGGCCGGGATCATGCTGGCGTTCGGCGTCGTGCTGCTCGGCGTCGCGGTTGTCATGTTTGAGCGCCGCGACTGACAGCAATCCGACCGCGCAGAGCTCGGCGGCGATCAGAGGAGCCGGGCCCCAGATCGGAGTGCCTTCGACCGCGATGACGCCGGCGAGGGCGTACGCCCAGGTCCACGACGGTGGGTTTGCGCGCAGGCACAGCCAGGCGGCGAGACCGAGCATCACCAGGTCATCGAGGTGGACGTATGGAGTCGCGAGCATGCCTCCGACGATTGCGCACACAAACGGCCACTCCGGTCCGCGACGCCGCATCCGGTAAGCGAGAAACAGCGACCAGATTGCGATCCCGGCCTGGATGGCGCGCGTTACGTTGAGGTCGCCCGCAAAGTACGCGAGCGTGAGCTCGCGGTTGACTGGGACGCCGGCGGCAAAGCTCAACAGGTCGCGATAGGCCGCGATGCCCGCGGGCCCGAGCGCGAAAGCCGACGCGCCGGCCAGCGCGCCAAGGCCCATCACGCTGCCCACGGCGGCTTTGTCGCGTCGTGCGGCCAGCAGCGCAAGCGGGGCGAGGAACGCCAGCTGCGGCTTGAGCATCATCGCGCCAAGGGCGATACCAGCCCACAGCGGCCGGTTCGTGCGCAGCAGCCAGTAGGAGGCCGCCACTCCCAGGGCCACGAAAATTCCCGGCTGGCCCAGCTGCAGCGCGTAGATGACCGGAAGCCACCCGACCGCGGCGGCGAGGTGGACGATCCGCGCGGGACCCGAGCCAGGCGCGGCCCAGTACCACGTAAGCGCCAGGGCGCCCAAGAGCAAGATGCTCCAGGCCCCGTAAGCGACCGCGTAAGGAAGCGGCGTCAGGGGCACCGCCGCCCAGGCCACGGGTGGCGGGCTGATGTAACGAGCGAGCTCGGCGATCTTGATTCCCGATCCGAGCGCGTCGAGCTCCGCCTGCTGAAGGTTGAGGTCGTAGATGTTTGGCCAGCCATGCGCGAGTCCGATTCGCGCCGCCGCGAGGTAAAAGGTGAAGTCGTTGTGGAAGCGGTCGGCGACGTAGGCGGCGGCCCACTGGTAGAGGTCGTAGGCCGCGAACAGCACGGCGGCAGCCGCTCCGGCGGCCGTGCCGAGATTGCGCCAGCGGGCGGATGAGGTCACCAAGCGGGCAGGTTACCTTTTGTTGTCATGGTCTCAACCGGTTTCGAGCCTCGAACCATCGAGGTCCGGGATGGCACGAAGCTGCATCTCCGCCCGATCGTGGCGGAAGATGAGGCGCTCCTCCACGAGGCTGTTGCCGCGATGTCGGAGCGCACCGTCTACTTTCGGTTCTTCTCGCCCATCAAGCGGATGTCAGACGCTCTCGCGCACCGGCTGGCGGTCGTGGATTACAACGACCGATTTGCGATCGTCGCGACAAGCCACCGGCCGACCGGAAAGGAGCGCATCGTGGGGGTGGCGCGATACGACCGGGCTCGCGGCACCGACGTCGCCGAGGTCGCGGTGGCGGTGATCGACGAGTACCAGCGGCGAGGGCTCGGCAGCGTCCTGCTCGCGGAGCTGGCCCGGGTCGCACGAGCGCACGGCATCAAGACGTTCTCGCTCATCGTGCTGCCCGAGAATCGCGAGATGCTCGGCCTTCTGCGCAAGATAGGCTGGATCCACCAGGCCAGGCTCGCCGGCGGCGTCTACGAGATCTCGTTCGAGCTGCCTGAGCCCGCATGATCGACACCCAGCTCATCGCGTTCGCGGGCGTCTCGATTCTGCTTTCGGTCACGCCCGGGCCGGACATGGCCGTGGTGACCAAGAACGCTCTGGCGCATGGGCGTCGTGGAGTCCTGTTGACCACCAGCGGAATCGCGCTCGCGCTCATCACGTGGGTGACCGCGACCGCAGTTGGCCTCTCAGCGCTGCTGCGCACGTCTGGCGACGTGCTCTTCGCGCTGAAGCTGGTCGGCGCCTGCTACCTCGGCTATCTCGGGATTCGCGCACTGCTCGAATCGCGGCATCCGGCCGGCGACCTTCTGGCCGAAGCGCCGCCCGCCGC
This sequence comes from Chloroflexota bacterium, assembly GCA_005881275.1. Taxonomy (GTDB): domain Bacteria; phylum Chloroflexota; class Dormibacteria; order Dormibacterales; family Dormibacteraceae; genus 40CM-4-65-16. Next base: position 34,440 of record VBEF01000031.1, read on the forward strand.
TCCCGCCCACGCGGTCTTCCGCCAGGGCTTCCTTTCCGCGATAAGCAACCCGAAGCTGGGCGTTTTCTTTGTCACGTTTCTCCCGCAGTTCGTGCTGCCGGGCCAGGCGGTCTTGCCCCGACTTCTCGAGCTGGGAGTGACATTCGCCGTGATCGGTTATCTGTGGATGAACCTCTACGGGCTGTTCGTGACCCGGCTGCGCGAGGCCATTACCGGGCCTCGAGTTCGCCGCTGGATGCAGCGCGTGACGGGAATCGTGCTCCTCGGATTCGGCGCCCGGCTAGCTCTGGAGCGCGTCTAGCCCCACGTGAACTCAGTGCACACGTAGTCGAAATCCTGGGCTTCTGGCAGTCCGCTTGGCGAGTTCTTTGGATCGGCGGGGTCGACCGCGAATACGACCACCGTCACGCCCCCTTTTGTCGCCGCGATGACCGCGAACCGCACTTTAGTCGCCGTCTGAGACGACCCGACGAGGTTGGCGGCATAGACCGCGCCGACGCCGTCCTGTTCGCCGAGGTGAGCGCCTTTCAGGTTCATGACGAGCGTCACGTCCTGCCACTTCGATGACGGCAGGGCGGAAACGGCCGATGCCACGGCCTGGTCAGGATTCCCACCGCTCAAGCCGGCCACCTCGACCGACCCGAGTCTGGTACCGAGCGTGATGCCTTTGGCGTCCTGCGTGCGCACCGTCCACGCGGATGAATAGTTGACCTGGAACTTGTAAGCCGAGCTGCGAAACGACGCCTCTTCGGCCAGGGGCGTCACGAACTTCGGCGAACAGTTCGCCGTGCACGGCGCATGGCCCCCACCTGCAAACTGCGCCGCGGCAATCCCTCCGACGATGACCGCCACCACGATCAGGATCAAGACGAGGCCGCCTGCGATCATCGCCGGGGCAAGCTTGTACTGACGCGCTGCGGGGTATGTCGGCGGCGCGTAGCGATACACCGGCTGCGCCACTGCAGCCGTCGCAACGCGCGTCCCGCACCGACCGCAGAATGTCGCGCCTGGCGCCAGCGGAGCCCCGCACCGGCCGCAGAAGAGCTGCGATGCCATCAGGCGTTTCCGGCAAAGTTGGCGCGACCCTGCTTTGAGCCGGCCGAGCGCGCCGCTCCACAGGCCGGACAGAACGCCATCGTCGGCACGACCCGATGGCACTCGGGACAGGGCGCGTCGGGGCCGATCTCATGTTCGGCGCCCTCGACGAGCAGCGCGTCGTGGATGACGAGCCGAACGTAGAGAAGTAGAGCCGCTGCGACAAGGCCCAGGATCGCCACGTCGAGCAACAGATCCTGCACGACGAAGGAGATCATGCCAAGGGCCACCTGCACGCCAAGGGCCACGGCCACAGCGGCGACGATGCTCGAGTGCCACGGGCGTCCGGCGCGGCGCCTGTCGTAGCGGAGCAGCCACAGCGCCGCGGTGATCAGGGCCGTGGTGCATGCATTGACCAGGGAGACGAGAAGTCCCGCTCGCGCGAGGCGTATCGCCCAGTCCAGAGGCGATCCAGTGGCGACGAGCGGTCCACTGAGCAGAGGCCAGAAATCGGTGAGCGAGCTCGCGAGCGAGAAGCCGAGGCCCGACGCGGCGCCGAATGTAAGACCGTCGAGAGGCTCGCGCAAGCGTTCGCGGAACAGATAAAGGAAGAGAGGACCGGCGAGCATCAGCACCTGCGCGAGGATGGGGATCGCGATTCCCGCCAGGACGAAGCCGGTCTCCCGGTCGCCGGTCAGCACGAGCTGGGACAGGGAAACACCCGTCGCGTCGGTGAACGCGAGGCCAAGCAGAGCCCCGATCACCATCGTGGCGCCGATCACCAGCCAGGGCTCTGACTCGTAGACCTCGACCTCGTACAGGTAGATCAGATAGAGGATTGGGAGCACAAGCAGCGCCGTGACTGTCGCGGGTGCGAAAAGATGGAGCGCGGCCAGGATCAAAACAAGAGTCCCGCCCCCGAGCAGGGCGACAAGAAACGGCCTGCCGCGGCGATGCGGCAGGTGAGGGAACAGCGTCGTGATGATCGATAGATGAGCGACGCGCTCGGAGGGCACCGCGGCGAACGCGTGGGTCCGGCGAACGCTTCCGGTGGCGAGGTGCGCGCCGCAGTGACCGCAGAAGTCTCCGGCCGGGATGGCGTGGCCGCAGTGGGGGCATGTGACAAGAGGCGGCCCTGAAATCGGCCTCACACCAATCTCGCCTGCCCGACGACCCCCGCCGGACCGGCGATCGGGTCCTCGCGCCTTCATCCTCCGCCGCCTTGGATGTAGCGGACCCAAGCCAGGTCCAGGGCACTCGCGTCCATGCTGCCCCAACCGGTGGCGAAGTCCCACCCGGCGGCGGCATCGAACCCAAGGTTGTTGCCGGCGCTCACGTCGTGGAAAGGCTGTGGCGAAAGCTTGGAGCCGTTCTCGCCCATCCAGTACAGCGCCGGGTTCGCGAATCCGACCTCGCGCAGGCCTTTCTGCTTCAGGTCCTGGTTGATCAGCGCCACGGTCCCGGCCCACAGCGGGGTCGCGGCCGAGGTGCCGCCTACCTGGCCGTCGCGGCCGCCGAAGATGACGTGGAAGCCAGTCGAGGGATCGCCGTCAGCGGCGATGTCAGGCACCTGGCGATTGCCTCGACCGGCCGGCTTGGACTCGTTCTTCTGGTAGGTCGGAATCGCGTAGAACTGGCTTGCACCTCCACCGCCGCCGCTCTGGTCGAGCGGGCTGCTCCACGCGTATTCCTTGAAGTAGACGCCCTGCTCGGATTCGAAGACGCTGGTGCCACCGACCGCGGTGACTGTCGGCAGGGTGGAGGGAAAACTGCCCGCGGGATCCTGGTCGACGCCGCACGTGTACGCCCCGTTGTCTCCGCTTGCGACGAAGTGCGATATGCCCACGGCAACGGCGCGATCTTCGATCGCCGCGTAGACGTTGCGGGCGCCGCTCGGCGTGTCAGGCTCGCACGAGCCCAGGCTCTCCGAGATGATCGATCCGGGGCGGTCGGTCACAAGCTGGTCGAAGGCCCGGTCGCCATGGCCGAAGTCCGGTGCGGAGAGGTAGACGACCAGCTTGGCCTTGGGCGCCACCGCGTGGACGATCTCGAGGTCGAGCACGGTTTCGCCCTGGGCCTTCTCCGGCGTGCCCCAGCTTGGGTCACGCTTCACGGTCAGCACCGACGCGAACGCCGGAAGGCCGTACTTGGTCGCGAACTTCTCGAGGTCGCTGAAGTTCGGGAGGTCGTCGATCTCGGGCAGCATGATGGTTTGCCCCGTGCCGTCGAGGCCGGCGTCGCGCAGCGACTTGATGTTGTAGTAGCTCAGGACGTCGGTGGGGATCAGGCCGCCAGGCCGCACCGCGTATCCGCGTGTCCGTCGGTAGTCGTCGAGACCGCTCACATTGGTGACGACTGCGGCCAGAGCGGGCGGAAGGCGCGGCTGGTCACGCGCGGCGTAAAACATCGTCCCGTCAGGCAGGCGGTAGCTTTCGATGCCGATGGCGAGCAGCGCGGCGGCGGCGGGGGCGGGGCCGTCGGCGGCGACGATGTTCGATGGCCCTTGCCAGCCTGTCTTCAGGCCTGCGGCGTCGAGCGCCTGCAGGGCGCGGGCCACGAGGGCGGGATCCGGACCGAAGTCGGCGGCGTAAGCGTCCGGATTGACCGTCCTGCCAGAGGCAATCAAGCGTCCGAGCAGATCCTCGTTGCGAACCTTGAGGCCGAAGCTCAGGTGCACGGTCGTCGATCCATCCGCGGGACCCAGGTCGACCGAGCGGCTGATGGCGGTGGCCAGCGAAGGCGGTGGCTTGGGGATAGGACGTTGCGTCCCCGCCTGTTGGGTAGAGCCCGTCCGCCCCGACTCGCATGCCGAAAATCCCACGATCATGCACACCCCGATCGCGATCACGAACCGCAGCTTCACTGGAAGGAAGCTTCCCAGAATTTCCCCCACGACCGTGCCCTCTACCGAGTCCGATCCGCACGGTTAGTCGGCTGGCCGGAGAGGGCAGCTGCGGGCCGCGGTTCAGGGAAAGGTAGCTTCCCAGACCTCGGCCTCGGACACCACCTCGAAGCCGAGCTTGCGGTACACGTCGTACGCCTTCATCGGGCTCAGACCGTCCACATACAGGGACGCGTGGCGGGCTCCGGCCGCACGCAGCCGGCGCAGCACCTCGGCCACCAACCAGCCGGCGAGTCCCCTCCGCCGGTGCTCCGGC
>VBEF01000060.1 GCA_005881275.1 Chloroflexota bacterium
CCCGGCATCGGCGCGTGCCCCGTCTTCTTGACCGCGTCGCTCTCGAAGCTCTGGTACACCGTGAAGCCGAAGATGAAGGGGTAGCCTGACGCGAGGCATCCCTTCATCTGGTTCAGGTCCTGGATAAGGCTCTGGTACGAGACCGCGCGGTCGAGCTTTGCGTCCGTGTAGCACGTGGCGGTCGGCTTCCTGGCGAACCTGGATACGACGTACGGCCACTCAGGCTCGGGGCATACGCCGTCGCTCGCCACCGACTTGATGCCGTCGCGGATCATCGCGCCGCTGTCGATCGGCACCGTGCCTTCGATGACGCGCTCGTTGTAGTAGATGAAGAGGCGCGACGGCACGAAGTCGGACAGCTTCTGCTTCATGCGGTCGAACTCGACCGCGCCGGCGATCGCGTTGGCGGTGCAGCTGCCCAGGGCTCCCTGGTTGTAGACGGGCGGACACTTCCGGCGCAGGTCGGTCGAAGAGGGCAGCGCTTTCAGATACTGCGGCGGCGCGGAGTAGAGGTGGTCGCGCTGGTCTGGAACGTCAGGGATCCAGCCGTAGCGGCGAATCTCTCGCGGTCGGGTCATGACATCGACCTCCTACAGATAAGGCCAGTTCGCGACGCTCGGTCCGTCGCCGACGTAAACCTGGACGCCTTTGGGAAAGCGATGCGCTTCGAGCGCGATCGCGGTCGCTCGCGCGTGTCCTTCGAGGATCACGAGATGTCCGTCGGGCCTGCGCAGGGTGATGATCTCAGGCACCCTCTTGTCCGAGTGGCAGAGGCCTGACGCCAGCGACAGCACGACCATGTTGGTCTGGTCCCCCGTGTAGACGTGGCCGACGTTGGTCGCGCCTTCGACGACCTTTCGCGTGGCGGGGGCGAGGATGGGCCACGCGGCTCCCTGCCTCGCGTAAAGCAGCTCGCCGACTTCGTCGGTCGTGAGGCGTACGCGCCGCCACGAGATATCGCTGGCGAGACCTTGGAAGCTGCCCGCGCCCTGTCCGAACCCGTAGACGTTGGTGATGATCTGCCGGCGCAGGCCGTTCTGGTCGCGGTCGCGAAGGTCGGGCGACCGCGCGGCCTTCAGCGCGGCCGAAAGATTGGCCGGGTTGGGCGGGTTGCCGATCAGGTAAGCCTGGAAGTCGGGCGACTCGATCTCGGCCTGCAGCCAGGCCAGGATGACCTGATCTTCCGAAGCCGAACCGAGGTCATCCACGAAGCAACTTTAAAATGACCTGACCGATGCCTAAAGCCCATAAGTGGGTCTATCAGTTCACCGAGGGGTCGGCCAAGATGCGCGACCTGCTCGGCGGCAAGGGCGCGGGCGCGGCCGAGATGACCCGAGCGGGCATGCCCGTCCCCCCTGGGTTCACGATCACGACCGAGGCGTGCCGCGCCTACTACGCGAGCGGGGGCAAGTTCCCGAAGGGGTTGTGGGAGCAGGTCCTGGCGGGGTTGAAGGTGCTCGAGCGCAAGGCCGGCAAGAAACTTGGCGACCCGATAGATCCGCTGCTCGTCAGCGTCCGCTCGGGCGCGAAGTTCTCGATGCCCGGGATGATGGACACGGTCCTGAACCTCGGACTCAACGAGGACACGGCCAAAGGCCTCGCCCTCTTGACCAAGGACGAGCGCTTCGCCCTCGACGCGCGGCGCCGCTTCATCCAGATGTTCGGCAAGACGGTCAAGGGCATCGACGGCGAGAAGTTCGAGGACGCGCTGCAGGAGGCGAAGAAGAAGGCGGGGGTCAAGACCGACCCCGAGCTGAAGCCCGAGCACCTGGGCCCGCTTGTCGCCCGGTTCCTTGCCATATATAAGGAAGAGACGCGTCGCGACTTTCCGTCCGACCCGGTCGAGCAGCTGCGCGAGGCGATCGACGCGGTGTTCAAGTCATGGAACACCGACCGCGCCAAGACCTACCGCCGGATGGAGCGCATCCCAGACGACCTGGGCACCGCGGTCAACGTGCAGATGATGGTGTTCGGCAACATGGGCGAGACGTCGGGCACCGGCGTCGCGTTCACCCGCAACCCGATCACCGGCGCCAAGGAGCTGTACGGCGACTACCTGGCCAACGCGCAGGGCGAGGACGTGGTCGCCGGTGTGCGGGACACCGAGCCGATCAGCGCTCTGAAGCGCCACATGCCGAAGGTGTACGCGCAGTTCGAGCGCTACGCGCGGCAGCTCGAGAAGCACTACAAGGACGTGCAGGACCTCGAGTTCACGATCGAGCGCGGCAAGCTGTTCATGCTCCAGACCCGATCCGCGAAGCGCACCGGCGAGGCGGCGGTGAACATCGCGGTCGACATGGTGAAGGAGCGCCTCATCACCAGGAAGGAGGCGGTGGCTCGCGTCGAGCCGCGCCAGCTGGAGCAGCTGCTTTTCCCGCGCGTCGACCCAGCCGCCAAAGTGTCGCCGCTGGCTCGCGGCGTCCCGGCATCACCGGGCGCTGCTTCCGGAGGAGCCGTGTTCGACGCGGACACGGCCGTGGAGTGGGGCAAGCAGGGCAAGGCGGTGATCCTCGTCCGCGTCGAGACCAACCCGAACGACGTGCACGGCATGGTCGAGGCGAAGGGCATCCTCACCCAGACAGGTGGGACCGCTTCGCACGCCGCGCTTGTCGCGCGTGGCATGGGCCGACCATGCGTCGTGGGCGCGAGCGCGATCGACGTCGACGTGCGGCAGCGCAGGTTCTCGGCCAACGGCACCACCATCAAGGAAGGCGACCAGATCACGATCGACGGCACGACCGGCGACGTCTACGTCGGGAACGTGCCCACGATCGAGGCCCGCTCGCTGAACCAGCACCCGGCCGCGAGCGCAATCCTGCGCTGGGCCGACGAGATCCGCCGTCTCGAGGTGTGGGCGAACGCGGACTATCCGCGCGACGCTGCGAAGGCGCGGGAAAACGGCGCGCAGGGCGTGGGTCTGTGCCGCACGGAGCACATGTTCATGGAGCAGGACAGGCTGCCGATCGTGCAGGCCATGATCATGGCCACCACGACCGAGGAGCGCGAGAAGCAGCTCGCCAAGCTCCTGCCCATCCAGCGTGGCGACTTCGAAGGGATCTTCAAGGAGATGGCGGGCCTGCCGGTGATCATCCGGCTCATCGACCCGCCGCTCCACGAGTTCCTGCCCAGCCTCGAGGAGCTGATCCGCGAGACGACGCATCTCAAGGACACCGGTGAAGACCCGACGCGATTGGCCGAGCGGGAGAAGGTCCTGGCTCGCGTCGAGGAGCTGCACGAGGCCAACCCGATGCTGGGCCTGCGCGGCGTGCGCCTGTCGATCCTCTACCCCGAGATCACTCGCATGCAGGTGCGCGCGATCATGGAGGCGGCCACCAACCTGCGCAAGCGCAAGGTCGACGCGCGGCCGGAAATCATGATCCCGCTCGCCGGCACGGTCGCCGAGCTGCGCACGGTGCACTCCGAGCTGAAGCCAGTCGCGGAAGCGGTCCAGAAGGAAGCCGGCGTTCGCGTTCCCTACAAGTTCGGCACCATGATCGAGATCCCGCGCGCCGCGTTGACCGCGGGCGAGATCGCGCAGGAGGCGGAGTTCTTCTCCTTCGGCACCAACGACCTGACGCAGACCACGTTCGGCTTCTCGCGCGACGACGCCGAGCGCGCGTTCATCGTCCGCTACCTGGAGCAGAAGATCCTGCCGCGCAACCCGTTCGAGACGATTGACGTGGCCGGGGTGGGCAGGCTGATGGAGATCGCGGTCAAGGAAGGGCGCAAGACGCGGCGCGGGCTCGAGGTGGGCATCTGCGGCGAGCATGGGGGAGACCCGGACTCGATCCACCTGTGCCACAAGCTGGGGCTGAACTACGTGTCGTGCAGCCCGTTCCGCGTCCCGGTGGCGCGACTGGCGGCGGCGCAGGCCGCGATCGGGGTCGGCACTGGCACCAAGTAGCGCCCTCCAGGACCGCATCACCGGCGAGGTGATCGGCCCAGGCGACCCGGATTATGAGCAGGCGCGACGTGTTTGGAATGCGATCGCGGACCGCCGTCCTGCATTGATCGTGCGTCCGTCGTCGGTCGACGACGTGATTGCCGCTATCCGCTTCGCGCGCGAGCAGCAGCTGGTCGTGGCCGTGCGCGGCGGCGGGCACAGCGTGGCGGGATTCTCGACGTGCGACGGCGGGATGGTCCTTGACATGTCCCGGATGCGTGAGGTGACGGTCGATCCTGTTCGCCGAACTGCGCGCGCTCAAGGCGGCGCGCACCTGTCGCAGCTGGACAAAGCTGCCCAGGCGCACGGGCTTGTGTGTCCGGTCGGGGTCATCGGGCACACGGGCGTCGCCGGTCTGACGCTGGGTGGAGGCATGGGCCGCCTGCAGCGCAAACACGGCCTGACCGTGGACAACCTTCTGGCGGTCGACCTCGTCACGGCCGAAGGCGAGAAGATCCGGGCGAGCGAGGAAGAGAATCCGGACCTGTTCTGGGGACTGCGCGGCGCCGGGGCGAATTTCGGCGTCGCCACGTCGTTCGAGTTCCGGCTGCATCCGCTCGAAGGCACGGTCTTCGTGGGCATGGTCGCGTTTCCGATCGACAGAAGCCTCGAGATCGCGCTGCGGGTTCGCGAGTTCGTCGGGACCCATGACGACGTCCATGTCGCCGTTTACTTCACTCGATCAGAAGAGCTGGGTGGTCAGCCGATCTTTGCCGTTGGTGCGATGCACACCGGGAGTGCCGATATCGCGGGTCGCGACCTCCGCGTGTTTCGCGAATCGAGCCCGTTGCTGGACACTTTTGCATCCCGGCGGTACCTCGATGTCCAAGTGATGAACGACGAAGCGTCGGGATGGGGCAAGCGTTTTTACACGAAGGCGGGCTTTTTCCCGGAGCTGACCGATGAGCTGGTCGATCGATGCGCCGGGCTGGTGGACACCATCCCGCCGGGCGCCGAGCTGTCGCTGTGGGCGCACGGCGGCGCCGTCGGGCGTGTCTCCGACGATGCGATGGCGTACACGGGGAGGACCGCCGCATTCAACATCGGGGCCGAGCTCGCCTGGGAGGACCCGGCCGACGACGAGGCCAGGATCGCGTGGGGACGCGCCGCCATCGGAGCGCTGAAGGCGTTCATGGGAACGGGAACCTACGTCAACGACGTCGTCGAGGCCGACACGAACGGGGCGCAGATCTATGGCAAGGCGAAGTACGAGCGGCTGGTCAGGTTGAAGCGGCAGTACGACCCGGACAACTTCTTCCGGCTGAACCAAAACATCAAGCCTTAAGCGGGGAGGTGAAGATCATCGCCGCCGCTGTTGGTCGAACATCTCGCGGATCTCGCGGACGCTCGTGGCGTCTTCGGGTTTCTTATCGGCTGTTCGTAACGAGACGATCCGCGGGAAGCGCAGCGCGAAACCCGACCGATCCGCACTCATGCCGGCCGTGTGACGCGGGCTGGGCGTGATCTCGTCGGCCAGCACCTCGGCCACGATCTCGGGCTTGAGCCACGCGTCGGGCACGAAGAGTGAGTTCACGCGAGCGGGCTTCTCCAGGACCTCGAGGCTGGTGAGCCGCCGATGGATGTCGCGCCAGCCCTGGTCGGAGAGTCCTGTGCCGAGCTTGCTGATGGTCACGAACTCGTCCTTGTCGCTGTCGTACACGCCGGCCAGCAGGGCGCCCGCGCCGAACTCTGCTCGCTTGCCTTTGCCCCGGTAGTAGCCCAGCAGCACGACGTCGATGGTGTCGTTCAGCTGGCCGCTCGTGTTCCGTTTCAGCTTCACCCAGTTGAAGTTGCGGGCGCCGGCCTGATAGGGCGAGTCGAGCCGCTTCGCCACGACTCCTTCCAGGCCGCGGCTGATGTTGTCGAGCAGCTCCCTGGTGAGCTCCTCCGCCGAATCGGTCTTGGTCAGCGGAGCCGTCACCAGCGTGTCCGACTTCTGGAGCAGCTCCTGTGCGATTGCGAAACGCCGCTCGTAAGGCAGCTGAGTCAGGTCGGTCCCGTCGCGGAACATCACGTCGAACACGAACGCCCGCAGGGGCACCTGTTCCGCAAACTCCTGGATACCCTCCTTGCGTCTTCGCGCGGTGGTTTCCTGGAAGGGGACGTACTCCTCCGACTCGGGGTTGTAGGCGATCGCCTCGCCGTCGAGGATGACGCTCTTCGCCTTTAGCTTGGAGGCGGCTGCGACCAGCTCCGGAAACGCGTCCGTCCACGACTCCAGGTTTCGCGAGAAGAGCTTCACCTGGTCCCCGTCCTTGTGGATCTGGACGCGAAGGCCGTCGTACTTCGGCTGCACACCGACGGTTCCGAGCTTCTTGATCACAGCCTCGGGGTTGGGCAATCGCTCGGCAAGTTGAGGGCGGAGCGGGTGGCCGGCCCTGACCTTCAGGGCGTCGAGGCCTGTCTCGCCACGTTCCCAGAGCGTGCGCGCGATGAGGCCGAGGTCGGAGGTGCGGTTGTAAGCAGCCTCCAGCACAGGTCGCAGAGATCGATCTCCTTTTTTGGCGAAAGACAGCGCGTCGAGCACGGTCGGGTCGCCGATCCCCAACCGCATCTTGCCGAGCGTGATTCGGACGAGGTGCTTGGCCGAGGTCGCGTCCAGGTCGGCAAGCAGGCTGGTGAAGCCGTCGAGCTTCTTCTGCTGGCTGCCCGCGCCTCCTGCCTTGGCGATCTCGTACAAGCGGGCATGGGCTTCGACCACGGTCGGTGATTTCCGCTTGGAGGCCGGCGCCAGGCGCTGCGCGGTGATGCCCAAATCTCCGGTCTGCTTGTTGAGCTTGACGACGTCCTCCTTCTTCGCGGCGTAGGCGGTCGAGATCGCGGCGAGGAGCAGGCCGGGGCCGAGGCCGATCTCGACCGGCTCGAAGAAAGGGGCGAGCCGGCCCTGGATGAGGTATGTGATCGGCCCGAGCTCGTCCTCCGAGCTGGCCCGATAAACGTCCGACAGGATGCGCACGAGCTCGTTGCGACTGCTCGTGGCCTCCATCCGGTCGAGATTCGCGGCGAGCTCAACGAACTTCACAGCTGATCGGTTTCGTGGCGATCGCGATCCACATCAGCCGGCCGGCGCCGAGCCAGGGCTCCGATGCCGGCCGCAGCCAACGCGAGGCTGGACGTGATTGCGAGGGCCGGGCGCTCCCGGAGCCAGAGTTGGATGCTCGATCGCCGGCTCTGACCAGAGAACGGACCGTCCGCGCCGCGGTCGCCAGGGAGTGCCTCGAACAGGTTGTCCGGGCGGCCCGGCTGTTCTGCCTCTTCGCGCTGCTGCGATTCGTAACCGGTGCGGGCCAGGTAGAGATCGATCAGGCCCGGAGCCACCTTCTGGCCGAAAATCGCCTGGAGAGCGCTTCCCGCCACCACCATCTCGCGCCCCGGGTGTTCAGCCGCATACAGGATCGCGTCGGCGATCATCTTCGGGCTGAAGATCGGCGGCACCGGCTGCGGCCTGCGCGGCATCCGGTTTCGCATGACCTCAAACTGCGGCGTGTTCACGGCAGGGAGCTGGACCATCGTCAGCCGGACCGAGCTGCCGTCATGGAGCAGCTCTGATCGCAACGAATCGGTGAACCCGCGGATCGCCGCCTTGCTGGCGCAGTAGGCGCTTTGGAGCGGAATCGAGCGGTAGGCGAGCGCAGAGCCGACCTGGACGATGGTGCCGCGATTGCGCGGGCGCATTCGGCTCAGCGCCGCGAGGGTGCCATGGACGGTACCGAGGTAATTCACCTCCATGACACGGCGGAACTCTTCCGGTTTCATCTCTGCGACAGGAGAGAGGACGGTGACCATGGCGTTGTTGATCCACACGTCGATCGGCCCGAACCGCGCCTCGGTGTCGGTCGCGAGGCGCTCGACCTTTTCGGAGTCGGCCACGTCACCTCTGACGACCATGGCCTCGGATCCTGCTGTTTGCGCCTCTCGCGCGGCCGCCTCGAGTCCTTCCAGCGAGCGAGCGATCAATCCGAGGCGGTAACCAGCTCGTGCAAATGCACGGGCTGAGGCTCGGCCGATGCCGCTTGAAGCGCCAGTGATGACGGCGACCTTGCCGGCCACGATTCCTGTTTCATTATCTGGCAATGGATTGGCAGGGCTGGATCACATTCGGCTTCGTCGCGACAGCTGTGCTGACGGCGATCATGGTCGGCGCGCAGCTCGGCCGGCAGACCCGAATGGACCTGCCCACCATGCTCGGGACACTCGTCACATCCGACCTCGACCAGGCGCGTTTTCCGGGCATCCTGATCCACTTCGTCATCGGCCAGGTCTTCGCGCTTTTCTATGCCTCCGCTTTCGCGCTGATCGGGCGATCAGGATGGCTCCTCGGCGCACTTTTCGGTTTGGTTCACGGTGTGCTCGCGCTGACGGTCCTGATCCCAATGTTGCCGTGGATCCATCCGCGGATGGCATCTGAGCGAACCGGAATGGAGTTCGCGGTGCTCGAGCCTCCAGCGCTGTTCGCGCAGAACTACGGACGGCGGACGGTCGCGGTCACGCTCCTGGCTCACGTGGCGTACGGAACGATCCTTGGTGGCTTGCTGAAGCCCTAGCCGCCTCGATCGACAGCGCGGCCGCCACCAGTGCCGCGTGGCTGAGCGCCTGTGGGTGGTTGCCGAGCATAGCTCCGCTCCCAGGGTCGACCTCCTCCGCGAGTAGGCCCAGCTCTCCGCCCAATTTGATCGCTTCGACCATCACCGCTTCAGCGTCATCGAGGCGACCGCATCGCGCCAGCGCATCGATGAGCCAGAACGTGCAAGCGATAAAGGCGCCGTCGTCCGGTGGCCCGCCGTTCGGCGCAAGGTGTCGGTACACCAAGGCCCCGCCGGCGCCGAGTCTCTGACGTACCGCGTCGATTGTCATCTTGATTCGTTCCGGCCGGCCATTCTCGAGCTCTGACATCGCGACCAGAAGGACCGAGGCATCGAGATTCTCAGAGCCGTACGCGGCTGTGTAGGTGTTCAGGATTGGATTCCATCCATGCGCATAGATATCCGCCCGCAGAGCCTCGCGCTCACGCTCCCAGGTGTTCGCTCGCGGGGCATCCTGATTTCGGCGCCTCGCGATCCTGGAGGCGCGGTCAAGGGCGACAAAAGCCATCAGCTTTGACGACACGTGGTGTCGCGGCTTGTCTCGATCCTCCCAGATGCCTGCGTCCGGTTCCCGCCAGGACGAGGCGACGAAATCAGCGAGCGAGCGAATCATCCGCCAGCTGGCTCGGTCAAGGTCAGAGCCGTGGCTATCAAGGTGCCAGGCCGTCTCCACGACCCAGCCGTACACATCCAGCTGGTGCTGTTCAGCTGCCGCGTTCGCAGCCCTGACAGGCAAACTCCCGTGGTAGCCAGACACGCCTTTGATCTCGCGCTCGCGGTGACCGGGCGTGCCGTCGAGCGTGTAGAGGACGTGCATTTTGGGCACGGTGAGGCGGCTTGCGATCTCCAACCAGCGCAGAAATGCCTGTGCCTCCTGCGTGCGTCCCGCGGCCATGAAGGCGCCGGATCCGATGCCCGCGTCGCGAGGCCACGCGTAGCGGTAGTCCCAGTTGAGCTCGCCGCCCAGCCTCTCCGGCAGGGAGGTCGTCGGCGCCGCCACCGGAGCGCCCGAGGGCGAATAGGTGAGCAGGCGAAGCGTGATCAGGCTCCGGACCACGGCCGGCCGGAAGGGACCGGTGTATTTGATCTCGGCCGCCCACCACCGCCAGTCGCGATCCGTCTCCTCCATGAGCATGAGCGCCTCTTGGCGCGGAATGAAAACGGCCGGCGTCCGATCGGCCAGCGAGGCGATGAGCGTGAGTGACTGCCCCTGTCCCAATCTCGTCGACACCCACTTCCCCGGTTCCAGGGCCTCGACTCCGAAGTATTGAAGAAGCAACGCGAGCGCTCCCCACTCACAGATGACCCCGTTTCCACGCCGGTTCCACCGAGGCGGCCTGCCCGGCAGCCCGAGGCGTGGATCGAAACGGACCTGGGCGACCACCTCGCCTGCGGTGCACTCGAGATGTCGAACGAGAGCCATCTGGGGGAGAAACCCCTTGACGTTCACTGGCATCGCTTCGGTCACCGTCGCCGTCCCGGCCGATCCGCGCCATCGGGTTTCCAGGACGGCAGACTCTGAGCGATACGCACGCATCTCCACGGAGCCATCGACGGATAGCTCGAAGTGACCGCCGTGCTCCTGGTCGATGAGTCGTCCAAAGACAGGATCGGCATCGAAGCGAGGCAGACAGAGCCAGTCCACGGAACCGCTGCGCGAGATCAGAGCGGCGGTGCGGGTGTCGCCGACGAGGGCGTATTCCGCGATCGGCGCTTGGTGCGGTTCATTGCGCTTGCTCAATGACTACGCCTGGGTATCAACCGGCAGATCTTCCGGCTTTTGGTGGGTTGGCAAGGACTCCGCTCAAGGTGTCAAATCTAGGCGAGTGATCGTCAACGTTTGTCCAGCGGCTGTGACGCCGGCCTCTCCCGAGAGGATCTGGACAGTCCTGACTACTCCCGAGCGATTTGGTGAGTGGATGGGCGCTTCCTTTGTTGCCGCCCTGGTCGTTCATTTCCCGTTTGGCATCGACAACCACGAGCGGGTGACGCTGACCGAGACCAAGGAAGGCGGCACCCTGGTCAGGTTCAATTGAGACTTCCACCTCCCGCCCGGGTGGCGGGGCCAGATGGTGCAGCTGGTTCTTGGACGAGAGCTGCGGAACGGACCTGAGGAGGGACTCCGAAACCTGATTCGGGCCGCCGAATCTTCGGGCTAGGACTTCGCTTTCAGCTCCTGCATCGCCTTGGCCAGGTTGCGCTCGCGGGTGTCGGCGGTCTTGCCGTTCGCGATAGGCGCGACCAGTCGGTACTTGCCGCTGTAAGACAGGCTGTCGAAGTACTTCTTGGCCTTCGGATCTTTGGCGAGCGCCTTCTTGAGCTCCGGAGGAATCTCGACGTCCCGCTTTTCGGCGTCAAGCTCGACGTCGACGTCGATCGTGTCGCCGGCCGCCACGCCGGTTGCCTTGCGCACCTCGTCACTGATGCCGAGCATGAAGGTCCCACCCATCGGAGCGATGGCGCTCCGATAGGTGTACTTGTTGATCGTCACTTTGACGAGCGGACGCTTGGTGGAGCCGAGACCCTCCACCACTTTGGCGGGGACCTCGACTCCAGTTGCTGTCTTGCCCGCGAGCAGGACCTTGGCGCGAAAACGCGTCACCGGGCGGCGGCCTTCTTCGGACCGAGCTGGTGCGAGGTCGGGGAGAGCTGGACGACGCGGATGTGGTTGCCGAACGGATCTCGGATTCCGAAGTCGGTGCCGTAGTCGCGCTCGGTGATGTCGTCCGCGATGTCCACTCCCTTCGCTTTGAGAGTCTCGTAGGTCTTCTTGGCGTCGCTGGTTGTGAAGCCGGCCGCAAATCCGCTTGCGCCCTTGCTGATCAGCTCCCGGACCTGGGAGGCGGTCTTCTCGTCCATCGACGGCGGACCTGGAAGCTCCAGCAGGATGTCGTGCGAGGGGTCGCCCGGCGCCCTCACGGTGAGCCAGCGCATCATGCCGAGGTCCATGTCGGCGCTGACCTCGAGGCCCAGCTTGCCAACGTAGAAGTCGAGCGCTTTGTCCTGGTCGAAGACGAAAACGTGCGAGATGTTGATCGTGTTGAGCATCGGCTATCTCCTTTCTTTGGCGGTGAGGTTGAGATCGATGCTATTGGCCGTTCCTGCGGGGTGCTTCTCCAAAACTGCTAGGTCTCATATAGGCCATGGTGAAGCAGGTCGGGGCGATCATGATCTCGGTCCGCTCGCGGTAGTCGGTCGGGTTCAGGCCGACGATGTCGCGGAAGGTCCGGCTGAAGGTGCCCAGGCTGGTGAACCCAACGTTCAAGCAGATGTCGGTGATCTGGCGGTCGGTCTCGCGGAGCATGAACATCGCCCGCTCGACTCTTCGCCGCTGCAGGTAGCGGTGAGGGGTTTCGCCAAAGGTGGCCTTGAAGGTGCGGATGTAGTGCGCTTCAGAAACGCTCGCCACGCCGGCCAGTGCCCGGACGTCGAGAGGGTAAGCGTAGGTGCGGTCGATGGCGTCGCGGGAACGCAGCATTCGCCTATTGAGCTCCTCAACAGCCCGGGTCACCAGACGATTTTCCCCTAAGCGGCCCACCTCATACCGGGGCCGCGAACCCGTCTCGGGACGATGCGATCGGGAGGGATGAACTTCACGCCATTGGCCACTCTGACCACCTGCCATCCGCCTTCATGCACCAGGCGGTGGTGGAAGTAGCAGAGGGGGAGCAGGTCTGACAGGTTGGTCTTGCCGCCATGCGCCCAGAATTCGACGTGGTGTGGGCTGGTCCAGTTGATGGGCCGGTCGCATCCCGGCGCCGCGCAGCAGCGGTGCCGAGCCTTGAGGCCTCGCCACTGCGCCGGCGAGACCACACGCGTCGCCCGGCCGACGTCAACCACCTGCGAGTCGGCTTTGAGGACACGGGCCAGGGTTCCATCACAGGCCAGGCGTTGCACGGTCTTGCTCGAGATCGGCAATCCGTCCTGCAGCTCAGAAGCTGGCGCGCCGAGCTCACGCTTCAAACCTTCGACCGTGGTGTGGACGGTGATGTGAGGCCGCACGCCGTTGCTCCGGGGCAGCGTGCCCTGGTTCATGGCTTGGTGGGCAACCTCGACTAGGGCGTCCGCGCGGCGCTGCTTGGGCGTCCGCTCATCGCCGGTGCCGATGCGCTTGGCCAGCGACTCGATCGCCGCCTTGAGCGCCGACCCGCCCTCGCGGTCGAGCACGCCTGAGATGTGGAACATGCCGCTCGACTCGCTGATACTGAGGAATCGCTTCTCGTAGTCCTCTTCGATCCCGTGATCGAAGCTGTCGGGGTCGAGCATGTAGCGGACGTGGTCGGCCAGCCAGTGCAGGTTCTTGACCGTGCTCTGCTTGGCGTGGCCGATCCACTGCTCCTCAGAGCAGAGCTCGCGCAGGTCCTCGCGCAGCAAGTCTCGGAAATGGCAGATGACCGAGGTCGCCTGGTAGCCGATCTCACCTGAGCTCAAGGCTTCGGCTACAAGAGGCATCGCGTCGAGATGCTTGCCGACGCACAGCCGGTCGGAGGCGGCATTGGGTGTCAGGCCACAGGTCTGAGCCACCCAGGAGCAAGGAGTCTGCCCGGTGAGCAGGTTTGCGCCGCGCTTCCGGGCCTGGTTCAGAACCGTGCAGAGGGTGCCCTGCAGGCTGTCGACCAGGCCGGAAAGCTCCTTGGGATCGACGAAGTCGAGATCTGCACTGGACTGGAAATCGCGAACCGCAACCTTCAGTCTCTCGAGTTCGTCCGGCATGTTGAAAGTATACCAAACAAACGTACGAAATGCAAGCGTTAATCGCCACCACTTCTATTCAAAAGCGCCTCCAGGCCGACCCCCACGCCCTCCTCACCGTTTTTCGGCTTGACATCGCCGCCCTTATTTGATTGAATAACCAAACAATGTTGACTGATCGTTCAACCAACACCCGGGGCAAGATCCTCCAGGCCGCCTTCACCGTCCTGTCCCGCCAGGGTTACGAGAACGCCTCCATCAAGGAGATCGCCGAGGAGGCGGGCGTGGCGCAGGGCCTCGTCCACTATCACTTCAAGTCCAAGCAGCAGCTCGTCCTGGCGGTGCTTGCCGAGGTGTGTCGGGAGATGAAGTACGGCGACGAGCAGGGTGCCGCCGGCGCCCAGGCCGCTTACGAGAAGTTCA
>VBEF01000110.1 GCA_005881275.1 Chloroflexota bacterium
GTTCGCCTGCGGGACGCCCTCCACCATGCGCTGCGTCATTTCGGTGGCCGCGTTGCCGATGTCGATCTGGCCGCAGGCGATGTCGTACTTGCGGCCATCCAGCGACGTCGACTTGGTCAAGCCCGTGATCGCGTGCTTCGTCGCGGTGTACGGAGCGGAGTTCGGCCTTGGAGCATGGGCCGAAATGGAACCGTTGTTGACTATCCGCCCGCCACGAGGCTCTTGGCTCTTCATGAGCTTGATCGCCTCGTGTGTGCAGAGAAAAGCTCCGGTGAGGTGGACGTCGACGACCGAGGTCCACTGTTCGAAGGTCACGTCTTCGAGCGGGACGGGTGGAGCTCCTGAGCCCGCGTTGTTGAAAAGGAGATCCAACCGCCCGAACGCCTCTTTCGTCTTGGCGAACAGGGCCTTCACGGACCGTGGGTCGCGGACGTCCGTGGGGACGCTGAGCATCCGCGCGCCGAGCCTGGACCCCTCCTCCACCGCCGCCTCCAGAGGTTCTTTGCGCCGCCCGGCGACGACGACCGAATAGCCTTCGCCGGCGAGCGCAACGGCAACGGCCCTTCCGATCCCGGTGCCGCCCCCGGTGACGATGGCAACCTTCGGCATCGAACCCATGCTCATCCCCTCCTAGAGTTTCTCGCGCGAGGGTACGCTGCGGCGCGAGCTGTTGCGTGATAGCCTGACGGCCGGTGCCCGCCCGCATCGTCTGCTTGTCCCCCTATTCAAAAAAACAGGTCGAAGACCTGTTCGCCGGCCGGCATTCGGTGGGCGTGGTGACGGTGCCCGACCCGCCCGCCCCCGATGACGTGCTCCGGGAGTGCACCCTCGCGGAGCTGGTCATCGCCGACAAGAGGCATAAGCACCGCATGCCCCGCGAGGTACTGGAGCAGATGCGCCGCTGCCTGCTGATCCAGATGCCCGCGGTCGGTTACGACATCATCGACCACCGCGCGGCGGCGGAGTTCGGCATCGCGGTCGCCAATGCCGCCGGCTACAACCGGGACGCCGTTGCCGACTGGACGGTCATGGCCATCCTGAACCTGGTCCGCCGGGGCTCGTGGGGAGACCGGGGCATGCGAGACGGCGGGTGGCCCAAGCCCGAGATGTTGGGGCACGAGCTGGGTGCGCTGACGATAGGCATCGTGGGTCTGGGCAACGTCGGCTCGGCGCTTGCCACCCGCCTGCTCGCGTTCGGCTCGCGCGTCCTCTATACAGACATCGTGGAAAGGAGCTTCGCCGGCGTCGAGCGCGTGCCCTTCGAAGACCTGCTTCAGCGGGCTGACGTGGTCACGGTGCACGTGCCGCTGGACAACGAGACCCACCACATGATCGACGCGGGGGCGCTGACACGCATGCGGAAGGGTGCGCTACTCGTCAACGCCTCACGCGGGCCGGTGGTGGACGAAAAAGCCCTCATCGCAGCCCTCGAATCAGGCCACCTGGGCGGTGCGGGGCTGGACGTCTTCGAGCAGGAGCCGACGCCGGCCGACAACCCGTTGCGGCGGATGGCCAACGTATTTTTCTCGCCCCACGTCGGCGGCTTCACGTCGGAGTCCGAGGCCCGTGCGTTGGACGTCGTGCGCGACAACCTGACCCGGGTGCTCGACGGCGAGGAGCCCTCCAACGTGGTCAACGGGGTCAGGTTGGGAGCTCGGCTCAGGCGGTGACGCTCCGCGAGCTCTGGGAGCGGGGCGAGCCGACGGTCGGCGGTTGGTGCGTCATCCCCAGCCCGTTCGCGGCCGAGCTGATGGGCCGCGCCGGCTATGACTGGGTCTGCATCGACACGCGGCACGCCCGTCCTCCTGCGCGCCGGCGCGGCGCGCGTGCTAGAAGAGCCCGGGCGATCTGATTCACGCCGACCAGCACGGCGTGCTGTTGATCCCGCGCGAGATCGCTGGCGAGCTGCCGGCGGCAGCCGAGCAATCGATCGCCGCCGAGCAAGGCCTGCTGCGCTGGGTGCGCTCTTCGGAGTTCGACGCCGACGAGCTGATCGAGAAACGGCGCGTCAAGCACTGACGGAGGTCTAGAAGACGGCCCTCTCCGTCTCGGAGTCGAAGATGTGCAGGCGCTGCATGTTCACCCCCAGGCGCACACGGTCACCGACCGCGACCTTGAGCTGGGGATCCACCCGCGCGATCAGGTCGTCCGACCCGACCTTGCCGTAGAGGTACTGGTCCGCGCCCAGGACTTCGAGCACTTCGACTTTCAGGTCGATAGCGGCGTCGTCGGCCGAGACATTCGGCACAAAGTGCTCAGGCCGGATGCCCAGGGTGCCGTGCGCCAGGCCAGTCGCCTTGGGCAGCGTCAGCTCGAAACCGGACGCCTTCGCCTGGCGATCCGAGATCGTGACCGGCAGGAAGTTCATGCGCGGGCTGCCGATAAAACCTGCCACGTACATGTTCACCGGTTGGTCGTAGATCTCGCGCGGCGGAGCCACCTGCTGCAGCAGGCCGTCGTTCATGACCGCGATCCGGTCGCCCATGGTCATCGCCTCGACCTGGTCGTGGGTGACATATATAAAGGTAGTGCCCAGCCGCTGGTGCATCTTCTGCAGCTCGATTCGCGTCTGCACACGGAGCATTGCGTCGAGGTTGGAGAGCGGCTCGTCGAGTAAAAAGACTCGAGGTTGACGAACGATGGCGCGGCCGAGGGCGACGCGCTGTCGCTGGCCGCCCGACAGTTGACGCGGCTTGCGGGCGAGCAGGTTGTCCAGCCTGAGGATGCGGCCCGCCTCCTTGACGCGCGATACGATGTCGGCCCTGGGGGTGCCCCGCATCTTGAGTCCGAAGGCCATGTTGTCGTGGACGGTCATGTGCGGGTAGAGCGCATAGGACTGGAAGACCATGGCCACGTCTCGTTCGCGGGGAGGCATGTCGTTGATGACCTGGTCGTCGATCTTGATCTGGCCGGAGGTTA
>VBEF01000117.1 GCA_005881275.1 Chloroflexota bacterium
CTCGACCTGGTGTGAACAGGATCGAGGTCGTCGCGAGCGGGGCTCTAAGGACGCGTACCCACCCTGCTTGAATCTCTCCAGCAGCTTGTAGATCCAACTGCGGGAAACCTTGTGGGTCCGAGCCAGCTCGCTGGGGCTTCGGTGCTCTAAGACGATCGCCTCGACGATGTAGCGACCCCGGTTGGACATGTACCACCTCCGAGATTGGTGGTGTCCACTATGTCTTGCGACATCTGTCCACTATGTGGTGAAACCACACACCGCCGGGGCTACCAGTTCCAGGTCGCGAACCCGCACATTGGGCGTGACCCCAATCTCCAGTCGAACTAAGAAGGAGGGCGAGCGCGACGGCGCCCGCCCACGATAGTCGCGACAGCTACGCCGGCGCTCCGCTTGGCGCGGGCACCACGCCGATCTGGATGAGGAATCCATACATGTCCACCACATCCCAGTGTTCCGCCATGCGGCCGTCCCGCAGTTGGTGAATGTCAATGCCCTGGATGGTGTAGCTCTTGCCACTCGGCGGGAGCCCCAGGAACTCGCCCACCTGGGTGCCGCGTGTCGTCCACAAGACAGCCACCTTGTCACCCTCGGCGATCAGATGCTCCAGCGTGAACTGTTGTTTGAGGCCCGTGCGCAGGGTGTTCACCCGCTGACGCAGACCCTCCAGACCCTGGCCGTGTCCTGGGAACGGATTGTGCTCCACGTAATCGGCGCGCGCGATGGTGTCGAGGACGTCCAACCGGCCCTGCATCAAGACCTCCTCGTAGTAGCGTCTGAGCAGCTGCTTGTTCTCGGTTTCTGACAATTTCGTCTTCTCCTCTATTTGTGGATGGGCCCGCCGACCTGGCGGTAGAAGGCCCACATGTCAACGACGTTCCAGTGGGCTGCCATGCGTCCATCTCGCATCGTGTAGATGTCGACTCCGTCGAACTCAACTCGCTTACGCGTAGGCGTCAAACCCAGGAACTCGGCCGAATGAACGCCCGACAGGGTCCAATGCACGGCAACCCGGTCGGCATCGACGATGACGTCGTGCAGCTCATGTCGCGGCTGGAAGGCGGCACGGATCTTGGCCACCCTGAGCTTCAGACCCTCGCGCCCGCGGCCCTGACCGGACAGGGCGACGTGGTCTTCATAGTCCTCGACTGCAATCTCGTCCAGGAGATCCAGGTTTCCGGCGCCGATCACGTCGCGAAAGAATCTCAGGATGCTGGTCCGATTGCGCTCCAACGTCATCAGCGTCATCCTGGGCACAAATGCCGGGGCGGACCACGAAATCTGCCCACCGACTAGGTCACCGGCTTGCGAGTGGCGATCGTGACTGAGCACGCCCACCGACTGGGTCCAACCCTGAAGCACTTGCGCTCAACGGCGGGGTTGACACAAGAGGAGCTCGCTGAGCGCTCGGGGATCAGTGCCAGAACCATCAGCGATGTGGAGCGTGGGCTCCGAGGCACTGTGTACCCACATACCGCGCGCCGGCTCGCCGCGGCCTTGGGGCTCGAAGAAAACGCCACATTTCGCTTCGAGGCGGTCGCAGTCGGACGTACCACCAGTAAGCCACAGGGCCCGACCGGTGCACTCCCAATCCCTCCGACATCCCTTCTGGGCCGTGCAGACAAGATGGCGAAAGTGGCCTCGGCGTTGAAGGACCCACGTGTTCGTCTACTTACCCTGTCCGGACGGGGTCTTCTTTGTCTCCCTCGCTGAGGTCCATGATCCGGAGCTGGTGGCGCCTGCGATCGCCAAAGCCCTCGGCGTGGTCGAGATCGGAGAGGGAATTCCGCTTCTGATCGAGCGATGGCTAGCAGGACGTCAAGCGTTGATCGTGCTCGACACCTTTGAGCATCTGCTCCCAGCGGCCCTGCTGGTCGCGTCAACAATCGTCCATGCACCCGCGAGCAAGTTCCTCGTCACAAGCCGTCGGCGCTTGAATGTGCGGGGAGAGCATGAGTTCCAGGTGCCGCCGCTCGACCTCTCCGCAGCGGCCGCCCTTTTCGAAACGCGCTCCGAAACGGCTGAGCATGACCCGGCGCTGATTGCTGAAATCTGCAGCCAGCTTGACGGCCTTCCCCTCGCTGTTGAACTGGCCGCCGCGCGCACCAAACACCTTGCACTACCGGCGCTCGCAAGCCAGCTGAACAATCGTCTGGGCTTGCTGACCGGAGGTCCCATTGACCTGCCTCTCCGCCAGCAAGCGATCAGGGAGACGGTGGCCTGGAGCCACGACCTGCTCAAGAAATCCGAGCGCATACTGTTCCGGCGATTGGCAGCCTACTCAGGAGGCTGGACTCTGGCGTCGCTCGAAGCTGTCTGTGACACACCGGAGCCGCTGTCCGTCATCAGTGGTCTGATCGAACAAAGCCTGGTGAGTCTGACCGGACAGGGTGTCGAGGCTCGATACGGCATGCTCGACGTCATCCAGGAGTATGCGGCCGAACGCCTGCTGGAAGCGAAGGAGATCGATTCGACCGCGCAGCGGCACGCTCTTTATCACCTCGAGCTTGCGGAAGAAGGTGAAGCGAAGCTGGTCGGAGCCCGTCAGGAGGAGTGGTACCGACGGCTCGATGCAGAGCGAGGCAACCTCCGACGTGCGATTGCATGGGCGCTTCGGCAGACCAACAACGCCTCTGCGTTGCGCTTCACAGTTGCCCTCTGGCGCTATTGGCGCTACTCCGGCGAATTCGCCGAAGGACGCCGCTGGTCCGAGGCGGCGCTCGCAATGCCCGGCGCAGCTCCCGCGTCGCTGCGGGCAAAGGCACTGTGGGGCACTGCATTTCTGGTCTATCCGCAGGGCGATTACGGCAGGATGGCCGAGCTCGCGCCGGAGTGTCTCGACATGGCCCGGCAGGGCGGAGACCCGATGGACGTTCGCAATGCGCTGACCGTCATCGGCCAGCTCGCGATGTGCGAAGGCCGCTATGCCGACGCGATGGAGCCTTTTCGCGAATCGCTCGATGTATGCCGGCGTCTTGGGCTGAGCTGGCAGCTCGGCACCTCACATCTCAATTTCGGAAACGTACTGCTTCATTTGGGGCATACGGCAGAGGCCGATCGGATCTATCGCGACGGGCTGGAGATCTATCGGAAGCTGGGCGACGCGACCTTCGCAGCAAGGATGACGAACGCTTTAGCGCACGCCGCGCTTGCCGAGGATGACTTCGAGCGAGCGGACGGTCTGGCAAGGGATGCGCTGACAGTCTTTGCCACGCAGCGCGAACGGATTGGGGTCGCCGAGGCTCTTGACACCCTGGCTGCGATCGCCGCGGCGCGCGCCGATTCAGAGCGCGCCGCTCGCTTGGATGGAGCCTCCGAAGGCATTCACGAAACGATCGCTTCCCGACCGGCTCCGTTCGAGCGCGCTATCAGCCGGCGATTCATTAAGGCCTCGCAAGCGGCGGTGGGAGCAAATCGGTGGCAATCCGCCTGGGAGGCCGGTCATGACCTGAGCCTGGAGGAGGCAATCGACTTCGCGCTGAGCTGAGCTACCGCCCAGCCGCGGCGCCCCTTCGTCGCTGCGGCCAGGACCATCGCGGTGAGCACGCGGACTGCCTCTTCGTCGGTCAGTCTTTGCTCTGCGACGAGGGACTGCCATGTTGTGACGGCGGTCGCATGAACGAGGGCGGCAGCGAGCACCTGGCGCATGCGCCCACGCGCCTTCCATGGCTCAAGCAACACACCCGGCATAGCACGCAGACGATCGGCTCGACCTGGCAGAGCGAGCAGCTCCGCCCGCAGACGAGGCCTGTCGCGCATGATGACTACGAGGCCGACACCGGCGACTCGATAGTAGGCGTAGAGCTCGCCCAGAGCTAGCCGGACGCGTTCTATCGGGTCGGCGATCCGGCGCCATTTGTCGGGCTGAGGAGGTGGCCATTGCTCGAACGAATGGCTCGTGCAGGCACGGAAGAGTGCGAGCTCGTCGGGAAAGTGCCGATAGAAGGTCCTGCGCGTCACACCGGCCTTTTCCGCGATGGCCACGTCGGTCGTGTGTGCCGGACCGATCGTGTGGTGGAGCGCGACGGCGGCGTCGACAATGCGCTCGCGCGTTTCATCCTGGCGCTTGGCGCGGCGGTTGAGTACGTACTTCCTGGCGATTTAAGGGATCTCCAGTGTGACTTGATTATTGACAAAGGCCGTGCTACGGATTATTGTCACGATCAGTATACAACTATGGATCGTCAATATGGCGTGGAGAAGAATTGATATGAGAGTTCAAGAGCAGCGGTTGCTCATCGTTCGCCCAGGTGAGGGTAGGTCGGCGAACCTAGGAGGGTTGGGTGTGGACTTCAAGGTGTGGGGTCACCAGACCGGTGGCCGCTTCGCCATCGTCGAGCACCCGATCCAGGCGAGATGCCTCATCC
>VBEF01000061.1 GCA_005881275.1 Chloroflexota bacterium
GGAACCCGTCCACATGCATCTCGGTGACCCAGTACCGCAGCGAATCCATGATCAGCTGCAGCGTGTGGGGATGCTGCACGTTGAGGCTGTTGCCGGTACCCGTCGTGTCGTAGTAGTACTCGGGAGTCTTGCCGACGAGCCGGTAGTAGGCGCGGTTGTCGATGCCCTTGAAGCAAAGCGTGGGCCCGAGGTGGTTGCCCTCCGCGGTGTGGTTGTAGACGACGTCGAGGATCACCTCGATGCCGGCCTCATGCAGCGTGCGCACCATGTACCTGAACTCGTTGACCTGATCGCCGCGGTTGCCGCTGGCGGCGTACTCGTTGTGCGGCGCGAAGAAACCGATCGTGTTGTAGCCCCAGTAGTTGCGCAAGCCCTGCTCGACCAGCCGATGGTCGTGGACGAACTGGTGCACCGGCATGAGCTCCACCGCGGTCACGCCCAGGGACGTGAAGTGCTCGACGATCGCGGGATGGGCGAGACCGGCGTATGTGCCGCGAATCTCCTCGGGCACGTCCGGGTGACACTTCGTCATACCTTTCACGTGCGCTTCGTAGATGACCGATTCGTGCAGCGGCGTGTCGGGCCGGCGGTCGCCGCCCCAGTCGAAATGGGGATGCTGGACGATCGAACGGAACACGTACGGCGCGCTGTCCGCTTCGTTGATCGAATCTTCGTCGCCCAGGTTGTACGAGTAGCACGCCGCGTCCCAGGTGACCTGGCCTTCGATCGCGAGCGCGTACGGATCGAGCAGGAGCTTGCCCGGGTTGCAGCGAACGCCATGCTCGGGGGCGTATGGACCGTGCACCCGGTAGCCGTAGCGTTGGCCAGGGCCGACGCTCGGCAGGTACGCGTGCCATGAGAAGGCATCCACCTCGTCGAGAGGCAGCCTGGTTTCTGCGCCGTGCTCGTCGAAGAGGCTGAGCTCGACGCTGTCGGCGACCTCGCTGAAGAGCGCGAAGTTCGTCCCGTTGCCGTCGAACGTGGCGCCCAGCGGATACGCGCGCCCCGGCCATATCTCCCGAGAGCCGTCAGACAATCGGCGCTAAGAGCTTGGCTGCGCCGGCCCTGAGATTCGGAGCCCGGTATCGAGCACGTAGTTCGCGACCGTGCTCGTGCCCGCGCCGACGGTCAGGTTCGTGGGTCCGCTGATGATGCGCATGTAGGACTTCACCTTAACGGCATAGGTGCCGGGCGGCAGGGCGACCGAATAGTTGCCGTTCGCGTCGGTGAAGGTCTTCTCGGTTCGGCTTTCCCCGCTGACGACGAAGTCCAGCTCGAGGTTTGGCACCGGCCGGACGCACTGGCCGTCGGCCGGCTCGATCGCCGCGCAGGGCACCGCCAGCACTCGGCCGCTGACCGTTCCGGCCGCCGGCGTGGACGAGCCTCCGGGAAATTGATAGCCACCGCAGGCGGCCGTCAAGATCACCAGGCTTGCCAACAGCGCGTTTCTCATCACCGACAAAACGCGCGGTCGGCCGGAGAGGTCACGTGGTTTCCAGCTCGAAGCCCCGAGGTAGTGTTGTGGGCGCGCTCCCGGGTGGCCAAGCGGTAAGGCAGAGGACTTTGGATCCTCGACCGAAGGTTCGAATCCTTCCCCGGGAACCAAAGCTGCGTCGCCATCGACCCCAAGATCCCCTACTGAGTCCGTCTTAACACCCTGGATTGGAATGACTCGCGACGCCTCCTAGGCTCGGGCCATGCCTCTTCGCCTCCGATTCGTCCCTGGCTGGAAGCGATTCCTTCTGGTGCTCGCGCCCGTCACGCTGGCCGCCGGCTTGCTCGCCGGCGCGTACGTCTACCGCTCGACCGCCACAGCGTCCAACCTCGCGCCGCCACCCGCCAGCAACCCCGCCCTTGACGTCCCCGCCCAACCTGGGCTTCTCGTCCACGTCGTCGGAGCCGTCGAAAATCCCGGGCTCTATCGCCTGCCGCGCGGCGACCGCGTGTTCGACGCGATCGCGGCGGCCGGCGGATTCAGCCCTGACGCCGACACGTCGCGCCTGCCCAACCTCGCCGGGCGCCTCAAGGACGGCGAGCAGGTCAAGGTCCCGTTTGCCAAGACGTCGTCCGGCACCGTGGTCGTGCGGACGAACCTCAACCAGGCGACGCTCGAGGAGCTGGAGGGAGTACCGGGCTTCACCGCGTCCTTCGCGAAGGAGTCCATCGACTACCGCACCAACTTCGGCGGATTCCAGAACACGCGCGAGCTCGTCGACATCCTCGGAATGAGCGAGTCGGACTATCTGGTCGCGCGCCGCTATCTCACGCTGTGACGCGCTACCCGGCGCTCGTCATGGCGCTGTCATGGTCCGCCGCGCTCTCCGCGGCCGTCGTCTTGATCCCTGCGCAGCCCGCGGCCGGAGCGATCGCCATCGCCGCGGCGGTGCCGCTCCTCGCGCTTTCGCTGCTGCTCCGGCCGGCGCTGATCGCCCTGGCCGTCGTGGCCGCACTCCTGGCGGTCGGCCGGGCGGAGCTGCCGCCGGTCGACCCGCACATTCCGCTCCGGGCCGCCGCGCTGGCCGGCGCCACCATGGCCATGACCGGGCGAGTCGCCGATGACAGCCGTCCGGTTGCTGCCGCGAGACATGCCCGCGTTCGACCGTCGCGCTTACCTCGCGCAGCGCCACGTGTTCCTCGAGCTCACCGCCGCGAGCTTCGATGTGACGGCGGACGCGACTGGAATCGATGCGCTTCCGGTATGGCTTCGCTCGAGGTTCACCGCGACCGTGGCCGCCGCGTTGCCACCGCCGCATTCGGCCGTGCTCCTGGGGATCGTGCTCGGGATCCACCAGGGCATACCGGCCCAGCTCCAGAACGCGCTCATCGCGACGGGTCTCATTCACCTGCTCGTGTTGAGCGGGCTCAAGGTCGCGGTGTTCGCCCGCATCGTCCAGGGCGCGCTGAACCCGGTGCTTGGACGAGCGGCAACCTGGCCGGCGCTCGCTTTGATCGCCCTGTACGCGATGGTCGGCGGTGCGACGCCTGCTGCGGTGCGCGCGTCGGCGATGGGCGGCCTTGCCATCGCCGCCTCTCAGCTCGGCCGGCCCTCCCATGTTTGGACCTCGCTCGCGGTCGCGGCTGCAGCGATGCTGGGCTGGCATCCCGAGATGGCCTGGGACGTCGGCTTTCAGCTGTCGTTCGCCGGCACCGCGGCGATCGTCCTGCTGACGCCGGACATCGCCAGGCGCGTTGCCTTCCTACCCCACGTCCTGCGCGAACCCTTCGCCGTGACCTGCGCGGCCCAGGTCGGAACACTGCCGATGATGGCAACCGACTTTCACGTCTTGTCGCCGGTGGCGCCGATAGCGAACGCGCTGACGCTGCCCATCCTTCCCGTCCTGGTCGCCGGCGGCCTGCTTCTTGGAGCGTCGTCCTACGTCCCAGAAGTGGCTCGCCTGGTCGCGCTGCCGATGGTGGGCCTCATCGCGTACATCGAACAGGTCGGCTATGTGCTGGCGCGTATGCCGGTGGCGGCGATCACCGTGCCTAAGTTTCCGACCTGGCTCGGAGTCGCCTACTACGCCGCGCTTGGACCGGCGATCGCCGGAGCGAATGCGACGGGCCACCGCCGCAAGGTGAGCTTCGCGGTCGCGGCGATCGCGCCGGCGGCGATCTCTCTCGCGGCACTGGCGGCGTGGGCGGGGGCTTCGCCCGAGGCGGTGATCATGAACGTCGGCGACGGGCAAGCGGTGCTGCTCCGGGGACCGGGCGGCGCGATCCTCATCGATGGAGGTCCCAGTCCAGCGAGACTGCGGGACGAGCTTGGCACCCAGCTTCC
This sequence comes from Chloroflexota bacterium, assembly GCA_005881275.1. Taxonomy (GTDB): domain Bacteria; phylum Chloroflexota; class Dormibacteria; order Dormibacterales; family Dormibacteraceae; genus 40CM-4-65-16. The sequence goes on from VBEF01000061.1 coordinate 3,779, forward strand.
GCCGTGGCAGCACAGGCTCGACGCGATCGTCATCACGGCGCCGGGCCTTGGTCACATCGGCGGATTCGCCGGCTTCGACCGCCCCGCCACGACGGTGATGCTTCCGGACGTCGCGTTGACCGGCTCCGCGTGGCGGACCACGGCATTGGAGCAGGTGGCGCGCGGCGCCTCGATCCGCAAGATGGTGGCCGGAGCGACCGCCCGGGTCGCGGGGTTCGAGCTGCAGGTGCTCGCGCCGGAGCGCGGCGCGCCCGGCGATCAGGTCGGGGCCGCTTACATGGGACTTCGCGCTGTGGCCGGCGACGGCAAAAGCTTCTGCGATTTCAGCGACCTCGACCTCGACGCGCAGACGATCGCGGCGAGCCGCCTTCGCGGCGCGTGCACGTTTCTGCTTCTTCCGCGCGGCGGCCGCAGCCGCCTCTCACCAGAGCTGGAACACAACGCGATCACCACAAGCACGCAGCTGATCGCGTCGAGGTCATCGGGCCGGCTGGCCGCCGGTTTTCCGCCGAGCGTTCTGCGCACGGACCAGGAGGGCACGATCACCTTGCCGTTGTAAGTACGATGCCACGCATGCCGCGAGCGACCAGCCGCGCAGGGGCGACGGCGTTGCTGCTTCACGGCGAGGAGCGCTTCCTCGTCGACGAGAAGGCGCGCGCCACGCTCGACGAGTGGCGCGGAGAGCTCGTCTCGGACTTCGGCCTCGAAACACTCGAAGGGGCGGGGCTCGCGTCCCCGCGTCTGCAGGACGCGGTGCTCCAGGCTCCGTTTCTCGATCCGTATCGGGTCGTCTTCGCGCGCATGATCCCCGCCAACCGGGCCGAGAGCCTGGCGCCGGCCGTGGCGGAGATTCCACCCACGACGCGCCTTCTGATCACAGTCGCCGGCCGCATCAGCGCGAGCAGCAAGCTGGCGAAGGCAATCAACACCGCGGGGGGCCAGGTTGAGGAGATGGTGCATCTCAAAGGCCGAGCGCTCGGCGATTGGGCGACCAGGCGCGCGGTCGAAAGGCATGGACTGACCCCCGGGATCGCGGCCCAGGTCGTACGTGTGACGCCACCCGACCTCAGCGTCATCGACTCCGAGCTCACCAAGCTCGCCGCCTACAAAGCCTCCGGCGCCAAGCTCACCTCCGAGGCGATCACCGAGCTTCTGGCGGGCGGCCGAGAAGACGAAATTTTCAGGCTGACCGACAACCTGCTCCCGCGCCCCACGCCTCACGCGCTGGACATCGCGCGCAACCTGACGCGCGGCGGGATGCAGCCGACGTCGGTCGCCTACCGGATGGCGCGTCACATCGCGCTCGTGCTCGAGGTCAAAGCGCGACAGGACCGTGGCGAATCGCTGCAGCAGGTCCAGGACGGCATGAGCGAGCACCGCTTCGTGATCCAGAAGGCTTTCGACACCGCGCAGGAGGCGAATTCCGAGCGCCTCGAGCAGGCGCTGCGGCAGATTCGCGACTACGAGTGGGAGGTCAAGTCAGGCCAGGTCGACGCCGACCTCGGCCTGGACGTCCTGCTGACGCGCCTCTAGGAAGGAGCTACTTCTTCTTCGTGGCGGCCGCGGGCTTGGCCGGCGCAGCCGGGGCGGCCTTCTTGCCCTTCGCCGGTGCGGGCCCCGCGACGGCGATCTTGGCCAGCTGCCGAGCGAGCCGCGACTTGCGCCTGGCTGCGTTGTTCCGGTGGAGGACGCCCTTAGCGGCGGCGCGGTCGAGCGCTCGAAGCGCTTCGCCCGCGACGGCAGCGCGCTCCGTTGCCTCGCCCGAGCTGTCGCTCAGCGACTTTCGCGCCTTGACGATAAGCGTCTTGACCGACGAGCGGGTCGCGCGATTGCGCGTCGCGCGGCGGGCGCCGGCGCGCGCCTGCTTCTTCGCGGACGCGGTTCGCTTAGCCACGTTTCAGCACCTGGTTGGAGAAACTCACGAGGATAGGATTATAGGCGGCAGTGGAGTTCGAGCTCGGCGGGCGGCGCCCCAAGGTGCATCCCGACGCCTACATCGCACCGACCGCCGTGCTCATCGGTGACGTGGAGATCGAGGCCGGCGCAAGCGTCTGGTTCGGTGCGGTGCTCCGCGGCGACGAGGCGGCGATCAGGGTCGGCGAGGGCGCCAACATCCAGGACAACGCGGTCATCCACTGCGCGGAAAACCTGCCGACAGTGATCGAGCGCAACGCAAGCGTCGGCCATTCCGCGCAGCTGGAGGGCTGCGTCGTCGAGCAGGGGGCGCTGGTCGGGATGGGAGCGACGATGCTGCAGCGCAGCCGCCTCGGCGCCGGGTCGATGCTGGCCGCAGGCGCGGTGCTGCAGGAGGGAGTGCACATCCCACCGGGACAGATGGCCGCCGGCGTCCCTGCCACGATCAAAAAGGCGCTCGACGGTTCGTCCAATCATTGGGTCGGCACGACGGCGCAGCACTACAGAGATCGCGCGGTCCGGTACCGGGCGGGCTTGAAGCCGATCGGCGATTGACCCTGGCGCTTCCGGCGCGCGCCAAGCTCAATCTCGACCTCGAGGTCGTCGGCCGCGACAGGGACGGATTCCACGAGCTTCGCACGACATTCCAGGCTATCGAGCTGCACGACCTGCTGGTCGTGTCACCGGCGGATGCAACGAGCATCACCATCTCAGGATTGAGCGCTGGAACCAAGGACAACTCTGTGCTCGCGGCGCAGGCCGCCCTCGAACGCGCCGTGCGTAAGCCGCTGCCGGCGGCCTTTCAGCTCCATAAGCGGATCCCGCCCGGATCGGGCATGGGCGGAGCGAGCTCTGACGCAGCGGCGGCGTTGAGAGCAATGAAGGCGATGTTCGCGCTCGACGTCGCTCTGCAGCCGATCGCGATGGAGCTCGGTTCCGATGTCCCGTTCTTTCTGACCGGTGGAAGCGCCCGTGGCGAAGGCCGCGGCGAGCGCCTCACCAGGATGGAGATGGAGCCGGCGTGGTTTGCGATCGCGTGGCCGGGCGTCGAGCTTTCGACCGCGGATGTATACCGTGCGTGGGACGAGGTGAAAGGCGACGGGCCGAACCACCTGCGCCGAGCGGCCGAGCACGTCGAGCCAGGCCTGAAACAATTTGCGGTGAAGCTGGGTCCCGGCTGGCAGATGACCGGCAGCGGCTCGGCGTTCTACAAACGCGTCAATACACAAGAAGAAGGAAGGCAAGCCATCGGGAAGCTGGACTGCTGGACCGCGGTTTCGCGCGCCGTCGGTGCCTGGAGTTGATCCGCAAAACCGCGGCGGTCTGGGCCGGCAAGGCCACCGGCACGCTGAGCCGCGTGAGCAGGCGGGGCGGCGGTACGACGCTGCCTGGCGACATCGCCCGGATCATCGACCCGAAGATCCTCACGCGCCTGGCCAAGGACCTGACCTACGGCTCGATCGTCGTGACCGGGACCAACGGCAAGACGACCACCGCGCGGCTCCTCAGCTGGTTGCTCGAGGGCGCAGGACATAGGGTCGTCGCGAACCGAGCCGGGGCGAACCTCATCTTCGGGGTGACGGCGGCGGCGCTGAATCGCGCCGGCTCCGACGGAAGGCTGAAGGCGGACTGGGGCGTGTTCGAGATCGACGAGGCGAGCCTCCCCAAAGCGGTGGATGAGATCCAGCCGCGGGCCACATTGGTGCTGAACCTCTTTCGCGACCAGCTCGACCGCTACGGCGAGCTCGAGACAATCGCCAAGAAAATCGAAAAGGCACTGGGCGCGGTGCCGGAAACGTCGCGCGCCATCCTCAACGCGGACGACCCTCGCGTCGCCGAGATTGGTCTCAACCTGGCCCGCAAACCCCTCTGGTACGGACTGGACGACATATCGGTCGCATCGACGACCCTGCCGCACGCCGCCGACGCGCGCACGTGTCCAAGGTGCGGATCGAGCCTCATCTTCGACGCGGTCTACGTCGGACACGACGGTGTCTACCGCTGCCCCAACCACGATTTTTCGCGGCCGACCCCCGAGATCGCCGCGACGAACATCAAGCTCGACGGCTTCGACAGCCTCGCGCTGACAATCGATGGCACGCGAATCGAGATGCCCTTGGGGGGTCTGTACAACTGCTACAACGTGCTCGCCGCGTACGCCGCCGCCCGCAGCATCGACCTGACAGCCGCGTACATCGCCGACCGGCTTCGCACTTTCAAGGCGGCATTCGGGCGGCAGGAGCGGGTCGAGTTTCGCGGCCGGCACCTGATCCTGGTGCTCTCGAAGAACCCCGCCGGCTTCAACGAAACAGTGCGCACGGCGGTCGAGCTGGCGCAGGGCAAGAACTTCATCGTCGGCCTCAACGACCGAAAGGCCGACGGCACCGATGTGTCGTGGATCTGGGACGTCGACTTCGAGATGCTGAAGGGCAAGGCGGACGTCGTCATCCCCGCGGGCAACCGCGCGCACGACCTGGCGGTGCGGCTCAAGTACGCAGGCGTCGCGGCCGAGCAGCCGCAGACCGACTCGGGCAAGGCGCTCGACCTTCTCATCAAGTCGACCCGCGAAGGCGACACGGCCTACTTGCTGTGCACTTACACCGCGATGCTCGATCTCAGGGCCGAGCTGGTGAGGCGCGGGTGGGCATCCCCATACTGGGAAACATGAAGTTCACCGTCGGTTGGCTCTACCCCGACCTGATGAACATCTACGGCGACCGCGGCAACATCCTCACGCTGCTCCGGCGAGCCGAGTGGCACGGCTATGAGACGACTGTCGTCGAGCTCGGCCGAGGCTCCACGACTCAGATGGATGATGTCGATGTCTTTTTCTTCGGTGGTGGCCAGGACCGCGAGCAGGCGCTGATCTACGACGACCTGCGCGAGTTCAAGCAGGCGTCGCTGCAGCGTGCGGTTCAAAACGGAGCGCAGATCCTGGCTGTCTGCGGCGGCTACCAGCTGCTCGGCCACTACTACCAGACCGCCGACGGCAAGCGCTACGACGGGATCGGGCTCATCGATGTGAGGACGGAGGCGGGGAAGAGGCGCTTCATCGGCGACGTCGTCGTTCAGGCCGAGATCGAGGGCCTCAGCCCGAGCACGCTGGTCGGTTTCGAGAACCACAGCGGCCGCACCTTCCTCGGCCCGAAAGCGAAGCCGCTGGGCAGAGTGCTTCAGGGCCATGGCAACAACGGAGCTGATCGTCGCGAAGGATGCGTGCAGGGTGGCGTCATCGGGACGTATATGCACGGCTCGCTCCTGCCGAAGAATCCGCACCTTGCGGATCACCTGATCGCCGCGGCGCTCAGGCGACGGGGCGCCGGCGCCCTTTCACACCTCGACGACTCGGCGGAGCTTGCCGCGCACGACTGGATCCTGCAGCGCGCGCAACGACGGTAGTCCGCGCGCCGTTTCCGTTCAGGGCGACCGGCTTCCGCGGCGCCAGCGCCTCGCGCAGAACCTGGTCGATCGACTCCAGCATCACGAACTGCATCTGCTTGCGCAGGTCGGCGGGAATGTCGTCCAGGTCGGCCAGGTTGTGCGACGGGACCAGCACCCTGCGCAATCCGGCGCGGTGCGCCCCCAGCACCTTCTCTTTGATCCCGCCGATCGGCAGCACCTTGCCGCGCAGCGTGATCTCGCCGGTCATCGCGACGTCATCGCGCACGGGCCGACCCGTGAGGATGGACGCCATCGCGGTCAGCACCGTCACGCCGGCCGACGGGCCCTCCTTGGGCTGGGCGCCCGCGGGCACGTGGACGTGGATATCGCTCTTGTCGAAGAGCGCGGGGTCGATCCCGATGTCGGAGGCGTGTGACTTCAGATAAGAGAGCGCCGCGGCCGCTGACTCCTTCATGACCTCCCCCAGCTGTCCCGTCAGCTTCAGCTCGCCCTTGCCCGGGGTGAGCGTGGCCTCGACGAAGATGATCTCGCCACCCGTCGGCGTCCACACAAGTCCCGTCGCGACGCCGGGCCGGTCGATGCGCTCCGCCACGTCGTCATAGAAGCGCCGCTTGCCGAGCGCTGCGCGCACCTTCTTCACGTCGTCCATGCGCTTCAGGCGCTTGCCGCCGGCGATCTCCGCGACGTCGCGGCGGATCAAGGATGCGATCTCCCGCTCGAGGTTGCGCACGCCGGCCTCGCGCGTGTACTCGCGGATGATGAGACGGACCGCCTCTTCCGAAATCGTGATCTCGCCATCTCGCAGCCCGTGGGCGGAAACCTGTTTCGGGATCAAGAAGCGCTCCGCGATCTGCACCTTCTCCTCTTCGGTGTAGCCCGAGAGGTGGAGCACCTCCATACGGTCGCGCAGGGCCGGCGGGATGGTCTCGAGCGAGTTGGCCGTGGTGATGAACATCACCTTCGAGAGGTCGAAAGGCACATCCAGGTAGTTGTCGCGGAAATCCTTGTTCTGCTCCGGGTCGAGGACCTCGAGCAGCGCGGACGAGGGGTCGCCCCGCCAGTCGGCGCCGATCTTGTCCACCTCGTCGAGGATGAAGACGGGGTCGTTCGATTCCGCGCGGCGGATCGCCTGCAGGATGCGGCCGGGCATCGCGCCGATGTACGTGCGGCGGTGCCCGCGGATCTCGGCCTCGTCGTGCACGCCGCCGAGCGACGCGCGGGCGAACTTGCGTCCCATCGCGCGCGCGATCGACTGACCGAGGGACGTCTTGCCCACTCCGGGCGGACCGACGAAGCAGAGGATCGGCTCCCGGCCACGATCGGTCGAGCCTCGCACCTGCTTCAGCCGGCGCACGGCCAGGTGCTCAACGATGCGCTGCTTCACCTTGTCGAGGTCGTAATGGTCGGCGTCGAGGATCTCGCGCGCCTTCTTGACGTCGACCTCGCCGCCGGTGGACGCGTTCCACGGGAGCGAGACGATCAGCTCCAGGTAGGTGCGGATGACCGACGACTCGGGCGAGGCGGAGGGAATGCGCTCGAGTCGCGCGATCTCGCGGTCCGCCTCGCGCTTTGCCTCGGGCGGCAATCCCGCCTTCTCGATGCGCTCGCGCAGCTCGCTGAGCTCGGCGTGCTCCGTGTCCAGCTCGCCCAGCTCCCGCTGGATCGCCTTCAGCTGCTCGCGCAAGAAATATTCGCGCTGGGCCTTGCCCATCTGCTCTTCGGCCTGGGACTGGATCTTGCGGCCGAGCTCGAGCACCTCCAGCTCATGGGCCATGTGGCCCAGCAGCCGCTCGAGCTTCGCCTTCGCGGACTCGAGCTCGAGGAGCTCCTGCCGCTGCTCGGTCGTCAGGCGGATGTGGTTCGCGATGTAGTAGGCGAGGTGCAGAGGGTCATCGATCGCGCCCGCCGCGCCGGCAAGCTCGGCCGGGAGGTGTGGTGCCAGCGCGACCAGCTGTTGGAACGAGGCGATGGCGCGGCGCATGAGCGCTTCGCGTTCGATCGAAAGGATGTCCTCGCTGACCTCGGGCAGCATCTCGACCGCGGACGTGAGATACGGCTCTTCCGATTCGACCTTGGTCAGCCGGATGCGTCGCAAGCCGAGCACCGCCAGCTGGACGGTGCCGTCGGGCAGCTTCAGCATGTGCTGGATGCGGACCATCGTGCCGACGTGGTGGATGTCCTTGAAGCCGACGTCTTCGGCCGTCTCGTCGAGCTGCGTTGCGACCGCGATGTGGCGCTCGACACCGGACAGATCATCGAGGAGCTGGAGCGATTTCTTGCGTCCGACAGAGAGCGGAATGAAGATGCGCGGGAACACGACCGTCGACTTCAACGGCAGGACGGGCAGGTGCGATGGCACCGCTCCTTCCAGGTTCACCGCCGGGACTTCGCCCATAAGAAGGTGATGCTACGCCCCCGATCGGTCGCGACTGGCATAATCGACAGGACCTGAGCGCACCCCTGACTGCTGTCATCCTCGCCGCGGGCCACGGCACCCGAATGCGGTCCCGGATTCCCAAAGTCCTCCATCCCATCTGCGGGCGCCCGATGATCGACTGGGTCATCGAAGCCGTCAACGAGGCCGGCGCGAAGCACGTTATCGTGATCGCGAACCCCCACCAGGCCGACGTGGCCGCCCACCTCGACGGTCGCGTGGAGGTGGTCTACCAACGCGATCCGAAGGGCACCGCGCACGCTTTGCAGCAGATCCCGGCCGGAGAGCTGCGCGGCCGTCAGGTGCTGGTGGTCAACGGCGACTCCCCGCTCCTGACCGCGGCCAGCATCCTGAAGGTCCTCCACGCCCACCAGGAAGCGGCGTCCCCGGCAACCATCGCTTCGGTCGAAGATCCCTCGCGGGACGATGGCCGAGTGATTCGAAATCGCGACGGCTGGCTCGACCACATCGTCGAGCGGAAGGATGCGACCGCCGAGCAACGGGCCAGCGTGCATGAATTCAACGTCGGCGTCTACTGCTTCGACGGCAGCCGGCTGGTCGAGGAGCTGGACAAGATCAAAGACGACAACAAGGCGGGAGAGTTCTACCTCACCGACGTCTTCCAGCACCTGAAGCCGGTGACGATCGTCAAGCTCGAAGACCTGAATGAGGCGATGGGTGTCAAAGACCGCGTCCGGCTCGCCAAAGCGACCGACGTCATGCGCCGGCGCCTGCTCGAGCGGCTGATGCTCGGCGGCGTCACCATCGTCGATGCGG
>VBEF01000032.1 GCA_005881275.1 Chloroflexota bacterium
AATTGTCACCGTGGCTCCGCCGGGCGCCGTGATCGAGACAGGAAAACGCGAGGCTGGTGTTGAGGTGGCGGACGTCGGAGCGCCTCCGCACGATGCGGCGAAGAAAACCGAGAGGAAAGCGACGACTCCGAATCGGACGGCCAGTTTCGCGCTGGCCCCTGGCTGATGCGTGCGCATCCAGCGGTCCTCCGGCGGCAACGGCCCCACCTCGCAGGGGAAACCTCGCCGCAAGAGGCGTCCCCACTGATCCGCGCAGTGGGATCGACCGCTCACGTGACAGGTCTCCTGGCTTGTGGATCACCGCAATCCGGCCGCCTTCCCAAGGTTTCGCCTCAGTGGCCGCAGGCCGGACGCTCCCCACTCACAGTTGCGCGACAGCGCCGGATTTGGACCGGCTTCCCGCAATCCAGTGAGCTATTCAGTTGTGCGACTCATTATGAGCGCTCGGAAACGCCCGCCTCGTCGAAGGTCGCCATGTCGTTCAGCAGGCGCACCGCCGCGCGAACCAGTGGCAGCGCAAGCGCGGCGCCCGTGCCTTCGCCAAGTCGCAGGTCGAGGTCGAGAAGTGGAGGCAGTCCAAGCCGCTCCAGCACCGCGCCGTGGCCGAGCTCATGCGAGCGATGCGAGGCGATCATGTAGCCCGTCGCCTCTGGCGCGATCGCGGCAGCGACCAGCGCGGCAGCGCCTGATATGAAACCGTCGATGATGACCGGCTTTCGCATTCGCGCCGCCTCCAGGATCACCCCGACCAAACCCGCGATCTCCAGGCCGCCGGTCGCCGCCAATGTCTCAATCGGACCCCGTCCGATTGACTCCGCGTTGACCTGAAGCGCGCCGCGGACCGCGGCCAGCTTGCGTCGGAGCCCTTCGTCGTCGACTCCTGTGCCTCGGCCCACCACGCGTTCTGGGTCGAGCCCGGTGAGCGCGCATATGACCGCCGCCGCCGCGGTTGTGTTGCCGATGCCCATATCACCGGTCAGCGCGATGTCGACATGTTCATCGCGTACGAGCCCCCGGCCGACCTTGATGGCGCGGTTGGCCTCATCGACCCTCATCGCGGCTCCACTCGTGATGCTGGCCGTTCCTCGCCGCACCTTGACCGCGCGCAGGTCGGGATGGGGGGGAAGGTCGGCATCGACGCCTATGTCGGCGACGACGACACGTGCGCCGACCTCTCGCGCGAGCACGTTGATCGCCGCACCGCCGCGCAGGAAGTTGAGCAACATCTGCGCGGTCACCTCGCGCGGATAGGCACTGACACCTTCGGCCGCGACACCGTGGTCGCCCGCCAACGTGAAAACGACAGCCGCCTGCAAGGGGGGATCGATCCGACCAGTAATGCCGGCGAGCCGCACCGCGAGATCCTCGAGCCGCCCGAGGCTGCCCGCGGGCTTGGTCAGCCGCGCCTGACGCGCGGCGGCGAGTCGCATCGCTCTCTCGTCCAGCGGCAGGATCGCCATGCCGAGGTACGTTAGCCGCCTGGTCGTGATGGACCCGAAAGCCTTTTCCCGTGTCGGCCTACACCGGTCGTTTCGGCTGGGTCACCGTGAAGCTGTCGAGGCTAGGGCCGGATCTCGCCGCAGGGCTGGTGCGAAGCGCCTGGGAGCGAACAGCCCCCAGGCGTTTGAGCAATCAGAAAGCGCGGCGCCTGTAGCCGCGGCCGGAGAAGAGCCGGACGATGAGCAAGAGGATCGCGGCTCCGATGAAGGCCATGATCATCGCACTGATGATCGGATGCCCGGCCACGGCGATGTTGAAATGGAGGAAGCCGGCGAGCACGATTCCGCCGAACAGCGCTCCCACCACGCCGACGATGATGTCCCAGAACAGACCCAGGCCGTGGCCGAGAGCAATGTGGCTTGCCAGGAAGCCTGAGACGAGCCCGACCAGCGCCCAGACCAGGATCGAATCCAGGTCGAGCGTCACTGGTGAACCATTGATAGAGATGACCATTTCGAGGCCTCCTTTACAAAACTAGATAGGCACTCGTAAAACGCGCCGGAGGTTTTCGCTACTCCTCCCCATTTACGGGGAGGTGGCCGGCGAGGCCGGCCGGAGGGGCTAGGTCACCTTGGAGGAGAGCCGCTCGAAGGCGGCGCCGAGCACGCGGTTGAACGCCGGAAACGGGTGGATCACGTCGGCCAGCTTGCGGACCGGCGTGCCCAGCTTCACCGCCACCACCAGCTCGCCCAGGATCTCGCCCGCGCGAGGCGTGACCAGCGTCGCGCCGACCAGCACGCCGCGCTGGCTGTCGGCGACGAGCTTCAGAGCCCCGACATGGAAATCGTGGATGTAGCCGCGCGCTGCCTCCGCAGGGTCCATCGTGACGACCGCAACATCGATGCCACGGCTGCGCGCCGTCTGCTCGGACAAGCCCACGGACGCGATCTCCGGGTCGGTGTAGGTGACGCGCGGCACGGCTGTGTGGTCCGCCCGCGCGTCCTCGCCCTTCAGCCTCCGGCCGACGACCTGGCCGTGGTAGTACGCGAGATGCGTGAAGCCTCCTATCCCGGTGATGTCACCCGCGCCATAGATTCCATCGCGCGCCTCGAGAGTTTCCGAATCGACCTTCAGCCAGCCCCGCTCGGTCTGGGTCAGGCCCGCGGCGCGCCAGGCCTCGAAGTTTGGCCGGCGTCCGGTCGCGACGAGAAGCCGGTCACCAGACACGACAGAGCCGGACTTGAGGTGCAGCACGGCGTCGGCGGCCTGCTTCTCGACCGCCACGCAAGGGTCGCCGATGAGGATCTCGATCCCGTCGGCCTCCAGGTGTGGCTTTAGAGCGTCGCCGGCTTCGGGCTCTTCGAGGGCGAGGAATCGCGGTCCCGCCTCGACGATCGTGACCCTGCAGCCTAGCCTGGCGAAGGCCTGGGCGAGCTCCACGCCGACGGCGCCGCCCCCCAGCACCACCAGCCGCTCCGGCAGCTCGCGTGGGACGGCAGCCTGCCGGTTGGTCCAGTACTCGACCTTGTCCAGGCCTTCGATCGGCGGGATCGCGGCTGTGCCACCGTTGGCGATGACCACCGCGCGCCGCGCCACCAGCTGCTCGCCTCCGACCACGACGGTGCGCAGATCGACGAGCTTGCCGTCGCCGCGGACGAGCTTCGCTCCCGTCGCCTCGAGCGCCGCGGCCGGCCGCGTGTCGTCGAGGTCCCGTGCCATCCATAGCACGCGCTTCGAAACTTTGGGGAAGTCGACGTCCCACTCGACGCGTGACGCCGCAAGGGTTCGCGCGCGGGCCGCTTCCTCGAGCGTCTCGCCCGAACGCAGCAGCGTCTTCGACGGCACGCATCCCCAGTACGGGCACTCGCCGCCGACCAGCTCGCGCTCCACAACGGCCAACGACAGGCCACCGCCCTGCAGCTCGCCCGCGATCGCTTCGCCCGCGACGCCTCCCCCAAGACAAACGACGTCAAACTCCAGCGCCATCTGGGCTGCCTCCTTCCGCGCTCGCGCGCCGCAACGATTCGATAAGCGAGGTCGCGGTGAAGTCGCCGAGGTAGCGATCGGCGTCGAAAACCGCGGCGCGCTTGGTTGGGCTGGCCAGCGCGGCGGCGAGCGCGTCGGTCAGCGAGCTCGACAGCGGAATCCGCGGCTCGTCGCCAGGAGGGCCGCCGTCGGGATGGTCCAGCGTGCGCGCGTCGATCTGGACGACGGACATGCGCCGCACGAGCCGCTCCCGACCTAGGAATTCCGAGACGTACTCGCTGGCCGGGTGGGTGAGGATGCGCTCGGGCGTGTCGTACTGCGCGATCTGCGCCTGCATCTTCATCAGGCAGATCCGATCGGCGACCCTCACCGCCTCATCGATGTCATGCGTCACGAACACGACTGTCTTGCGCATCGCGCGCTGGATGCTCACGAACTCTTGCTGAAGGCGCTCGCGCGTGATGCGGTCCACCGCGCCGAACGGCTCGTCCATCAAGAGGATGGGCGGATCCGCCGCGAGCGCCCTCGCGAAACCGACGCGCTGCCGCTGGCCACCTGAAAGTTGATGCGGGTAGCGATCTCGATATTCGCCAGGGGGTAGACCAACCAGGTCGAGGAGCTCGTCCACCCGCTTGGTGATGCGCTGCTCATCCCACTTCCACAGCTTCGGCACCGTGCCGACGTTGCCGCCCACTGTCATATGGGGAAAGAGGCCCGTCTGCTGGATCACGTATCCCATCTTCAGCCGCAGCGCTGGGGGGTCGACTCCGTGCGTGTCGGAGCCGTCAACCAGGATGCGGCCGCTGTCGGGATCGATGAGCCGGTTGATCATGCGCAGCGTCGTCGTCTTGCCGCAACCCGAGGGCCCGATCAGAACGCATGTCTGGCCGTCGGGGATGTCCAGCGTGAGGTTGAGCACCGCGTTCGAGCCGCCGGCGAACTGTTTGCTCACGTTCTCCAGGCGGATCACGGCTCATCTACCGTAATCGGAATGGAGCAAGGGCCATTCCTGGCCTACGTCGACCCGTGGATCAACTGGGACTGGCTTTCGACGCACATATCGCTGGTCCTGGGCGCGCTTGGTGAGCACATCGAGCTGACCGCCATCGCCCTGGGTGCCGGCCTCCTCATCGCGGTTCCACTCGGCGTAGCCGCCCACCGCTCCGCGGGCCTGCGCCTGGCCGCGCTCGGTTTTTTCGGCGCGTTCTACACGATCCCTTCGCTCGCGCTCTTTGCGCTGCTAATTCCCTTCACGCACCTCGGCGGAACGACGGCGGAGATCCCGCTTATCGGTTACAACGTGTCGATCCTTGTGCGCAACGTCCTGGTCGGGCTCGACGCGGTGCCGCGCGACGTTCTCGATGCCGCCGACGGAATGGGTTACCGCCCGCTGCCCCGATTGCTGCGGGTCGAGCTACCCCTGGCCCTCCCATCGATCTTTGCCGGCCTTCGTGTGGCGACGGTTTCGACGATCGGCATCGTCACCATCACCGCCCTCATCGGCCTTGGCGGTCTTGGCTCGCTGATCGACAAGGGTCTGGTCGAGAACTTTCACACGCCTCTGGTCGTAGCGATGATCCTGTCCGTCGCTCTCGCGCTCACGGCAGACCTTCTCGTTGTGATGGCTCAACGGGTCGCTGTGCCATGGGCGCGGCCTGTCTGATCCGATGGACTTTCTCCTCCTTGTCGGGCGGTGGCTGGTCGATCCCGCCCACTGGCAGGGCTCGGATGGGATCCCGACGCGCCTCGTCGAGCACATCCACCTGTCGGTCGAGTCCGTTGTGATCGGCGCGCTCATAGCTCTGCCCGTCGGCGTCACGCTCGGGCACTACGGCCGTTTCGGCGCGCTGGCGATCAATATCTCGAACGCCGGACGCGCCATACCGTCGTTCGGCATCCTGGTCATCGCCTTCCAGGTCTTCGGCCTCGGCGATCTGCCGATCGTTCTCGCGTTGACGGCCCTGGCCGTCCCGCCGATGGTGACCAACAGCTACGTCGCGCTGCGCGAGGTCGATCCGGATATACGAGATGCGGCGCGTGGAATGGGCTACCGCGAGCTCGCCCAGGTCTTGCGGGTCGAGTTACCCCTCGCGGTACCTCTGATCATGGCTGGCATCCGAACATCGGCGGTCCAGGTCGTGGCGACGGCGACGTTGGCGGCGCTCATCGCCGGGGGTGGTCTCGGCCGGTACATCGTTGACGGGCTGGCCACCCAGGATTACGTCAAGACGGCGGCGGGCGCGTTGCTGGTTGCGGTACTTGCCCTGGCCACAGAGCTCTCGCTCGCATGGGTTCAGCGGCTGCTCGTGCCTCGCGGCATCAGGTTGCTGAACGCCCCCGTGGCCGCCCGAGCGACCGCGTTCAAGGTCGCCTAGTGGAAGAATGGTGACGCACCGGGAGTTGGATCGGGGAGGGCCACCCGGCCCGGGAGGATTTTTGATGAGTCGAACTCGCGCGTCGGTGTGGCTGATCGCGGCTCTTGCCGTGGTGGCGACGATGGTCGCTGCGTGCGGTGGCACGACCGGCGGCGGCACCACCAACAAGGGAACCATCATCGTCGGCGGCTTCAAGTTCCCCGAGAGCAGCATCCTGGCCCAGATCTACGGCGAGGCGCTGGCCCATGATGCCTACACGGTCACGTACAAGCTGAACCTCGGCACCCGCGAGGTAGTCGCTCCGGCGCTGAAGAACGGCGACATCGACCTCTACCCGGGTTACGCGGCGACCGACCTCGAGTACTGGAACAACAAGGCCGGCGAGGCAACCGGTGACGCCGCCGCAACCACGGCCAAGCTGAACAGCCACCTCCAGTCGCAAGGCCTGGTCGCGCTCAATCCGTCCCCGGCGGTTGACCAGAACGCCTTCGCCGTGACGAAGGAGACCCAGCAGAAATACAACCTCTCCAAGCTGTCGGACCTGGCTCCCATCGGAAACCAGCTCGTGCTCGGCGCCGGTCCGGAATGCCCCACCCGCCCCTACTGCCTGCCCGGATTGCAGACCACCTACGGCATCCACTTCAAGGACTTCAAAGCACTCGACACCGACGGGCCCGCGACACGTGCGGCGTTCAAGAACGGGACGATCCAGGTCGGTCTGGTTTTCAGCAGCGACGGTGATCTGAACTCGCTTGGGCTCGTCGTGCTCCAGGACGACAAGCACCTGGAAGCCGCCGACAACGTGTTGCCGATCCTGCGCCAGAAGGTGGCCACGGACGAGGTCAAGAACTTGCTCAACAAGATCGACGCCGCTTTGACGACCGCGGATCTCGTGGATATGAACTCGCAGGAGTCCATCCAGCACAAGGATCCCGACGCCATCGCCAAGGCGTACCTGGAAAAGCACAACTACTTCAGCTAGTCTCGCGGCGTCGATGGAGCGTGAAGCGGCAATCGCCGACCTCGATGCCGCCCGCAAGGAGTGGGAGGAAGCGTTTGCGCGCGTGCCCGACGACGCACTCACCTACCTCAAGCCGGGAGACGACTACTCGTTGGGCGGCCTGCAGGTTCATGTCAACTGGGTCCTCGCCCACTATCGCCGCGTCCTGGACGGCATGATCGGTTCAGGCTTCGGCGAGCTCGGTCCGCAGGATCCGCCCGGTGATGTGGAGCGAGCCCTCGACGGCGCCCGGCGCGGCTTGACCCCAGTCGAACGGCGCGCCGCGCTTGACGAGATGGCCCGGCTTCATGCGGCCGTTTGCGCCGCGGCCGATGGGCTCCAACCCGAGGACTGGTCGCGCACCGCTCCGGTGGTCTACGGCCCCGGCCAGGCCCCATATCCGACGAGCGCCGACGACCTCATCGGCTGGCTGCGTGACCACTACCGCGAGCACGTCGAGCAGAGCGCGGACCTGATCGAAGAGTGGAGGAACGCTAAGGCAGACGGTTGATCCAGGCCGCGTCTCCGTACTTGGACGCGACCAGCCGCGACGCCGACTCGAGCTCCACAGATGTGAGCGTGCTCTCGTTGGCTCCGAACTCGCGTGCGAAAAACGAATGGAGATGCGCGTCGACCTCGTCACACGAAAGCTTCGTGAACCACGAGAGTGGCGAAACGGATTTCTCGGCACTGCGCACGCCGCGGGCAGCCATTCGTTCGCGGCCGATCCTGATGAGTCGGGGCACAAGGTCGACTTCCATCGAGTGGGCGATCGTCGTGTGATGAAGCACGTGCCGCCGCCGCCGCGCCTGCGCCGCCCCGCCGATCTTTCCGCGCGGCGAGACGATGTCGTTGATCTCGCGATATGCCGCGGGCACCCCTATTTCGTTGAACGCACGCACCGCCCAGTCGTCGAGCAGCGCGTATGACTTCCGGAAGCTGACGCCCGCGACCATGGACTCCGGTAGGTAGAGCGAGTAGGTGATCGTGCGGTCGGGCTCGCACAGCATCGTGCCACCGCCGCTCATGCGTCGCGTGATGATGAATCCAAGCTCCTCCGCCGTCGCGAGGTCGACCTCGTTCGCCACGGACTGATGCGAACCGATCACGAGCGCGGGCTCGATCCACTTCCAAAGACGCATGGTCGGTGGACGGCGCCCGCCGATCACCTCCTCGAGCAATACCTCGTCCAGCGCCATGTGCATGTGTGCACGATGTGGCGCCGGAGCGATCACATCCCATCGCGTTTAACGGCGCGCCAGGTGCCGTAAAGCAGGTCATGGGGATGGCTGTCCAACCCATCCGGATCGTGCCCCTGCGATCCGAGGCTCTGGCGCCGGTCGCGAAGCCGCGGCTGACCTACCGCGGTGGACCCCTGCTCGCCTCGGCAGAGGTCTTCCTCTTCTTTTGGGGCGACGCCTGGCAGCAGCCGTCTCAGTCCGGGCTGGTCCAGCAGCTGAACGAGTTCTTCGAGTTCGTCCTCGTGAGCCCGCTGATCGACCAGCTGTCCGAGTACAGCGTGCCGGACTTCGCAATCACGCACGGCTCGCGCACGGGCGCGATCGTCCTCACCACAGCCCCGCCGCCCAACCTGAAGGACGCCGATATCCAGCAGTTCGTCAGGGAAGAGATCGCCTCGGACCCCGCCGTGACCCAGCCTGCTCCAAACTCCCTCTACTTCCTGTTCCTGCCGCCGGGCGTGACCGTCGAGCTGGATGGCGGGTCGTCGTGTATGAACTTCTGCGGCTACCACAGCGCCATCGATGACAAGGTCTTCTACGCGGTGATGCCGTTTCCAGAATGCGACGGCTGCACGGGAGGGCTGGCGGTCCTCGACGCGCTGACATCGACGAGCTCCCACGAGCTCTGCGAGGCGATCACCGACCCTGTGCCGGGCCAGGGCTACTACGACGATCAGAACGGCGAGATCGGCGACATCTGCGCGTGGCAGACCAAAAGGCTCGGCCAGTACCTGGTTCAGCTCGAGTGGTCGAACGCGCATGGCACGTGCATTTGAAAGCCAGGCCGGGCCCGATCCAGCACGTCGTGATCATCGTCAAGGAGAACCACGGCTACGACAACTATTTCGGCATGTTTCCGGGCGGCAACGGCGTCGCCCTGCCGGCAAGCCCAAACCCGCCGCCGCAGGATCCCGACCACCGCCACGCGGCGTGGCTCACGCGAGACACGACCGCGCCACGCGTCGCATTTCCGCAGAGCGACATCCCGCACTACTGGGGCTACGCGAAGCAGTTCACGCTTTGTGACAACTACTTCACGGACGTGGCCGGGCCGTCGACGCCCAACCACCTGATGTTGATCATGGCGGACTCAAAAATCGTCGACAACCCGTCGATCAGCTACCGCAAGCATCCAGGACCGCCGCTGTACGACCAGCCGTCGCTGCCATCGCAGCTGGACGCGGCTCGCTTGTCCTGGGCCAACTACAACGGATACGCGTTCGATTTCATCAAGCACACGGCGGGCAAGAAGCGCCCGTGGCAGCAGTTCGCCACCGACGCGGCCGCCGGCCACCTGCCTGCGGTCTCGTGGCTCTACGCCGACGAGGTGAAGAGCGAGCATCCCGCGGACACCGCACCGCAGCGCGCCGCGGGCGCCGGCGACGTCAGCAAGGGCAGCCAGTGGACGGTGAGCCAGGTCCAGGCTGTCGTCTCTGCAGGTCTATGGGCGAATGTCGCGATCTTCATCACGTGGGACGACTGGGGCGGCTGGTGGGACCACGTCACCCCGCCCAAGGTGGAGAAGTGGACTGACGGGACGCAGTTTCGCTACGGCGGACGGGTGGGGTGTCTTGTCCTCAGTCCCTACGCGCGCGCCGGATATGTCTCGAAGACACTGCACTCGCACGCGAGCCTGGTCAAGTTCTGCGAGAACAATTTCGGCCTGCCGTCACTCAACGCACGCACCAAAGCCTCAGACGGGATGGAGGACTGCTTTGATTTCAGGCAGAACCCTCTTCCTCCTCCTCAGTAACGAAGATCGTCGAGCGACTTCCAGCCGTAGGAGACCTCCTCCAGCTGAGCGGAGCCGATCGAGATCGGCTGGGATCGGACGTAGACGCCGCCGAGCCGCTCGTAGAAACCGCGTGCCGAGCCGTTGTCGCGCAGGACCCACACGATCATGTCCGCCAGTCTCATCTCTCGCAGGCCGCTCACCACCGCCTGCACAAGCCTCCGACCGTGACCGTGGCCTTGGGCCTCTTCCAGCACGTAGATCGCATACAGCTCACCGGCGTAACCGCTCTCGCCCGCCCGCTCTCGTCCGCCGGAGGCAAATCCCACGACCCCTTCGGCGTGCTCGGCTACATACACACGCGCCTGGTTGTCCTGGAGAGACCGCCGCCACCGCTCCTCGTAGTGCGACTGGCTTAGCGAGGCCAGGAACTCGTCGGGCAGCAATCCGCGGTAGGCGGACCTCCAGGTGGCGACATGCACCCGCGCGATTGCCGTCGCGTCATCGAGCTGAGCCGATCTGACCAGGCTGACCATCAGTTCAGAATCTAGCGTGAAAGCGCAAGAGCAGGGATAAGCTGTTTCGGCGGGCATGGAAGCGGCGGATTTTGACGCCGGGTTCGATTCATCCTCTTCACGGGGCCGGGCCAGACGAGCTCTGGCTTCGATCGCGGCGTCTCTGGTCGCAATCACAGCGGTCGGTGTCGTTTTTCTCCATCCGATCCTCCCGTCATTCGGCGGCTCGGCGATCACAAGCAGGGCGGACTATCGCGTGGCGGCCGTCGACTTCATCGATCGAAGCACGGGCTGGGTCGTTGCACTTGTCGAGTCAGGCGACTACGCGGTCATGCACACGAGTGATGGCGGCCTGAGCTGGATGCGACAGCTTTCTCTGCCCAGCGGCGGGCACGCGCATTACTTGAAGTTCTTCGACCGCTCAGTTGGGTTGTTCGGTCTGGTCGGCACGCGACCCCTCCTGCATCTGACGTCCGATGGCGGGCGAACCTGGTTGCCACTGCCGGCACAGAACGTGCCTGGGACGGTGCTGTCCTGGTCGTTCGTTGACTCCGACCACGGCTGGATGCTCGTCAACACCGGCCGCAGCACGTCGGCGGCCAGGCTCTACCGGACGGTGGACGGAGGCCACCTATGGACCGACCTCGGTTCGCCCGTCGATGCTCCAGATCAAACATTTCAGATCCACTTCTCCTACCTCACGACGGGCTGGCTGACGAGCTCGGGCGCAGGTGCGTACGCCTACAAGACAAATGACTTCGGCGCGACCTGGTCGCGTGTCGCGTTGCCCGGCCCGCCGGGTGGGTGGCCGCGCGCAGGAGAGTTCTTCGTCGCGGTGCACCCGACCTCTGGGCGCGGGGCCGTCGCCTCGGTTGTGTACTTTCCACCGCTAAGAGGGCGTACCGGCGTCGGAGCCACGGTCCGCTCTTTTCCCCCTCTGACGGTGCGCGCGTTCGACGGCGGACGCCTGCGCACGTTCACTTACTCGACCTTGATCGACCAGGTGGCCGGTGGGCCGTACGCGCAGGATCAGGCCCCCAATCAGACCCGCCTGCGTACCGTCGACAACGGCACAACATGGGCGCCCATCGAGCCTCCGTCGACGAGCGGTGCGATCGGCTACTTCGATGCTTCCAATTGGTGGTGGATCGGCGCCGGATTGAGATCGACGAGTCGAGACGGCGGCGTGACGTGGAGCGGGCCATCCGGCGTCGGTGTCACCGGGCCGACGCCGGGTTCGCTTCAGGTCCTGGACCGCGACCACGCATGGTTCGCCGGTTCGGTCGGAGCGAAGCCTGTGCTCGTGAGCACGAACGACGGTGCGCTGCACTGGCGGACGGTTACCATGCCGCCGATCGAGGAATTGCCTACGCCCTGACGTAGGCGATCACGGCTCGGGCTTCGGCCACGATCTCGCTGCGGCCTTGCTCGACGGTGGCCTCACAGAAGGCCAGGCGGCGCGTGCGGTGGCGCACGGTCGCGCGCGCGACGAGGCGGCCTGGCTTGGCCGGGCGCAAGAAATCGATCTTCAAATCTGCGGTCACGGTCGTCTCACCTTCTTCAGCGACTGTGAATGCGACTGATGCGAGGGCCTCGTCGGCCAGCGTGGCGATGGCGCCTCCGTGGACGATCGGGCCACGCGAGGTTGGAAACCCATGCGATTCGGCCGTCATCGTGCCTTCGAGCACAAGCTTGCCGTAGTCGACCTCGACGAGCCGCGTCCCGATGTTGGCCACCATTCCCGACGTCGACCACTCCTTGTAGAGCTCGGGCAGGGCCCTGACTCCGTAGTGCTCCTCCCCATTTATGGGGAGGTGCCTGGCGAAGCCAGACGGAGGCGCCGGGTCGGAGGGGCTCATCTCTCCAGGCCCCGATGAAGTTCGATGACAGGGGTCACGGGCCGGTAGCCCATCTCCTCGTTGATGCGGAGGATGGGCGGGTTGTCAACGTCGTTGGTGGTGCGCACGCGGGTCGTGCCCGCTTCGATCGCCTGGCCGATGGACTCGTACTTCAGCGCGCGGCCGATACCGCGGCCGCGCACCGCGCGTGCCGTGCCCGTGTACGCGGTCGAAGGCACGCCGCGCACAACCGGGTATTCGAGGACGGATGTTCCAACGATGGCGTCGCCCTCCCGGGCGATCCAGTACCTGTGCTCGCTGATGCTCGGATTTTCGAACCAGAAGCGCGTCCACTCATCCAGGGTCAACACGCGCCAGGGCACGCTGGTCGGGATGTCCTTCTCGGACTCGATGGACATGTCGTACAGCTTCTTGTACTTCGCCGGATCGGTGTCCTCGTTCAGCGTGTGCAGCGCGACACGCTGCTCCTTCATTCGGCGCCTGCATTCCTCGCGAGCGACGAGAATCTTGTCTCGATTCGCGACCAGGTCGAGCTCGGAGATCCGCGCACGGCGGTCCTCGCGATAGCCGATGCGCTGAAGGGCCGCGACATCCTGCTCGAAGTCCGCGCGGATCCGGGCCACCGCGGTCGCCGCGCCCTCCGCCCGCAGCCAGTCCTCCCCAATCTCGACCAGCTGCGCGAAGCGAGCTTGCGACCAGAGGTCGCTGCGGAGCAACGGTCGCACGACGCCAAATCTCTTCTCGTCCTCAGGCCACAGCTCGTGGGTCGCGCCGATGTACGCGATCGCGGCGCCGTCTTGCACAGCGATACGGCGCGTCGCCCGCTCCAGCTCCTCGGTCATCCGCCACCAATGGCGGAGGGACACCGGATCTCGCGGCTCCGCGGGGTCCCGCAGTGACTCGAGGTCCGCCACCAGCGCGGCGTCCTCCAGCGTTGTGGGGCGAAGCTCGAGCCGAAAGGCGGTGCCGGGCATGCGTTGACTAGAAGGTTAATCTCTGCGGCGGGACACTCTGGTGATTGCAAGGGGAATGGATCGACTCCAGGGGCGCCGCGCTCGGGCCACGCATCGCCTCGCGCTTTCGCCCTCATGCTGGGGCGTCAGCGAGGTCAAAGACTGGGGTCACCAGATCGATGCCGAGCGTGTCCTTTCCGAATGCGCGGCAGTCGGCGAGGGCGCGATCACCGCGGGCCCTCCCGGCTTCCTGCCCGACCGCAGCGACCACGCAAGGAAGCTGCTCCGGCGAAACCGCCTGCAGGTGGTGGCAGGCCAGGTGCAGGCCATCCTCCACCACCACGAAACGCGGGGACCGGAGCTTGCCCACATCGACGGCCACGCGCACTGGCTCGCAGCAATCGGCGGCGAGACTCTTGTGCTCTCCGCGATCCCGGAGCGTGAGGCGGGCTCGACCCGCCCGGACGAGCTCTCCAACGCGCAGTGGGCTCACCTGCTCCATCTGATCGGTTCGGTCGAGCACGTTTGCGCCCGGCACCGGCTCAAGCTCGCGGTCCAGCCGAGGTTCGGCAGCACGATCCAGGGGCCGGAGGAGATCGAGCGCCTGCTCGTCGGCTCTGAGGCGGGCGTTTGCCTCGACATCGCTCATCTCGTGATCGCGGGCGCAGACCCGATCGAGATTGTCGAGCTCACCGCAGGGCGCATCCAACACGTGCATCTCAATGACGTCGACCTCGACCTGGCCCGCGAGGTCCGGGAGCGCTCGCTCGAATACAGGGAGGCGGTGTCTCGCAGCCTGTACCGTCCGCTCGGCGAGGGTGGGGCGAAGGTGGCGAGGGTCACCGAGGCGCTTCGAAGGAGCGACTATCGAGGCTGGTACTCGCTCGAGCAGGACACGCGTCTCGCCACGACGGACGACCGTCCGCTCGGACAGATCAGTCGCTCGTTGGAGTTCGTGCTTCCCCTGCTGACCTAGCGCCTCAGAGCTTCCGCCCTGCGCCCGCCCAGTACGCCTCCCGCAGATTTCGTTTCAACAGCTTGCCCGCGGCGTCACGGGGAAGCTCATGCACAAAGTCGACCGACCGCGGCTTCTTGTAGCCGGCGAGACGCTCGCCGCAGAATGCTATGAGCTCGTCGCTCGTGACGCGCGCAGATGGTCGCAGCTGCACCACCGCCTTCACCGATTCGCCCCACTCCTCATCCGGGATGCCGATCACCGCGGCGTCCATCACCGCAGGGTGCGCGTGAAGCACAGCCTCGACCTCCGCCGGATAGATGTTCACGCCACCCGAGATGATCATGTCGATCCGGCGGTCGCAGATGTAGAAGTAGCCCTCGGCATCGCGATACGCCACGTCGCCGACCGAGAAAAAGCCGTCGCGCAGGCTGCGAGTCGTCGCATCCGGCCGGTTGTAATACTCGGCGACCCAGCTGCTGCGGACCATAAGCTCACCCGGTTCGCCCGTCGCGGCTTCTGTGCCGTCGTCGCTGAGGAGCAGAATCTCCTGCCCCGGCACCGCGGTTCCACAAGAGCCAGGCTTGCGCAGCTGATCCTCTGGACGGAGCACGGTGTTGATGCCCGTTTCGGTCGCGCCGTAGAACTCCCAAAGCACCTGGCCGAAGACCTTCTCCGCGCGCTCCTTCAACGCGAATGGACACGGCGCGGCTCCCAGGATGATCGCCCGCAGGAACGAAGTGTCTCGCGGATGTCGCTCCTGCGCGTCGACGAGCCGCTGCAGCAGCGTCGGTGCCATGAACGTCGTCGTGACGCGATGGCGCTCGATAAGATCCAACGCTGCGTCCGCCTCGAACTTCGGCTGGATCACCACGGTCGAGCCCAGTACCTGGTGGAGCGCAGAGAAGAACCCGACCGCGCTGTGGTAGCCGGGTCCGCACATCAGGTGGATGTCCGACTGGGCGAGCTCGAAAATCGAGATCACCTGCAGCACGTTGGCAATATCAACCCCGTTGGGCCGCCACGCGCCTTTTGGATTTCCGGTCGTGCCGGAGGTGTAGATCATGGACGCGCCGAGGCCACCACCGACTGCCTCGAACTCGTCGCTGGCCTGTCTCAGGAGCTGGTCGTAGACAAGCCAGCCCCCGGGAACGCTGTCACCGACGGCCACGAAACGGACGTCACCCTTGACGTCCGGTGAAGCCGCGGCCATGGCTTCGGCGTGGTCCGGCCCGGCGGCGGCGACTCTGGCCCCAGAGTCGTTGAGCACGAAAGCGATCTCCTGCCCCCGAAGGCGGTAATTGACCGGCACTATCACCAACCCTGCCCGCCTCAGTCCGCTGGCGATCTCGGCCCCCGCAATCGAGTTGAAAGACATCCACGCGATACGGTCACCCTCGGCACAGCCGAGCGTGGTGAAGGCTCCGGCGACGCGGCTCGCTCGTTTGCTCAGCGCCGCAAAACTGAGAACCTCGCCGCCGCAGATCACGGCTGGCTTATCCGGCAGCGACTCGGCGTGGCTCGCCAGGAAGTCGAGCTCCATGGCTGTGATGCTAGGAGTGCGAGGGGCTCGCGGTCGCGGTTGGCGCCGGCGACGGCCTGGCCGAGCACAGGGTGTTGCTCGCCAGGCCGAAAGTCGTGGCGACCGGCGCCACGCTGCCCGTGATCACGACCCGATACCGATAGCAGCCGCCCAGCAGGGCCCAGGGGTCAGTCGCCGCCCAGTGGTGGAACAGCACCCCGGCGCTCATTGGTGGATATGTGGCGAGCACCGTGGCGGTCGCGTCGGCGATCGCACCTATCGGGGATGTCTTGGTTGAGTCGAACCGCCACATGTAGACCTTCGTCAGTGGCCGGTTGGCGCTCGTGTCTGCCTGCGCGGGCAAGCTCGTCACGGTGAGAAGCGCATCCACCGTCGCCTGGGGTCCGGCGCTCGGCTTCACCATCGCGTACGTTCTGTCGGCGATGGGTCCTGACCACGCGAGGCCGGACACGTTCGCGCCCGTCAGATATTTCTTGGTGGGGGCTGTCCCATCCGCCGCGCCGGCGGCGTACAGCTGAATCTCTCCGGCCACGGCGAGGGCCAGCTCCTTCGCGTCGGGACTCCACGCCAGACCGTCCGGGTGCTGCAGCTTCGAGTTGACCTTCTTCGGGGATAAGGTGGTTGGGCTCGGATGCGGCGACGGCGTTGCCACGGCCGTCCCGCTTGGGCTTGCGGACGCGACCGGGAGCGCGCTGTTGATGGACTGGATGACCGCGCCGTGGTCGGGCAGCGCCACCGCGACCATGGTTCCATCGGGGCTGATCGCGATCGGGCCATCATCGGGGCCTAGCGCCAGGGGAAACGGATTCAGCACTCCCGCGTCGGCGTTCAACCAGTACCACGCCCCGGTGCCGAAGGCCCGCACCGCGAGCAGGCCGGAGCTACCCGGCACCGCACCCTGGGTGAAGAATGCCGCCTGCGAGGGTGGCTTCGAGAGCACCTTCAGAGGCCCGGTCGCCTGCGTCAGGTCGAGCGTGTCGACCTCGTACGTGGCGCAGCACCCGACCGTCAGGCTGAGGTAATGCGCATTGGCGACGAGCCCGATTGGGCCTTCGCTCTGCGAGTCCTGCGAAGCCGCGATCGGCTCAATGGTCCCAGCGAAGGGATCGACGCGAAACAGCCAGTCGTAGGGGACGACCCCCGCCGTTGTCCGCCTTTCGGCAGGCCGGTCATCGTGCACGGTGAAGTAGAGAACTGGATGGTCGACGTTCGGCGCCGGCGCCCAGACCGGTCCGGCGACGCGAAACAGCCCCGCCTGGAGCGGAGCGACGATCGTCGACTTGCCGGAGGCGGGATCCAGCACGCCAACTCCTCCGTCGGCGACGTAGGCGATCAGCCCTCGCGCCAGACCGCCTGCGAGGGGCGACGGCGAGGCGACGGGGGCGGCCGTCTTTCCGCTGCAAGAGGCGAGCACGAGGGCGGCCGCGAGCGCGGCAATGAATCTAGGCACTGGCAGGCGATCTTATCGTCACGAGTTACCCGAACGACGGCGGGGGCGTTTCCGGTACGGAGATGCATTCCATAGGTCACTTCATTGCCGGGGTTACCCCGCCAAGAAATTGGTACGTCCTGCATGCTGGCAACGGGATGAACAACTGGTCGCATCCTGAGTCACGTGACACGTCGGTCATGTCGCCCATCGTCGACCCGGCGGCCACCGCCGCGCGAGGGGTGACGCTGGCCGCATTCGAAGCCAAGAAGGCGGGCCAGGCAGAGATCATCTCGAATGCCTCACCGAACTGCTCGCCCGGTCAGGCCTGTCCGATGTACCTCGCCGTGTATTCGCTGAAGGTAACCGTCACGCCGTAGCGGGTGTCGACGCTGCGCGGATCGCCGTGGCGATCGCGTCGAGCTGAGCGCGGGCCGGCGGACGCTCGTAAGCGTGCGGGAACGTGAGCCCGAAGCCGTCATTGGGATAGCGCGGTATGACGTGCACATGAAAGTGAGGCACATCCTGAAACGCAACCTCGCCGTCGGCGACGAACAGGTTCACCCCTCCCGCCCCAAGCGTGTCGCGCACGAGCGCGCCCAGCCTCCGCGCGACGCGAAACGTGCGCATCGCGGCGGTTTCGTTGAGGTCGGACATGAGGACTGCGTGCTCACGCGGCACGACGAGCATGTGGCCGTGTGTGATCGGCTGAACATCCATGAACGCGACCACGCTGTCGTCCTGGTACGTAAAGCTGGCGGGCGACTCGCCCCGCACGATCTCGCAGAACACGCACTGGCCGCTCAATTCGACCAGAAGCTTAATCGGACGTTCAGGAATCCGAGTCGGTTTGAGCTTCGATCGGCGCCGGCTGAGCCTGGGGCGCATTCGCTCCGTTGGTTGAGGCTTCAGCCTCCACCGGAGCGGATGCCGGATCTGAGCCGTTGGTCGAGGTCGTGGCCTCGCCGTTGGCCGGGCCTTCAGCAGGAAGGCGCTGTCCGCGCCGGCGGCGCCGCGACCTCCGCTCGCCGCGGTGCGGCCTCGACAGGCGCTGGACCTGGGAGCGTATGCCCACGCGCTGGCACGCCGTCACCACCGCGCCGACGCCTGCGACGAGGCCCTCTTCCTTGCAGTGCTCGAACAGCGGGCCGAACAGCTCGGGCGCGCCGCCAATCACGGTCTTGGAGTCGCCCACGATGACCAGCAGCTTCTTGGCGCGGGAGATGGCGACGTTGACCCGATTCGGGTCATTCAAGAAACCGATCGCAGCTCGGTCATTGGAGCGGACGAGGGAAAGGATCACTCCGTCCGATTCCCGTCCTTCGAATGCGTCGACGGACTCGATATCGTCCGGCGGGACGATGCCTTTGAGCGAACCCTGCAGCCGGTTGACCTGCGAGTTGTACATCGCGATGACCGCCAGCTTGGCTTTGCGCACGCGCCGCCGGATGATCGAGGTGATGTCCTTGCACAGCGCGACCTCGAACTCGTTGGCCACCGAGCGCTGGGCGTCGCGGTACTCATCCTGCGCGCCGGTGTCGACCCAGACCAGCTCGCGGTCGAACGGCCATGGCAGCGGCATCCGCGGATGCGGAGCCTCATGGATGAGCTTGCCTTCGTAGAACAGGTCTGAGACGACGCGGCCGATGGGCTCGCGCATCCGGTACTGGCGCGGCAGCATGATCTTCGAGCCGGCCGGCACCTTGTCCCAGATCCAGCCGTAGAAGCTGTCGTCCCGGACCAGCTCGTCGAGCGGCTGCTCGACCTTGAAGGTCGACGCGGCCTCCTCCATCACGGGTGGCAATTGGTTGAGGTCGCCGATCATGACCCAGCGCTTAGCCAGGGGCATCAGGGCCAGCGCCTCGTTGGCGCGCACCTTGTTGGCCTCGTCGAGGATCAGCCAGTCGAAGACTTTGAAGCGCAGCCGCGAATCGATGGTGAGGCGGTTGCACGTGCCGGCGACCAGGTTGTACGGCTCGAGATCGTCGCTCTCGACGAGAGTCGGGCGCAGCCGGCGGGGCACCTTCCCCGGTTCGGCGATGCGGGCCTGGCGGACGTGGGAGAAGCCGAGGAGCCGCTCCTGTCCGGTGTCGACCGCGTCGTTGGAGTGCGAGGACATGAGAATCGACGCGTTGGGGTTGCGTCCGAGAATGCGGCGGATCGACTCCACGATGGCGGTCGTCTTCCCGGTTCCCGGCGGGCCCTGAATCAGATAGAGCTGCCCCGGCCTCATGCCCATAACGCGCGCGACCGCCTCGGCCTGCTCTTCGTTTGGATCGGGAAGGTGATGGGCCTTCTTGCCGTCCAGGGCGACCCGCGGCGGGCTGCCCAGCCAGCCCGTGTCGGCAAGCTCCGCGGCGAGGGCGCCCGTGCGTGGGCTGCCGATCTGCAACTGGCGGATGACCGAGCGCTGGGCTTCGAACATCTCCACGCTCGCCGTCGGAAGCACGATGCCTTCGTCGGGCAGCGGGTCGTAGCGGCGGAAGCTCACCCAGAGGTTGGAGCCCTGGACCCGGTCCAGCGCCATGCCGCGGTACTCGGGGAAGCCGGCCGAGCGAACGGTCAACGAATCAATGCCCCGGTAGATCCGCCCGTCGGCATCGTCGACCAGGTGCAGGATCGCGCGCACGTACTCGCCGCCGCGCATGTCTTCCCCGCAGTTGGGGCAGTGGATGCCGTTCGAGGTCGGTACCTCGGTCTCGCATTTGGGGCACTCGATCCACTGCTCGGTCGCCTCGTAACGCCTTACGGCGGCCTCGGCGAGCTTTTCCCTGTAATCGCGCAGGTGCTCGATGAACCGCATGGTCGAGTCGAGCATCGGGTGGCCCTTGGCCTGCTCCCGGAGCACGATGGCCGTGAACCCTTCCAGGTCTCCGTCCCACTCCTTGACCACGTGCAGCTCCTGGTAGCCGAGCCGCAGGCGGTTCTTTTCCATCTCGTAGGCGCCCTCGAGCTCCTGCCAGTCGCTGATCTCCAGGGCCAGGCCCATCGGTGTCCGGCCGAGCTTGCCTGTCAGGAGGGTGGAGCTGACCTGGCCGATGAGGCTTCCAGGGCGAGGACCTTGGCCGCGGCGGGCGTGCCCGGGCGCACGCGGATGCCGAGCCTTCCGGTCTGGATCTCCTCGCCTGGAATCTCCGGATTCCAGAGCGGGAGGACGTCCCCGGGTATGGGCGTGCTCATGCCAGGTGAGCCTTGAGAGTTGTGAGGAGGAAAGTTTTGATCGGGATCAAGTGAGGTTAGAGGGGTCCCCAGGCGGGACCTAGCACCCCAACGGGCAGGGCCTACGTTACCACACCCCGCCGTGGGTCAGAATTTGAACGCATTGTGGAAGAACCGGCTGAAGCCCTACGACCTGCTGTCGAAGGACGAGGTCAACACCATCCACGAGCATGCCATGACCATCCTCGAGGAGATCGGCGTCGACTTCCTCCACGACCGTGCCCGTGACCTCTTCCAGAAGGCCGGGATGCGGATCGAGGACAACCGCGTGCGTTTCGAGCGGGCCTTCGTGATGGAGCAGATCGCGAAGACGCCGGCGACGTTCGAGCTCCAGGCCCGCAACCCGGCGCGCACCGTGACGCTCGGGGGCGACAACGTGGTCACGGCGCCGGTTTACGGGCCGCCCTTCGTCACCGACCTGGAGCGCGGGCGGCGCGGGGCGACGATCGAGGACTTCTCGAACTTCGACAAGATGTCGCAGGCGATCGACCAGATCCACTGCGCGGGGGGGACGACGGTCGAGCCGGAGGACCTGCCCCTGGGGACGCGGCACCTCGACATGGTCTATTCCCATATGCGGTGGACGGATAAACCCTTCATGGGCAGCGTCATCTCCTCCGAGAACGCGCGCGACACCATCGAGATGGCTTCAATCGTGTTCGGCGGCCGGGAGAAGATCGAGAAGACGCCGGCGGTGATCAGCCTGATCAACGTCAACAGCCCGCTGCGCTACGACGACCGCATGCTCGGCGCGCTGCTCGAGTACTCCGAGGTCGGCCAGCCGGTGATCGTGACGCCGTTCCTGATGGCGGGCGCGATGTCGCCGATGGGCCTGGCCGGCACGCTTGCGCAGCAGACCGCGGAGGCGCTGGCGGGAATCGCTCTGGTCCAGCTGATCAGGCCGGGCACGCCGAGCGTCTACGGATCGTTTCTCACCAATACCGACATGCAGTCCGGCAGCCCGGCGTTTGGCACGCCGGAATCTGCGATGGGCATCCTCGCGAGCGCCCAGATGGCGCGCCACTACAACCTGCCGTTCCGCGGCGGCGGGGCGCTGACGTCGTCCAAAGCCCCGGACGCGCAGGCCGCGTACGAATCGATGATGTGCATGTGGCCGACCATCCTCGGCCGCGTGAACTTCGTCCTCCACGCCGCGGGCTGGTTGGAGAGCGCGTTGCTCGCGTCCTATGAAAAGTTCGTCATCGACGTCGAGCAGTTGCGCATGTTCGAATGGATCCTCACGCGCGGCATGCCCGTCGATGAGGAAGGCCTCGCGATGGACGCGTTGCGCGAGGTCGGGCCCGGCGGTCATTTCCTTGGCGCCGAGCACACCCTGCGCAACTACCGCACCGGCTTCTACAGGCCGTGGATCTCGTCGACCGAGAACTTCGACCGCTGGAACCGTTTCGGCGCGCGCACCGCTGACGTCGTGGCGGCGGAAAAAGTGAAGCAGCTCCTCGCGGAGTATCCCGACCCGGGCATCGATCCTGGGATAGACGAGCAGCTCCAGGAGTTCATCACCAAGCGCAAGTCGGATATTGGCGACTCCTGACGCGGCGGCCCGCAAGCGACTCGGTTACCTGCTGAGCAAGATCGCATCGGGTGCGCCCGCTCCGGCGAGCGGGTCGGCCGCGGCCGCGGTCGTCGCGACAGCCGCGGCCCTCTTGCAGAAGGTAGCGATTCGCACTCCGGGTTGGCCCGGCGCCAAGGCCGCGCATACGCGCGCTGAGGCTTTGCGCATGCGCTCCGAGGAGCTCATCGAGCTCGACTCGCTCGCCTACCTCGCTTTTGTCGAAGCGGTGCGATCGGGCGACGGCGTCGAGGCGGCCCGCCAGAAGACGATCGATGTGCCGATGGAGATTGCCGGAGCGGCGGCAGATGTGATGGAGCTTGCGCGTGAGCTCGAGGCCAATGGCAACCCGAACCTGCGGGCGGATGCGGTCGCAGCGGCAATCCTGGCTGAGGCGGCCGCTGCGACCGCCGCCATGCTGGTCGAGGTCAACCTCGCAGCCGGTGCTAGCGCGTCACGTGGCCGGCCAGCCGTTCGAGGCCGCGCAGGTGATCGCGGTCGTGGCGAAGCGCGATCTCGAGATAGCGATCCACCGTCACGTTCCCGTACTTCTCGTGGACTCCCGTCAGCACAGTCCGGTGGTCGGGGTCAAGGGTCTTCACGTAGCCGATCAGCATCAGCCGCGTCGCGGTCCACTCGTCCAGCGCGTCGTCAAGGTGGATCCCGCTGAAATCGGCTCCGTCGTTGGTGAAGAGATCGAACGTTGGATTCTCTCCGGCGGCGATGGCATGAATTCTCGGCACGTAGCAATCGCGTTCCGTGGCCGCGAGATGCGCGGCGATGTCGCGGAGGTCCCAGGCGCCAATCCTCGCCGTCGAGTCTTCGGCCGAGATCCTGAGCATCGCGGTCACAAGCTGCTGGCTGGACTCCAGCTCATCCAGGATGGTGTCGCTCACTCCGGATTCAACAGCCTGGAGCGGGGATTCGATTCCGTCAGCTCGTCGATCACGGCGCTCAGCACCTGGTCAGGCACGCCCGCGCGCTCCTCGATAGGACCCCACGCCCAGCCGTCGAGGTACGCATCCATGTCGGTCGACCCATCCTTCATCGCGTAGGCGTCGATCGCCGCCTGAAAGTAATCGGGAAGCATGCCCTTGACCTCGGTGCTGTCCTCCCACGCCTTGACCTGGGAGGGGATGTGCTTCCAGTACATCACCTGGTACTTGGCCACGGTGTTATGAGACGAGGGCCGAAGGCCGGGAGGGGGTAGCCGCACACTCCACTAACGCGGCAAGTCGGTCTTCGAGTTCCCCAAGGCCGACCTCCTTGATCTCGAGCGGCAAGCCCAGGTAGTCGGCGATCGCGGCGGCCCGTGCGGCCAGGCGCGGATTCGGAACCTGGCGCAGGTACAGGACCGCCTCGTAGTTTCCAAAAAGCATCGGCTTCAGCCCGGGTTCGCGATCGAGGCCCAGGCCGCGGACCACGGCCCGGTCGAAGTTGCGGACGAGCCAGTCGGTCAGGAAGAACGTCCCCGGCCGCTGGTCCGTGATCTCCCGGAACTGCTCCTCGCCCGCGTACATCTCGTAGCAGTGCGGTCCGCGCAGCCGTAGCGCACCAACCTCTTCTAGGAGCGGCTCCAACTTCCCGGTCGTGCCGCAATCGCCGTACACGACCACCAGCTTTTCGTAACGAGGACGAAGGGCATGCAGCTTCTCGCGCAGCTCGTCGACGATGCGCGACGGGTAGAGGTGAAGCAGGGCCGAGACTCCGTAGACATCGACGTCCCACTTGCGCCGGTCGACGATTTCCTTCACCTCGCGGCCCAGCGCGCCGCAGATGATCAGCGCGGTGCTGCTCACGTGACCCTCTCGAGTTGGGGAAAGCCAAGCACCGAGATGAACGAATCGTTGAAGTCGGAGCGCCCGGACAGCTCGATGTATTCGATGCGCGATGGCAGCTCGAACGCGACCTGACGCTCGCGGTACGAAAGCAGGGCGATCTTTGCGCCCTCGCCGGCGGAGTTACCCACGGCGATGATTCGATCGACGTCGACAGGCGGCACCAGGCCGATGATCTTTGCGCTCTCCGGATTCAGGTATGACCCGAACGAGCCCCCGAGGAGTACTTCGTCCAGGTCATCCGCGCTCACGCCGAGTATGTCCATCAACACCTTGATCCCGGTCGCGATCGATCCCTTGGCGAACTGCAGCTCGCGGATATCGCGCTGGGTGAGGTAGACGCCGTCGGCGAGCAGGAAGGCTCTCATCCCGTCGACGTCGATCAGCCGGTCGCGAAGGGGATGGTCGGGCACGTCCTCGGGCTTCTTGAAACGCCCCGAGTAATCGAGCAGGCCTGCCAGCAGCAGCTGCGCCACGGCGTCGACGAGGCCCGACCCGCAGATGCCCTCCGCGCGCATGTCGCCGCCGATGATCTGGAGCTCGACTGTTTCCCCGAGCTGCACGCCTTCGATGGCTCCAACCGTCGCGCGCATGCCGCACTTGATCTGGCTGCCTTCGAACGCGGGCCCTGCCGGTGCCGCGGTCGCGAGCGCGCGCTGCGCGCTGCCCAGCACGATCTCGCCGTTGGTGCCCACGTCGACGAAGACACGGAGGCGGTCTTCGCGTACGACGCCCGTCGCGAGCACGCCGGCCACGATGTCGGCGCCGACATACGCGCCCAGCGCGGGCAGCGTCTGGATATAGCCGTGCGGATGAATCTGCAGCCCGACCTCGCCCGCCTCGACCATGAGCTGGTCCATGAAGGCGGGAGTGAACGGCGCCATCGCAAGCGGAGTCGGATCGATACCGAAGAGGAGGTGAAGCATCGTGACGTTGCCGACGACCACGGCCTCGTATGTCTGTTCGGGCGTCACGCCGGTCTCGCGGTAGAGCTCGGCGAGGATCGAATTCATGGTTGCGATCACCGCGGCCTGGAGTTCCTGGATCGCCTCCCGCCCCGCCATGCCGTGGCTGATGCGCGAGATCACGTCGGCGCCAAAGGGGGCCTGGCCGTTGAGCGTCGAGAGCACTGACGCCGCCATGCCCGTGCGGAGGTTCATCAGCGTCCCGACGAGGGTGGTCGTGCCAACGTCGAACGCGACTCCATAGCAATCGCCGGTTGTATCGCCCGGCTCGACCGCGACGAGCTGCTCGCCTGAGAGGACGGCCGTGACGCGAAAGCCAGCCTCGCGAAAGACCGATGGGAGTGTGCGCAGGACCGATACGCCGGCCACCATGCCGTGCCCCTCTGCGGTCAGCGCATCCTTGAGCCGCGCGACATCGCTGCGCTGGTCCTCCATCGACGGCTCGGCGAGCTCGAGGTAGACCTTTCGGACGTTCGGGTCGAGGATGACCAGCCGCCCCAGCCCCATGGTCGCCGCTTTCGGGACGCGCAGCAGCTGCGGCACCTCGCACGTCATGTCCTCGTACACGTGCGCCTGGCACGAGAGGCGCCAACCCTCCGCGAGCTCCGCCGGACGCAGCTGGCGGTGATCCGCAGTCTCGGCGTCCTGCCTTCCCGTGATGACCCGAACCTTGCACTTGCCGCAGGTCCCCCGCCCGCCGCACGTCGAGTCGATGGGGAGGCCGATCCAGTGCGCCGCGCTGAACAGCGTGGTGCCGGACGGCACTCGCGTGGTGCGCTCAAAAGGCAGGTAGGTGACCTCGAGCTTGCGCTGGATCACTGGCCGGCTCGGGCGAGATCCGCTCGGTACGTCGAGATCCATCGCATCGCGTACTCGTCATGTCCTAGGAGAAGGTCCCCGGCCAGCACCGCACGTCTGATCTGAGGCTCGAGCGGGTTGGTGATCGCGCATGTCAGGCCGGCATGCATCGCCAGGGGAAGAAACGCCGCGTTGACCGCCGCGCGGTCGGGCAGCCCGAACGAAACGTTGGATGCGCCGCACGTCATGTTGTTGCCGAGCTCGTCACGGATGAGCCGCATGGTCTCGAGCGTGATCAGGCCGCACGTCGGGTCCGCCGCGACAGTCATCGCGATGGGGTCGATGATCACGTCCTCCTGCGGGATGCCGTGGTCGGCCGCGCGTTCGATGATCCGGCGCGCGAGCGCAAGCCGCTCCGAGGGCACCATCGTGATGCCGGTCTCGTCGTTGGCCATCCCGATCACCGCGGCGCCGTGCTTTTTGACCAGCGGAAGGATGCGCTCCATTCGCTCCTCCTCCGCGGTGACCGAGTTGACGAGCGCTTTCCCCTGGTACGCGCTGAGTCCCGCCTCGAGCGCCTCGATGATCGACGAGTCGATGCAGATGGGCAGGTTTGTCACGTCCATCACGGCCTTGATCGCCGCGACAAGAAGCGCGGGTTCGTCGACGGCCGGGATGCCGGCGTTCACGTCGAGCATGTGGGCGCCCGCTCCGGCCTGCGCCTCCGCGTCCGAGCGAACGCGGTCCATGATGCCTTGCTTCATCTCGGCGGCGAGCACCTTGCGCCCGGTCGGGTTGATGCGCTCGCCGACGATCACGAATGGGCTGTCGCCCGAGATGACCACCTCGCGACCTCGCGAGAAGAGACGGGTTTCCACTAACCCTTGCGGAGGGTCTCGTCGATCTTCATCACGGCCTGCTCGAGCGCCTGCGCGCCCTGCGAACTGCCACTTCGATCGCCGACCAGCTCCTTGGCCATCCGCGTCGCCATCGAGGCGTCCGGCGCGTAGCTGTCCGCTCCGACGTGCCTCGCGTATTCCTGGGTCACCGGCGCTCCGCCGACGGCGATGTGGACCTTGTCGCGCAATCCCGCCTTGGTGAGGGCGTCGATGTTGGCCTTGAACATCGGCATGGTCGTGGTGAGGAAGGCCGAGAAGCCGACGATGTCCGGCTCGTGTTGCTTGACCGCGTCGACGAACTTTTCGGGCGGGGTGTTCACGCCCAGGTCGAACACCTCGAATCCGGCGCCCTCGAGCATGATCACGCAGAGGTTCTTGCCGATGTCGTGGATGTCGCCCTTCACCGTTCCGATCACGTAGCGGCCGACCGGCTTGGCTCCGGTCTCGGCGATCAGGGGCCGCAGGATCACCAGCGCGCCTTGCATCGCGCGGGCGGCGATCAGCATCTCGGGAACGAAGAAGTCGCCCTTTTCGAAGCGCCGGCCTACCTCTTCCAGGGACGGGATGAGGGCCTTGAAGAGAATGTCCATGGGGTCCATGCCGAGCTTCAGGCCCTCCTCCGTGAGGGCTTTCACCTCGGGCGCGTGGCCGTTGAGCGTGTGCTCGAAAAGCTCGGCGCGGATCTCTTCTTCGCGGCTCATGTGTGGCGGCTCATGTGTTGCGCATCGCCCAACAGATGCTCAGAGCTCAACAGTTTACGTGGCGGCAGGGTTACCCGCAACGGTAATGTTGCGTAATGAGCAACGAGGCGCCCCGCGAGATCGCGGTCCGCTCGGTCGAGCGTGCGATCTCGATCCTCGACCTTCTCGCGGTGGGCGGCTGGCGCACGGGGGCGGACATCGCCCGCGAGCTCCGCGTCCACCGCTCGACCGCCCTGCGCCTGCTCGGCACGCTGGAGCGGCATTCGCTGGTGGAGCGCGACCAGCGGACGGCCCGGTACCGCCTCGGACGGCGCCTCCCACAGCTGGCCAGCGTTGTCACGGGGGAGTTCGACCTTCGGTACGTCGCGCGGCCCGTCTGCGAGCAACTCGCCGGGGCCGCGGGGGAGACCGTCACCCTGGACGTCCTGGTCGGCGACGTGATCGTCCCGATCGAGCAGGCCACGGGATCGACATCGGTCGTGAGCGTCAACTGGCTTGGACGGCGGACGCCGGTCCACTGCACCGCCAGCGGCAAGGCGATACTCGCCTTCGGTCCCGCGGCGGTCCGCGAGCGGCTGCTTGGCATGACTCTGGAGCAGGTGACCCCGCAGACCATCACGTCCCGAGCGGAGCTCGAAGCCCAGCTCGAAGCGGCGCTCGCATCAGGCGTGGCCCATACGCACGAAGAGCTGGAGGTTGGGCTGGACGCAATCGCGGCTCCGGTCTTTGGGGCGGATGGCGAGATCGTGGCCGCCCTCGACCTCTCCGGCCCATCCCACCGGCTGCGAGCTGGAAGCCGGCCGGACCTCGATCGCCTGACCCGCGAGGGCGCGGCTGACATATCGCGCCGGCTCGGCTATCGCGCGAGACGGTCTGAAAGCTAGCCGACAGACCGGCTTAACCGGCGCCTAACTGAAATCAACGACCCGCAGTGGGCGTGTCCTTGCAACATCGGCGGACGGCAGCCATGATTGCCCTGCCTATCTGGTTGGAAAGCAACCGGGGCCGTATTCAGAGGGGAAACGAAGCATGAAGTTGGGTAGTTTGACGCGCCATCTCGGCGTCGCCGCGCTGGCATGGCTCCTCGTCGCGGCGTGTGGCGGCTCATCCGGGGGAGGGTCAGCGTCCTGCAGCGCATCGGCCGTCAAGACTGCGACATCGGCCTCCGCCTGCGGCGGGCTGGACGCCCTGACCGCGGCGGCCAAAGCCGAGGGCAAGCTGAACGTCATCGCATTGCCCCGCGACTGGGCGAACTACGGCGCCATCCTGGACGCCTTTGCCGCCAAATACGGCATCACGATCACCTCGGACAACCCTGATGGCAGCAGCCAGAATGAGGTCGACGCCGTCAAGCAGCTGAGCACCACGAGCCGGGCCCCGGACGTGCTGGACGTCGGCATGGCGGTGGCGCTGGCCAATACGAACCTTTTCGCGCCGTACAAGGTCGCCACCTGGGGGGACATCCTGGACACCCAGAAGGAATCGACCGGGCTGTGGTTTCAGGACTACGGCGGTTTTATGTCGATCGGCTATGACTCGGCCAAGGTGCCAACCATCACCTCGATCGACGACCTCAAGGGAGCGGCCTTCAAGGGCAAGGTCGCGTTGAACGGAAACCCGAAGCAGGCCAACGCCGCCTTGAACGGCGTGATGATGGCCAGCATCGCCAATGGCGGATCGCTCGACGACATCTCCAAAGGCGTGAGCTTTTTCAAAGACCTGAAGAAAGCGGGCACGTTCGTTCCGGTGCAGGCGACCACCGCGACCGTGAAGAATGGCACGACCCCGGTCGTGTTCGACTGGGACTACCTCTCCGCCGCGCACGGCAAGGACGTGCCGACGTGGAAGGTTTTCGTGCCGAGCAGCGCGATCCTCGGCGGCTACTACGCGCAGGCGATCAACAAGAACGCTCCTCACCCCGCGGCGGCGCGTCTGTGGGAGGAGTACCTCTACTCCGACGAAGGCCAGAACCTCTGGCTGAAGGGGCTGGCTCGGCCCGTGCGCCAGGCGGCCATGGAGAAGTCCGGAAAGATCGACAAGACCGCGGCGGCCGCGCTGCCTCCGGTCAACGGAACGCCCAAGTTCATGAGCGACGCCCAGGCCACCAAGGCGAAGGACTACCTCGTCGCCAACTGGGACGCGGCGATCGCTTGATAGCCGCCGGCAACCCGGCTGTAGCCACCAACGTCGGCCGCCCGCTCGCGGGCGGCCGGCGCTTTTCGCTTGATTGGATCGGCGTCGTCCCGTTTCTGGCTTACGCGGGTCTGTTCCTGCTCCTGCCGTCGACGATCATCGCCCTCGGCGCGTTCGTCAACGCCGATGGGGCCTTCACGCTCGAGAACTACCAGCACCTGTCGCGCTCGTACGTGGTCAAGTCGACGGTCGACACCACCGTGATCTCGGCCGTCACCGCTGTTGCCGGTGCGATACTCGGCGCGCTCCTGTCTTACGCGATCGTCATGGGCAGTCCGAACGGCGTCCTGCGGCGGCTGGTCGTCTCGGCGTCGGGAGTGCTGGCCCAGTTCGGCGGCGTCACGCTCGCCTTCGCTTTCATAGCAAGCATCGGCCCCGCGGGTTTCGTTTACCTGTTTGCCCAGGCGCATGGTTTCGATTACTACACACACGGCATCTGGTTGTTTGAACGTACCGGCCTCGGTCTCGTCTACCTCTATTTTCAAATCCCGCTGATGGTCCTCGTCTTCCTGCCGGCTCTCGACGGGATCAAGCCTCAGTGGCGCGAAGCCACGGAGAGCCTCGGCGGAAACACATGGCACTACTGGCGGCATGTGGCGGGTCCACTCCTTTTTCCCGCCTTTCTCGGCGCGACGCTCCTGCTCTTCGCCAACGCCTTTTCCGCCTACGCGACGGCGAATGCGCTGATCAACCAGGGCCAGCCGATGCTCTCGCAGCAGATCGGCGGCGCGTTGAGCAGCGAGGTGGGGGCGTTCGAGCCCGGATTCGCCAAGGCGATCGCGGTCGAGATGATCGTGATCGTCACCCTGGTCACGGTGCTGTACTCGCTGCTGCAGCGCAGGACGTCCCGATGGCTGTAGCGGCCAGAAGCATCCACGGCACGCGCCGGCTCAAGCTCCAGGTGTTCCGGACAGTCGTATTCGTCGCAGCGGCGGTGTTCTTCCTGGTGCCCATCGGCGCGATGGTCGAGTTCTCCACCCGGGGCAACTCAGGTCAGCGGACGCTCGAGTACTGGAAGGAGATCTTGGCCTATCCCGACATGGTCCAGGCCATCGTCGCTTCGCTCGAGCTCGCCGCGATCACCTCGGTGGTGATGCTGGTGCTGCTCGTGCCGACCATGGTGTGGGTGAGGCTCAAGCTGCCTCGACTGAGCCGAATCGTCGAATTCGTCTGCCTGCTTCCTCTGACGATTCCGGCAATCGTCCTGGTCGTGGGGCTTTTCCCCATGTACATCTGGCTGGGCACCAACGTCAGCGATTCGATCCTGACGCTCGCCCTCGCTTACGTCGTCCTGGTCCTTCCTTACTGCTACCGGGCGCTCGACGCGGGCCTGGGCGGGATCGACGTCAAGACCCTGTCCGAAGCGGCGCGCAGCCTTGGCGCCAACTGGCTGGACGTGATGTGGAGGATCATCGTGCCCAACATCTCGAACGCAATCCTGAATGCGACGCTGCTCTCCGTGGCGCTCGTCCTGGGCGAGTACACGATCGCCAACAACCTTCTCTACAACAACCTGCAGGTCGAGCTCGTCCACCTCGGCCGCGCCAACGCCGGCGTGTCGATCGCGGTGGCTGTCGCGTCGTTGCTCTTCGCCTTCGTCCTTCTGGTGGTCCTCGCCTTCATCGGCGCCCGTCCGCGCCGCATGCATCGCGACCCCGTCGCCATGCTGGCGAGCCCCGCGGTCTCGTCGCAGAAATGACAGACCGATCCGGGGTTGAGGTCAGGCTCGAGAATCTCGTCCGCCGTTACGGCACGGTGACCGCGCTCGACGGCCTTTCCCTGACGCTTGCGCCGGGCGAGCTGGTCGCGTTGCTCGGGCCGTCGGGCTGCGGCAAGACGACAGCCCTGCGTTTGCTCGCCGGCCTCGAGGAAGCGGACGGCGGCCGGATCGTGATCGCCGGCAACGACGTGACGGGATTGCCGGCCAACCGGCGCAACATCGGCATGGTCTTCCAGGCGTATTCGCTGTTCCCGCACATGGTCGCGTGGGAAAACGTGGCGTTTGGCCTTCAGATGCGTCACGTCAGCGCCGTGGAGCGGAAGAAGCGAGCGCTCGACATGCTCGACCTGGTCGGCCTCGCGCGGTTCGCCAACCGTTACGCCAGCCAGATGTCAGGCGGCCAGCAGCAGCGCGTCGCGCTCGCACGCGCGCTGGCGATCCAGCCGCAGGTGCTGCTTCTCGACGAGCCTCTTTCGGCGTTGGACGCGAAGGTCCGTTCGCGTTTGCGCGACGAGATCCGGCGTGTCCAGCTCGAGGTCGGGATCACGACGCTGTTCGTCACCCACGACCAGGAGGAGGCGCTCGCGATCGCCGACCGCGTCGGCGTCATGCAGTCCGGCAAGCTGGAGCAGCTGGGCCCGCCGACGCTCGTGTATTCGCGTCCGGCAACGCCGTTCGTCGCCGACTTCGTCGGCTTGACTAACCGCATGCAGGGCACGGTCCGTGGCGGCTCCGTCGAGGTCCGCGGGACGAGCATCCCGCTTGTGCAACCCGATGTTTCGGACGGGCCCGCGATCGCGTTGATTCGCCCGGAAGCCGTGTCCATCGATGGCAACGGCGGGACGGACGAAGGACCGCTGGTCGGAACCGTCATCGCCGTCGCGTTCCTGGGCGCCGTGAGCCGCGTGACCGTCGATCTCGGCGACACGACCGTCCTTGCGCAGCTGCCGACATCGTCTGCGTCACAGCATCCCGCCGGGACGAGAGTGCGGCTGGCGCTGCGCACCGACCCGGTTCTGATCCAGAGGGAAGAACCCGCCCCCACCGCTTCGTGAAGTCCCCGGCGCGCTCGGTCCTGACAACCGAAACGCGCCTTGGCGCAGGGCCGGTCTTGCGTACCGGTTCGCGGGCCGCTTATCGGGCGGTGGAGGAGCTCGAAGGCGAGCCTCACGTGGTGCGGACCGAACTTGTCGACTCGCCGGGAGGGGACCTGGAGACCGAGGGCCCCACGATCGCTTGCATCGCCCACATCACGGACCTGCATGTGACCGACGCTCAATCGCCGGCTCGGTTCGAGTGGGTCAACCGCTACTCACAGGATCCTCGGTTTCGCGAGCTGATCACCATGCAGCGACCGCAAGAAACGTTGAACGCGCACGCGATCGCGGCCATGGTGCGCACGGTCAATCACGTCGAAGCGGCGCCTGTGACGGGTGCCGCCGTCGCGCTTGCGGTGATGACGGGCGATGCGATCGACAACACGCAGCGCAACGAGCTGACCAACTTTCTGGCGCTGTTCGAGGGCGGACTGGTCCGCCCCGACTCGGGCCTCCCCGGCTACGACGGCGTGCAACGGGCGGACTGGCCGGGCGAGATCTACTGGAAGCCCGATGGGCCGCCGCACGGCGATATGTTCCAGAGCGCGCTGGGTTTTCCGCGACGACCCGGCCTGATCGAGCAGGCCATGGAGCCGTTTCGGTCGGAGGGTCTGCGTATCGCTTGGCTGGGCTGCTACGGCAACCACGAGGAGGCGTGCCAGGGAGTTGGCGTCGTGACCCCGGCGCTGGCTGCGGCAATGACGGGATCACGCAAGGCGATCGAGCCGCCGCCGGGCCTGGATCCTGACCAGGCGATCGATACCTTCATCGACCATCCGGAGCGATTCGCGGACGGGGCCTCCGTCGA
Source organism: Chloroflexota bacterium (assembly GCA_005881275.1). Taxonomy (GTDB): domain Bacteria; phylum Chloroflexota; class Dormibacteria; order Dormibacterales; family Dormibacteraceae; genus 40CM-4-65-16. The sequence continues at coordinate 32,837 of VBEF01000032.1, forward strand.
GGTGCAACCCGACCCAGAGCGGCGGCCGGTCTCGCGCGCCGAGTTTGTCGACGCCCATGTGCGGAGCGGCGCCCATGGCTTCACGGATGGCAACACGGGCGAGGGCACCGCGTACTACGCGCATGACGAAGGCATCGTTCGCTTCATCACGCTGGACACGGTTTGCGACGCGGGCGGCGCGGACGGAAGCATCGACGCGACCCAGCTGCACTGGCTGGAGCGACGGCTCGAGGAGGTCCATTCGTCGTTCCAGACGCGGGACGGCTCCACCGTCCGGACGCGTAATGCCGACCGCTACGTCGTCGTCCTCTCGCATCACGGCTACGACACGATGTCGAACCCGCGAGGCGAAAAACGAGCTGACGCACTCCTCGCCCTGCTGCTGCGCTTTGGCAACGTCGTGTTGTGGTTGAACGGCCACATCCACGCCAACCGGATCACCCCGCGAGTCGATCCGGCAGGGGGTCGAGGCTTCTGGGAGGTGACGACCGGCTCCCTGGTCGACTGGCCCTGCCAGGCTCGCCTGGTCGAGCTTTTCGGGACTCGTGCCGGCCATCTGGCGATCGCCTGCACCATGCTGGACCACGACGGGGAGGGGCTGGCGGGCTTGCACCGGGAGCTCGCGGGCAACGCGCAGTACGTTGGCTTCGACGGTGTGCGCTCGGGCACGCCGCTCGACCGCAACACGATCCTGCTTGCGCCTCGACCCTTCTAGCGTCCTTCCGTTGCGCAGAGCGCGACCGTAGCGTAGAGTGCTCGCGTAGTCGGATGGTGAGGCCGCTCGGCGCGCAGAGTGTGGGGCAAGCACTGGCCGCGTTCCTTCGCACGCCCCGCTACGAGATCTTCCCGACCGACGACGTACTGGAGCGGGTCGCCACCAACGTCCCCCCTGAGGTCACGATCACGGTCACCGCCTCGCCCCGGCGTGGCATGCCGACCACGATCCGCCTCGCCGTTAGCCTGGCGCAGCTCGGCTATCGCGTTGTGCCGCACCTGTCTGCGCGCCTGATTCGCGATCACGTCGAGGTGGGCCAGATCATCGAGGCGCTTCAAGCGGCGGGGATCCGCAACGTGTTCGTCGTCGCAGGCGACGCGCGCGAACCCGCCGGTCTTTTTCCCGACTCGGTCTCTCTCTTGAGCGCGCTGCCGCCGGATCACGGCCTGACCGAGATCGGCGTGACGGGCTACCCCGAGAGCCACCCGTTCATTCACGATGACGTCACGATCCAGGCGATGTGGGACAAGCGACGGCTGGCGACCTACATCGTCAGCAACATGAGCTTCGATCCTGACGGGGTCAAGCGCTGGGTTGACCGCGTGCGGCGGCGGGGCGTCGACCTGCCGATCCATATCGGCATGGCGGGAGTCGCGGACCCGGCTAAGCTGCTGCGCCTTTCGACAAAGATCGGCGTCGCGGATGCGGCCCGTTTCCTGCGCGGCCATCCGAGCTGGGTGGCGCGGATGTTTCGTCCTGGCGGCTACGATCCTGGCCGTTTCACCGGCGCGCTGATGCCGGACCTGGCGCAGCCGGAGCGCCGCATCGCCGGCTTCCACGTGTTCACGTTCAACGAGATCGAGCCGACCGAGAGGTGGCGCCGGGAGATGCTCGCGCGTCTCAGCTGAAAGGAGAGGGTGGATTGAAGGTTGAGTTCCCGGCCGACCTCCAGATCGCGCGCCAGGCGCGGCTGCTGCCCATGGCCGAAATCGCGGCCAAGATGGGCATCGACCCTCACCTGCTCGAGCCCTACGGCCACGACGTCGCGAAGATCAAGCTCGACGCGATCGCCGAGCTGCAGGACCGGCCGAAGGCGAAGTACGTGGTCGTCTCAGCCATCACGCCCACGCCGCTCGGCGAAGGCAAGACGACCACGACCGTCGGGCTCGGGGACGCCCTCGGACGGATCGGCAAGCGCGCCACTGTCGCCATCCGCCAGCCTTCGATGGGTCCGACGTTCGGGATCAAGGGCGGCGCCGCGGGCGGCGGCTACAGCCAGGTCGTCCCGATGGAGCGCCTCAACCTTCACCTGACAGGCGACTTCCACGCCGTCACCGCAGCGCACAACCTGCTCGCCGCGATGATCGACAACTACATCCACCACAGCCTGCGCGACTTCCCGATCGACCTGCACAGCATCACGTGGCGGCGTGTGCTCGACGTCAGCGACCGCGTGCTGCGCAGCGTGGTTGTCGGCCTCGGCGCGCCTGAGGATGGCGTGACGCGCCAGACGGGCTTCGATATCACCGCGGCCTCTGAAGTCATGGCTGTGCTGGCACTGTCAACGTCGCTCCAGGATCTGCGCCAACGGCTCGGCAGGATGGTCATCGGCCTCGCGCGCGACGGCCAGCCGATCACCGCGGATTTCCTCCACGCGGGCGGCGCGATGACGGTGATCATGCTCGACGCGATCAAGCCCAACCTGCTGCAGACCCTCGAGAACACGCCGGTTCTCGTGCACGCCGGACCTTTCGGCAACATCGCCAACGGCGCGTCGTCGGTGCTCGCCGACATGATCGGCATCCACTGTGGTGACTTCCTCGTCACGGAGGCCGGCTTCGGCGCCGATATGGGTGCGGAGCGCTTCTTCAACATCAAATGCCGCACGTCGGGCCTCGCGCCCGATGCCGCTGTCATCGTGGCCACCGTGCGCGCGCTCAAGGTTCACTCCGGCAAGTACAGGGTCGTGGCGGGCCGACCCCTGCCGCCGGATCTCATCCGGGAGAATCCCGACGACGTGCTCGCCGGCGCGGCAAATTTGCGCAAACAGGTGGAAAACATCCAGATCCACGGCGTTACGCCGGTGGTTGCGATCAACGCGTTTCCCGACGACCATCCATCGGAGCACCGCGCGATCCGCGAGCTGGCTGAGCACCTGGGCGTGCGTTCGGCGGTGTGCAACAACTTCGCCGAAGGCGGCGCCGGTGCGACCGAGCTGGCGGAGATGGTGGCGGAGGCGGCGGACGAGCCAAGCGTGTTCCAGCTCCTCTATCCCGATGCCGCGACGCTGCGCGAGAAGATCGAGACGATTGCGCTTCGAATCTACGGCGCCCGTGGCGTCGAGTACGACCCCCCCGCGGCCAAGCAGCTGGACGCGTACGAGGCGAGCGGGTTCGGCCGGCTGCCCGTCTGCATCGCGAAGACGCATCTGTCCATCTCGTCGGACCCGAAGCTGAAGGGCGCGCCTACGGGCTGGGTGCTGCCGGTGCGTGAGGTGCGCGCCTCGGTCGGGGCAGGGTTCATCTACCCGATATGCGGCGAGATGCGCACCATGCCCGGGCTGCCGACCACGCCGATCGCGGCCAGCATCGATATCGACGAGGAGGGCGAGATCGTAGGCCTCAGCTAGCAGGCTCTGAATAGTTCGCGTCTCGGCTGGGTACCAATCCTTTGATGAAGACACAGTCGATCGCGGCCAAAACCGGGGTGGGAGCGGTCGAGCTTGCCGTCACCGACGGAGACCGTGCGCTTCGGTTCTACCGTGACTACGTCGGGCTGGAGCCGCTCGACTCAGAGGGACCGGAGATCCGGCTTGGAGCGGCAGGACGCGAGCTTGTCGTCCTGTACCCAGACGCGGAGCGGCCGGTGGTGCCCAGGACCTCAGGCCTGTACCACCTCGCCATCGTGGTGCCGGACAGGCGGGAGCTGGCACGGGTGGTCGCCCGGCTCGGCCATATGCGATGGGACCAGTACCCGACCGACCACGTCATGACCAAGGCCAACTACCTCTGGGATCCCGACGGCAACGGCATCGAGATCTACACCGAGTCGCCGGAGGACGGGACGATGGGCTTCGCGAACGGCACGTTCGCCACGTACGACAAGGAGGGGCGGCCGCGATCAGGCCGCGACCCGATCGACCTCGAAGAACTGTTCAGCCACCTCCGCGAGGACGACCGTCTCGACGAACCCATGCCGGCCGGGACGAAGATGGGCCACATCCATCTTCACGTGGCCGACGTCGAAGATGCCCTGCGCTTCTACCACGACCTTGTCGGCTTCGACGTGATGGGTCACGTGCCGGGCGTCGGCTTCGTGTCAGCCGGGGGCTACCACCATCACGTGGGCTTGAACACATGGGCCGGCGAAGGTGCGCCGCCCGCGCCCGCCGGATCGGCCGGCCTGCGGCGCTACACGATCGAGCTGCCCGCGAAGGGTGACCTGAATGATGTCGTCGAGCGCCTCGAGCATGGCGGCGTCGAGGTCGTCGAGGAGGCTGATGGTCTCGCCGCCGCCGATCCGTCGGCCAACCGGGTCCTGTTCCGAGTCGCCTAGCTTCTAATCGGGTCCGCGTGCCTGCCCGAAGGTGATCGTCGGCGCGATCGGAACCAGTGGTCCGTCAGCCGTCTTGACCAGCTGCCATCCGCCTTCGTGGACCTTCCAGTGATGCCGGTGACAGAGCAGGACGAGGTTGTCCAGATCGGTCTCGCCGCCGCGTATCCAGTGGACGACGTGATGCCCATCGCACCAGGAGGCCGGCCGCTCACATCCCGGCCACCGGCAATGCCCATCGCGTGACTTGAGTGCTCGCATCGCGGGTCCCGAGATCACCCGCTTGGAGCGACCAAGGTCGATCACCACCGACTCCTGGCTCAGCAAAACCCGCGTCACGCTGCAGTCGCACGCCATACGCTCGATGGTGGTGGACGAAACAGGAAGCGAGAACTCCATCTCTCCACCGGCCGCGCCCGCCAGGCCCTTCAAGGTCTCGACGGTGGCGGTGACGTGCAGGTTGGCCGGCTTGCCGCCGTGCGCGAGCTCGACCAAAGCGTCCGCGTAGCGCTGCTCGAGCCCGCGATCGTCGGCGACGCCAGACCTGCGCGCCAGCGGCTCCAAAGCAGTGCGCACCGCAGCTCCGCCGACGGGGTCAAGGACTCCGCTGATGAGCAGGCAGCCGTCTTCAGCCGTGCTCAAGGAGAGCCGGCGGTTCTCCGCCAGCTCCGCCTGTTCGTTGGAATACGACCTCGCGTCGACCGAGTGCCGGTAGTGGAGGCTCTTGTAATAGAACTTGCCCGGAGAGGTCTCCTTGGCCAGCGGCAGCAGCTTGGACTCATCGAATGCGTTGCCGACGACATCGGCGGTCCTCGCCATAACTTTCAGGTGGGCGTAGCCGATCTCTCCGTCGTAGACCGCCTGCTCCGACTCTGGCATCCGATCGAGCTTCTCGCCGACCAGGATCCGGTCCCAGGCCACGGTGTTGGTGACATAGCAATTGAAGCGCATCCAGTCACCTGCGTTGTTGTAGCCGTGTTGATCCCAGAGCTTGGTCCTGGAGAGCTCAGCCGCAAGGCGACTTGCCTTGAGCTGGAGCAGGCCGATCAGGTGCTCGGTCTCGATCAGCTCGCGGGCCACGTGGTCGTCGGCGCTTAGACGCTCCGCGAGGATCATGAACAGAGTATACAAACAATCGTTTGCATTGTCAAGACAGGAGACCAAAATTTACCCCACCGGGCGGCACCTTTACCCGCCAGGCCGGCCCCCCGTCTCCCTCTTCCCAGTCCTCTTTTCCCTGCGCGCCTGAACCGCCAAGCCCACTGACTGCGTGATCAGGTCGCCATCGCCCGCCGCCGCTCCACCGCCTCCGCGAGCAGCGTCGCCAGGTCGAAGACCTGCATCTTCGAGCCGGTCTCGCGCACCCCGTCGTCGAGCATCACTGTGCAGAACGGACACGCCACCGCGAGTGTCTCCGCACCGGTCTCCACGGCCTCGCGCACCCGCTCCTGGTTGATCGGCCGGCCGCGCTTCTCCTCCATCCACATGCGCGCCCCACCGGCGCCGCAGCAAAAGGTTCTCTCCCGGTTGCGCGGCATCTCGACGGCCTGGCCGATGGCGGACACCAGCTCGCGTGGCGCCTCACGCACATCGTTGTGGCGGGCGAGGTAGCACGAATCGTGATAGGTGATGGTCCGCTCGCTCGGCATCGGCGAGAGCTTGCCCTGATGAACCAGGTCGGCGAGAAACTGCGTGTGATGCACGACCTCGTACGTGCCGCCAAAGTCCGAGTATTCATTGCCCAGCGTGTTGAAGCAGTGCGGGCAGGTCGTGACGATCGTCTTCACGCCCGCGCCGTTCAGCGTCGCGACGTTTTCGCCCGCCAGCCTCTGAAACGTGTATTCGTCGCCCATGCGCCGTGCCGGATCACCGGTGCAGCTCTCACGCTGTCCCAGGATCGCGAAATCGACCCCCGCCATCTGCAGCAGCTTCGCGGTCGAGATCGCGGCCCTGCGGGCGCGCTCATCGAACGCCGGCGCGCAGCCGACCCAGAAGAGGACTTCGGGCGGGCGTTCTCCCGGCTGCAGAACCCGGACGCCCAGGCCTTCGGCCCACTGCAGGCGATCGGCCTGCGGTTTGCCCCAGGGGTTCGACGTGCGATCGACGTCGCGCAGCATCGTGCCCGCCTCTTCCGGAAAACGCGACTCGACCATGACCAGGTTGCGGCGCAGGTCGATCACGTGGTCGATGTGCTCGATGCCGACCGGGCACTCCCGCACGCACGCGCCGCAGGTGACGCAGTCCCACACGATGTCGTCGGACACTGCGTTCGGCACGATCGCCGTGGTCGCACCGCTGACGAGATGGTCTCTCATCGCCATGATCAGGAGCTTCGGCGAGAGGGCTTTGCCGGTCGCGTAGGCCGGGCACACGTCCTGGCAGCGCCCGCACTCCGTGCACGACATGGTGTCGAGCATCTGCTTCCACGTCATGTCCGCCGCCCGAGCAGAGCCGAAACGGACTTCAGCCTCGGGCTCTTCGAAATCGATCGGCTCGATTCGGCCGCGTGAGCGCGTCCTTCCGAAATACACGTTGATGGCCGCGACCAGGATGTGGAGATGCTTCGAGTACGGGAGGTAGACGAGAAAGGAAAGGATGATCAAGACGTGCGTCCACACCGCGACACGCTCGAGCGCCGGGGCAGCTGGAGCCACCAGGTGCGACAGAGCGCTGGAAATGGGCGCCCACTGCGCCGGGTAATCGTTGAGGCGCAGCGCGATCTGCGACGCATGCCATAGAAGCAGCGTGCAGACGATCCCCGCGATCAGGGCAAGGATGAGGTCCGCCTCGCCGAGGTGGCTGCCCTGGAAGCGAGCCGGCCTCTGGATCTTGCGGATGACGAAAGCCGTGATCACGCCCATGAGCACGAGCACGGCGAACACGTCGACCACCAGCGCGTACCAACCCTGCGCACCGAGCCATGGCAAGGTCGAATGTGCGTCGACCGCGCCGATCATGGCGATGACGATCGTGGGCAAGAGGACCAGGAATCCCCAGAAGATGGCCGCGTGCATCAGGCCAGGCAGCAGACGCTGCAGCAGCTTGCTCTGGCCGATCACGACGGTCGCCTCAGCCCGAGCACGGGCGGGCACATTGTCGAATCGCGCAACAGGCTTGCCGGAGCGCAGCAGTCGGTAGAGGGACCACGCCCGCCGCGTGAACAGGGCGCCGAGGAGCACGAGCGCGATCGCGAGGGCCATGGCCTGGATGACGATCACCTGTGCTTGCGGACCTCGGCGGAGATGGCCGGCACGATCTCTTTGAGGTCGCCGGTCACGGTGTAGTCGGCGTTCAGCATCAGCGGCGCCTGCGGATCCGAGTTGATGGCGACGATTCGTTTGGCGCCCTTCAAGCCGGCCATGTGCTGGGTCGCTCCCGAGATGCCGCACGCGATGTAGACCTCCGGCGCGACCTTGGTTCCCGTCTGGCCGACCTGGTCCGTGTGCGGTCTCCATCCGGCGCTGGTCACCGCACGCGAGCAGCCGACCGCCGCGCCAAGCAGGCCGGCGAGCTCTTCGATGATCGCAAAGCCTTCCTTCGAACCCACGCCTCGGCCGCCGCTGACCACAACCTTGGCCGTCGCCAGAGAGACGCCTCCGTTCGCGGGCGCGACGTGGCCGGAAACCTGCACCAGCAGGTCTGCTGCAGCCGGAGGGCCGATCTCCATTTCCGCGGGTGCGGGACCCGAATCGGCGGGGACAGTGTGGGGGGCAACCGTGATCAGAGACCGAGGGCCGTGCAGACGCGCTTCTTCGAGGAGGCTGCCGCCCCAACGCACACGCGTGACCGCGACCGGATCGCCGGGTGTCGCTGCGATGCAGTTGGCGGCGAACGGCAGTCGAGTGCGTGCAGCCAACCTTGCCATCACCTCATTGCCGCGCTCGGTGCCCGCGGCGAACACGGCGGAGGCGTTCAGCTCGTCCGCCGCATGGGCAAGCGCGGCAGCGATGGCCTCCGGAGCGAAGGGCTGAATCGCGTCCATCCGCAGCGCCCGCGGATCTCCGAACTTGCGCGCGAGGGTGAGCGCCTGCCGCGAGGCGTCGCTGCCCTCCATCAAGACCAGGACTGTCACAGAACGCCAGCCTTGCGCAGCACCTCGACCACCGCGGGTGCTGCGGTCACGCCGCTGCCGAGCGACTCGGCGCGCCGGCCCTGACCCGCCGGAACCGCGAGCGTCACGAGCTCGAGTCGCGGTGCCGGCCGCGACGGATCGCTGACCGCGACCGGCTTGCTGCGGGCGCGCATCTTGCCCGGCACCGAGGGATAGCGTGGGAGGTTCAGCCCTTCCTTGACAGTCAGCACCGCAGGCAGCGGCACGACGTAGACGTCACGCCCGCCGTCGACCTCTTGCTCGCACCGCACGGAGGAGCCCTCGAGGGTGACCTTCTTGAGACCTGTGACGCACGGCCGGCCGAGCCCGTACGCGACGCGAATCCCGACCTGGAAGCCGCCCGAGTCGGCCGACTCATTGCCGAAGAAGATGATGTCGAACGGACCGTTCGCGGCTTCGTCCGCCCGAATCGCTTCGAGCAGGGCGGAAGCGGTCGACTCGCCGTCCCATTCCTGGCCGTCGGTTTGCAGGTGGATCGCGCGGTCGATGCCGAGAGCCATGGCGTCCCGCAGCTGGTCTACCGCCTCGGGCGGGCCGAGGGTCAGGACGACCGAGTCGCCCTTGTTCGCCTCGATCAGTCGGACCGCCTCCTCCACGCCGCACTCCTCGTGCGGGCTCATCGTGAAGCCCAGGTGCTGCGTGTTGATCGCACGCGCGTCCTCGGTCAACAGGATGCGCCCACCGGTGATCGGGACTCGCTTGATGCAGGCCGCGATCCGCACGCCTTATGCCCGAATGCGCGTGTTCTCGGGGTCGAACAGGGGCGTCGCGCCGGCCACCGCCACGCTCACCGGGTACCGCTCTCCCATGTATTCGACGAGGAGCTGATTGCCCGGCACCGCCTCCTCGGGCGTGAGGTAAGCCATGAGGATGTGCTTGCCGACCGACGGTCCTGCCCCTGCGCTGGTGACGTAAGAGCCCCGCCCCCGACGGTCCACTATCCGCTGGCCGTCCCGGGTCAGGATCGGCTCACGGCCGAGCATGAAGCGCTTCTCCCCGTCCCTCGATCGATGGTCGTCGACGGTGAGTGTGCACAGGATCGCGGCCGGTTCCTCTTCTCGGTGTCGCAGGTGGGCGGCCTTGACGACGAAGTCCTCTTCCTTCACGCGCGGCGCGGCCATCCCGGCCTCGATGACGTTGTACTCGGTCTCCAGCTCGTTGCCGTGCGCGCGATAGCATTTCTCCAGCCTGCCGGTCGTCCCGTACACCCCGATTCCACACGCGGCCAGCCCGTGCGGACGTCCGGCTTCCCACAGCGTGTCCCACAGCTTCAGCCCCTGCTCGATCGGGACGTAGATCTCCCAGCCGAGGTCGCCCACATAAGAGATGCGCGACGCCAGGACTCGCAGGGTGCCGATCTCGATCGTGCGGCAGGTGCCGAACTTGAAAGCCTCGTTCGAGACGTCGTCCGACGTGGTGCTCGCCAGGATGTCGCGTGCTCGCGGGCCCCACAGGCCGATCGTCGTCATGGACGACGTCATGTCCACGAGCTTCGCGCCGCGCACGAGCTGGTCGCGGAACCACTTCTTGTCCGACATGCCGGCGGCGCCGCCGGTCACGACCCTGAAGTGCTCGTCCCCCAGACGCATGATCGTCAGGTCCGATTTGAACCCGCCGCTCTGGCTGAGCACCGGCGTGTACACCACCCGGCCCGCCGGCACGTCGGTTTGGCGCAGCGCGGCGCATTGCACTGACGCCAGCGCGCCTGCACCGATGATGTCGAAGATCGTGAACGCTGACAGGTCGAACAGCCCCGCGCGATCGCGCATCGCAAGGTGCTCGGCGTTGATGATGGGCGACCACCAGCGCGACTCCCATTCGGCGGTCCGGCGATTGATCCGGTCCCCGAACTCCTCGAGCAGCGGCGCGTTCGACTCGTACCACTGCGGCCGCTCCCAGCCGGCAGCCTCGAAGAACACCGCACCGAGCTCGCGCTCGCGCACATGGAATGGCGCGAGGCGGATGTTGCGGTTGGAGGCCCACTGCTCGCTGGGATGAACGATGCCGTAGGTCTTGTTGAAGCCTTCGGCTGCTCGCGCTCGCACATGCGTGCGTGTCTTTTGATGTTCATGGAAGCGGGCGATATCCGAGGAGTGGAGGTCGATCTCCGATTCCCCGTGAATCATCCACTCGGCGACAGACTTGCCTGTGCCGGGCCCCTCCTTCACCCACACCGCCGCGGCGGCCCACAGACCCTTGACATCAGGCGATTCGCCCAGCACCGGCATGCCGTCCGGGGTGAGCGAAAGGATTCCGTTGATGGCGTACTTCACGCCGACGGACTCGTCGCCCACGATCTCCGGCATCAGCTCCAGCGCGTGCTGCATCTGCTCCTCGAAATCGCCCTGCGTAAAGGGGAACTCGGTCGGCGAGAGCGCGGCCTGCTCGACCGGCGGCAAGTCCTCCGGGTCGTAAAGAATCGGGCGGTGCGCGTAGGAGCCGATCTCCAGGTCGCCGCCCGCCTGGCGCTCGTACATGTTCGTGTCCATGTCCCGCACGATCGGGTGCTCGATGTCCGACTTCGCGCCACGAAAACGCGGGACCGGCCCGATGTCGATCATCTGGTGCACGGCCGGGGTCAGGGGGATGCGCGCTCCGGCCATATGGGCGACGCGCGGGCTCCAGACGCCGCACGTGATGACCACAGTCTCAGCTTCGATCTCGCCCTCGGTTGTGCGCACGCGGCGGACCCGCCCGGATTCGACCTCGATGCCGAGGACCTCCGTTTTCGGGGCCACCTGAAGCGCGCCCGCGGCCTGCGCCTGTTCGCGCATCAGCGTGCCCGCGCGTAGCGAGTCGACCACGCCGACCCCGGGTGTGTAGAAGCCGCCAAGGATCACCGTCTCGTCGATGTATGGCACGAGCTTCTTCACCTCCGCCGGGGAGAGGAGAGCGGTGGGCTCGATGCCCCACGACACGGCCGACGCCATGCGCCGCGAGAGCTCCTGCATCCGCTCCTTGGTCCGCGCAACCTCGATGCCGCCCGACTGAATGAACACACCCAGCTCCTTGTACTGGTTGACGCTGTCCATCGTCAGAGCGGTCATCTCCTTCGAGTGATCGACCAGGTAAATGAAGTTGGAGGCGTGGCCGGTCGATCCGCCGGGGTTCGGCAGCGGGCCCTTGTCGAGCAGGACCACGTCACGCCAGCCCAGCCGCGTCAGGTGGTAGGCGAGGCTGTTGCCGACGATGCCGCAGCCGATGACCACGCATCGCGCGTGCGCCGGCAGTGTCATTCCGGTTGGTAGGGCGACCGGACTTCTTCGGGCAGCTCGTACCAGCGCATGCGGTCGCCGACCTGCGCGCGCATCCGCCACTTCAGGGGCTTGGCCTGGGCGTCGACCGCCTCCCAGAGCTCATCCAGGCGCGACTTCACCAGCTCTCGGTCGACGTCGAGCTCGTCCACGGTGTGGCGCAGCTTGCCGATGTTGATCTGCAGCGTGCGGTACATGCCCCAGTCCTCCGCCGCGAGCCTGGCGACATAGGTCGGGTCGATGGCCTCGTCGTCCTGAGGTTTGATCGGATGGTCGAGGAGCAGGGCGGTCAGATCGACCAGATCTTTGCGGTTGACCTCGTAGATCTGCATCTTGCTGAGAAGCAGGTCGGCCGGGCTTGCGCATGGCCCCTCGTGGCTGAGCCTGCCGCGCAGGTCGATCACGTGCGACATTCGGATCTCGTCGATGAAGACGTCGACCTGCTTGCCGTTGCTCCCGTCGTAGAAGTAAAGTCGCCGGTCGCCCTGCATCAGGTTGAAGCGGTCGTTCGCCTCATAGCCCAGCGCCGGAAAGAACGCAAGCGCCCGCTTGCGATCCTTGGTCGAGATGACGTAGTCGAGGTCGCCGTACTTCCTTTTGAGCGGCGGGTGCTGCGCGCTGGGGGAGTGCAGGTGGATGCCGGCGCCGCCGAGAAGCTTGACCCCGAGCTTCTGCGCGTGCGCGGCGTCCGCGACGCGTCTCGCCTCGGCGATGGTGTCCTCCAGGGGCGTTCCGTTGGCTGTCACTGGGGCGAGATCTCGATCACGATCGTCTTGAGGTCCGTCATCTGCTCGAGGGCGAACCGCCCGCCCACCCGACCGATTCCGCTCTTCTTTCCGGCGCGGCCGCCGAACGGGAGGTGCGCCTCCCAGTAGTTGGTCGACTCGTTGATGTTCACCCAGCCCGTCTCGAGCGCGTCCGCGAAACGAAGCGCGCGTGAAAGGTCCTTGGTGTAGACGGCGCCAAGCAGTCCGTACGGTGAGTCATTGGCCAGCGCGAGCGCCTGCTGCTCGTCGCGGAACTTGATGATCGGTGCGATCGGCCCGAACGTCTCCTCCTGGCTGACGCGCATGCTGGGGTCGACGCCGTCGAGGATCGTCGCGTGGTAGTACAGGCGCGTCGGAAAGCCCTTGGCGCGTTCGCCGCCCAGCACGAGCTTGGCTCCGTGCTTCAGCGCGTCGGCGACGTGCTGGTCCATCTTGGTCGCGACGCCTTCGTTGTTCAGGGGACCCAGAGTGGTGTCGTCCGCGAAGGGATCGCCCAGGCGCAGGGCACGCGCCGCGTCCGCCAGGCGCGCGACGAACTCATCGCGGATGGGCTCTTCAATCAGGATGCGTTCCCCGGCGGTGCAGCTCTGCCCTGCGCAGAGGTAGCAGCCGACGATGGCGCCCTCCACCGCTTTGCCGATGTCGGCGTCCGCGAATACGACCTGCGGGCCGTTGCCGCCAAGCTCGAGCATCACGTGCTTGCCGGCGGCGCGCTTCGCGACCGAAGCGCCAGTCTCGGTCGAGCCGACGAAGCCCACCCCGTCGACCAGGGGGTGGCCGGCAACCTCATCGCCGACTTCCGCGCCTGGCCCCGTGACCAGGTTGACCGCGCCCGCTGGAAAGTCGCCCTCGGCGATGCATTCCATCAGCGCGACCGAGATCACGCTCGTCGAGGAGGCCGGTGTCCACACGAATGTGTTGCCCGCGGCCAGCGCCGGCGCGATGAGCTCGGCGGCCATCGTGAGTGGCCAGTTCCAGGGCGTGATGATTCCGTACACGCCGCGCGGGTAATGACGAGCGAGCACGAGCTTGGTCGGGCTTGCGGAAGGAAGGACGCGACCTTCGAGTCGCTTCAGGTCCTCGGCCGCGATCCGGAAGTATTCGACGGCTTCGGCAACCTCGCCCATGGCCTCAGCCTTGAGCGGCTTGCCCTGGTCGAGGGTGAGGAGCCTCGCGAGCTCGTCGCCCCGCTTTTCAATCGCCTCGGCAATCCGGTGCAGCCGCTTCGAGCGCTCGAAACCTTTGAGGCTCGCCATGGATGCGCGCGCCCGGTGCGCGGCCTCGACGGCCCGCTGCGCGTCCGCGCGAGTGCCCTTTGGCACCTGGGCGATGATCTCGCCTGTCGCCGGACTGTCCGCGTCGAAGTACTCGCCGCTCTCCGACTCGACCCACTTTCCGTCGACGAACATCTTCTTCACGGACCGCGCTACATCGATGGTCATTTACCTGGCTCCGTTTTTACTTCCAAGGTCGAAGGCCTGCTTGTAGATACGTCGGTAAGCCGCTGCGTCCACGTCGCGGGGGTTGCCGATGGTCTGCGGGTCGGCGAAGGCCTTGTCCGCGAGCATCGGGATCTCGTCTTCGCTGAAACCGAGCTCCTGCATGCTCGGGATGTCGACGTCGCGCGTCAGCTCGTGCACGTACTCGACGGCCATCTCCGCCGCGCGCCACGTCGATACACCGCGCACGTCGAGGCCAAACGCCGCGGCCATGCGAGCAAAGCGTTCCGGCTCGCCCGGGTGGTTGTACTCCATCACGGGGCCGAGCAGTCGCGCCGTCAGGGCGCCATGCGGCGCGTCGTGAACGCCCCCGGCGGTCTGGCTCATGGCGTGCGCTGCGCCGGCGGAGTCGGTGCCGTACGCGAGTCCCGCGAGCATCGCCGCCGCGCTCATGTGGTAGCGCGCTTCGAGGTTGTTCGCCTGCGAGAAAGCGACGCGGAGGTACTTGGCGACGTACTCCATCGCGAGCAGCGCCACAGCATCGGTGAAGGGTTGGTGGTAGGACATCGTGAAGCACTCGACCGCGTGAGCCAGCGCGTCCATTCCCGTGCCGGCGGTGACCCCGGGCGGAAGCTTGACGGTGAGCTCGGGATCGATCACCGCGACCCAAGAGGCGATGTGCGGCGTACCGCCGACGTTGAACTTGATCTTGCGTTTCGGGTCGGTGATGACCGCCCACAGCGTGACCTCGCTTCCCGTGCCGGCGGTGGTGGGCACCGCGATCATCGGCGGGATGCGCGAGCGGATGGGACTGCGCCCCCACTCGTACTCGACGATGCTGCCCTCGTGCGCCGCCACGACGCCGATGCCTTTGGCGGTGTCCATCGAGCTGCCGCCGCCGATCGCGACCAGCCCGTCGCAGCCCTGCGCGCGGTATTCGGCCGCTCCCTCGTCGACCAGCGAAACGCCTGGGTTGGCTCGGACCTTGTCGAACACGACCGGCTCGACGTCGGATCGCCGCAGCGACTCGAGCGCGACCTCGAGCAGCCCGGCGGCCTTGACCCCGGCGTCGGTCACGAGCAGCGGCCGGCGCATGCCGAGCTGGCTCGCCTCGTTGCCGAGCTCCTGGATGGCGCCGAGGCGCTGCACGAGGCGCGTCGGGCTCTGGTAAGTGCGAAGGGTGTACTCGAGCATCGTTAGAAAGTGAGCCGCCGGGCAAGAGCCCCGCGGCATCTGGAATCGCTATTCAACCGGAATCTCGTGGTGGATGCGGCGCAGGTCAATCCCCTGCCGGTTCCGGACGACTCGCGCAACGACGTAGATGACGATCGCCGCCACGTAAGTGGCGAGGAAGTAGTAGACGGAGTTCAGGGTCGCCTGGAATGACGTCCCATAGAGGTTGCTGCTGTTGAAAGACCACTCATAGAGCATGAACAGCAGGAACAGCGCTGTGATGACCGAGACCACGGTGATCGTCGGCACGCCGGCGACCTTGTAACGCGAAATGGGTGAAGCGTCGTACAGGTCCTTCCGCCGCCAGGGCAGGATTATCGCCGCGACCACGGTTGCCAGGAAGGTCAAAGCGAGAACCGCAGTGGCGTCCAGGAAGACGCTTTGGAACTTGGGGATGTAGGAGTAGATCGCGCTAATCACCACCGACGGCAC
>VBEF01000120.1 GCA_005881275.1 Chloroflexota bacterium
AGCGGTACGAGCTCGACCAATCCGCCAGATGTCGCCGGAGCGGTCGACTCGAGCGGCAAGGTGTACATCTTCTGGGCCACTAGCGTCAGCAGCGGCGCGATCAAGTACGCGACCCTGGCGAGCCCGTTCACCTCGCCTTCGGCCGCGACCACCGTGGCGACATCAGGCACCCAGCCGCGCTATCCCCATCTCCCGGCACAGGCGCCGCTGACCGGCGGGTACGTACCGCTCGTCTATCAGACCGGAACCGGCAATCCCTACAGCATCGTGCTGCAAACCGCATTCTCCATTGCCGACACGGCCCCGCCAACGGTCCCCGGCAACCTCGTGGCCTCAACCACGAAAAAGCCTTCGGTGGTTTTGACGTGGGACGCGTCCACCGACAACGTGGGGGTGACCGGATACACGATTTACCGTGACGGCTCGAAGCTCGCGACCGTTGGCGGAAGCACGCTGACGTACGAGGACACAGCCGTTCAGACCGTGACGACGTACACCTACACCGTGGACGCCTTCGACGCGGCCGCCAACCATTCTGCTCAGTCGGCACCAGTGAGCGCCAACGCGGGCGACAACGTTCCGCCCTCGGTGCCTGCGGGTGTAACCGCGACCGCCGGCACCACGGCGCAGCAGGTCAGCGTGAGCTGGACCGCGTCAACCGACAACGTGGGCGTGACCGGCTACACGATCTATCGCGGCGGGACGCAGCTGGGCATCGTGAGCGGTTCGACGTTGACTTATGTGGACGGCACCGTCGCCGCTCTGACCAGCTACAGCTACACGGTCGATGCGTTCGACGCCGCAGCCAACCACTCCGCCCAATCCGCTGCCGCCGCCGCGACCACACTCCAGATCAGCTACTTCAACTGGTTCGACCTGTCCAGCCCGGGGATGTACAACGACAACATCCACCTGCTCAACGCCGGCGCTAGCGCGGCCAACGTGACGGTGAGCATGGCGGGGGCCAATCCCATCAACGTCAACGTGCCGGCCGGAAGCGAGAGCTACGCGACCTTCGGCAGAGGCAAGATCGGTGGTCCGGTGTTCGTGGCTTCGGACAAGGCGATCCGGGCCTCGCAGCGGGTGCAGTACTACTCGACGTTCAACGAGGTCTGGGCCCAGACCGCGAACCAGGCGGCCACCACGAGCTACATCACGTGGTTTGACAAGGCGTCACCTGGGATGTTCAACGACAACATCCACCTGCTGAATCCCAACGGGACGAGCACGACCGTGGACGTGAGCTTGCCAGGGGCCCCGACGCAGTCGTTGCCCCTTGCAGCGTGGGGGGGAGGGTACGTCACGTTCCCAACCGGAACAATCGGCGGGCCTGTGACCGTCAGCGCGTCGCTGCCGGTGCTTGCCTCGCAGCGCGTGCAGTACTACTCGTCGTTCAACGAGGTCTGGGCCCAGACCGCGAACCAGGCGGCCACGACGAGCTACGTCAACTGGTACGACAAGGCATCACCGGGGATGAACAACGACAACATCCACCTGATGAACCCGGGTGGCAGCAGTGCGACCGTGACCGTTACTCTGGCGGGCGCCCCGACGCAGGTGGTGGACGTTGCCTCCGGCGGCGGTGCATATGTCACCTTCCCGAAGGGCTCCATCGGCGGCCCTGTGATGGTGAGCTCGACCCAGCCGGTGCTCGCCTCGCAGCGCGTGCAGTACTACTCAACGTTCAACGAGGTGTCCGCGCAGAGCGCCGCCCAGGCGGCGACGACCAGCTACGTCAACTGGTTCGACAAGTCATCGGTCGGAATGAACAACGACAACATCCACCTGCTCAACCCCGGTGGAACCAGCGCGGACGTGACGGTGAGCGTGCCGGGCGTCCC
>VBEF01000033.1 GCA_005881275.1 Chloroflexota bacterium
ACGACCTGCAGTGGGCGGATGAAGCGACGGTGATGCTCCTTCGCGACCTCGCCGAGCGCGTCAACGGAAGCCGGATTGTCATCCTCGGCACGTGTTGGGACACGGAGCTGGACTCGGGTCGGCCAACCACCACCATCCTCACCCGCCTGCTCCGGCGCCGCCGCGCGCAGCGTCTCGTGCTCGGCCGCCTGTCGGACCATGATGTCGAGCGCATCGTCGCCGGCCTGGCCGAAACGCCGCTGACGCCGGTGCAGCTGCTCGGCATCCAGGCCGCCAGCGAAGGCAATCCGCTTTTTGTCGAGCACTCCTTCCTCTACATGGCGGAGTCGGAGAGCATGCTCGAAGGCGGAGCACGCCAGCAGGCCAGCTTCACGGAAGAAGACCTCGAGCTTGCGCAGAGCGTGCGCGGGCTCATCGGACGGCGCATCCAGCGACTGAGCGAGCCGGCGCAGCGCATGCTCGTGGCGGCCGGGGTGATCGGACGCGATTTCGACATCCCGCTGCTCGAGGCGTTCGGCGAGCTCTCGGGCCATGAGCTGCGCGACGCGCTCGACGAGGCCACGCGCGGCCACTTCCTGGCCTCGGCGGGCAAGCAGAGCTATCGTTTTGCACACGACCTCGTGCGCCAGCGGGCCCTGGCGACCCTGCCCCTCCCGCGCCTCCAGGCCTATCACCTGGCGGTGGCCGACACCCTCCAGCGCGTTTATGGCAAGTTCGTCAACGAGCACGCCGCGGAG
Organism: Chloroflexota bacterium; assembly: GCA_005881275.1. GTDB lineage: Bacteria > Chloroflexota > Dormibacteria > Dormibacterales > Dormibacteraceae > 40CM-4-65-16. Next base: position 738 of record VBEF01000033.1, read on the forward strand.
ATCGGCTATCACCTCTACCAGGCCGGCACCGCGGCGGATCCTTTCCGGACGGCGACGTTCCTCGGCCAGGCCGCGCAGAACGCGCTGGCTGTGGGCGCGTTCGAGGAAGTGCTGCGCCTTGTCGACTCCACGCTCCAGCTCCTGCCGCCGGACAAGATCGCCGAACGCGCGCAGGCCCTCGCCAGCCGGGCCACCGCCATGTGGGGGTTGGGCAGGCTCGAGGAAGCCAAAGCGGCGTGGAATGGGGCGGTCGAGCGCTACGAGGAGCTTGGCGACGGGAAGGCGGCAAGCACGATGCATCGCCGGATTGCACACCTCGAAGCGCGCCACGAGCAGGGCGACCACAACGGGTCGGCGCCGGTCGAGGATCGGACGCCCGAAGCCGAGCCGGTCAGCTAGCTGGTGAGGCGACTCGCCGGTGGAACCGGCGCGTAGCTGGCGTTGTAGGTGATGCTCGGCATGGTGCCCGTGAAGGTCACCCTGCTCGCGATCAACCCGCCCACGCCCGTGGATTCGAACGTATAGGGCGAGCTCACCGTCGCTGTGGCCGAAGGCATGTAGACGAGGCCGATGTAGGCGGAGTTGCTCGTCGCTCCCAATGTGTTGGCGCACGCGTTGGCGGGCGGCTCGAAGACGGCGACCCAGTTGTACTGGTAGCCGGTGAAGATGTAGGTGTCCGCGCTGTTTGACGTACTCAGGCATCCGCCCGAAGGAACGAAGAACTCGACCGCTCCCGGCGTGATCGGCCCAGAGCACGTGATGTACACGCCCGCCGTCGACTCGCAGTTGTTCTCGTTGGCCCGGTCCCCCGCGGAGCCCGCTCGGCGTGGTGGGTTCTGGTTGGGAAGGCCGGCACCGAGCGGCGCGGTCTCGCTGTCCGGCGGATAGGCGCCGGAGACGCCGGCCTGGGCGAGGAGGTTGGGCACAAACAGCGGTCCGAGCTGGATGGCGTTGAAGACCGCATCCTCACCGCCCAGCGAGCAGTTGTCGCCGTTGTTGCCGTTGCCGTTGCCGTGCCCGTTCCCCTGGGCGCTTCCAAACGGACAACCGCTCGTGTCGTTGTTGCGAACCGGGACGGCGACAGCAATGGAGCCCGCCAGGCCGAAGGGTCCTGCGCAGCCGTTCGGCGGCAGCGACGCGTAGACGTTGAAGGAGGTCGCGCCGGGCACGTTGCTCAACTGGACCTGGATCGCCTGCCCGGTCGACACCGACACGGTCCTGCACATCGAGGGCGCGCTCTCGCGTGTGTAGGTCAGGCCGTTGTGGCTATCCGTGCGGACCGACGTGATCTCGATCGCCCACGTGCCGCGCTGGATCGCGAGCCCGCCGCCGACGCCCTGGGCCGCCAGCATGAACGAGCCGGCGCAGTTGACCCCGTCGCCGTTCCAGAACTGGCGTGGGGCGGCATTCTGGTTGTTTGAGGAGCTTGGTTCGTCCGGAGGCTTGAGCTCATTGCTGACGAGCGCCGCGCTGTTGGCGTAACCCGCCTGCCAGGCGTAAACCCCGCCACCCAGGAAGTAACACACGTTGGTGGTGAGGTTCGGATTCACCGCGTACGTGCCCGCTGAGAGGTTGACGTCGCGTCCCGGACGCGACTCCGAGGAACCGACCACGGTGGGCGCCGGGTAGTTGGGGTCGGCAAGCCGGAACCCAGATCGCGTGGCCCCGACGATGTCGGGATAAGCGCACGGACTCGATGCGCCGCTCGGATAGCAAGCTGTCGTCGCGCCTGCCACGGATGACTGGCATCGCGAGTACACGTCGCCCGCGACCCGCAGCGCTCCCGTGGCGACTGTGATCGACCCGTTGGCGACGACATCGCCGTTCACGTTGAGGGTGCCGCTGCCGCTGAGCGTGATCGCCGTGCCTCCGGCCCCACCACAGCCCCCCGGGCCCAGCGCCGCCACCGCCGGTGTGTAGACGAGATTGTTCACGTTGCCCATCGCGGAGCTGCCGAGCACCGGGCTCGTGCCGTTGCTCAGGATGCGCGCGAACTCCAGCTGGAGTGACCGCGTTGCCGAGATGGTGAACTGGCTGCCCTGCGGACCCGCGGCCCGGACGACCTCCGTGATGGCTGTGCCATCGGAATACGTGCAGGTCACCGTCCAGGGCGTCGCGCCTGGAGCCCCGAAACCGGGTGAGCACGAGGGTCCGGTGTAGAGGCGAACGTTGCTGGCGAACACGTCCGCAGCCGCCTGCTCCGCGGTCGCGTAGTTCCCTGTTTGCTGCAGCTTGTCCGCGGCCGCCAGCGCCGCCGAATCGACGGCGGCCTGGAGGTCGCGCCGGAGGGCGTACGCGCGGGCGCCGTCGATCGCGATCGCGGTCATTCCGATGAGGACGGTGAGCATGATGGCGATGAGGACGATCGCCTGCCCTGATTGGCCTCCTGGCTTCCCCGCTGCCGACATCAGTATTCCGTCCTGAACACCGCCGCGGCGGAGATCACGATGTGGTCCGCGGTCGCCTGCGCGAAGATCGGCGTGACGAGCACGAGGTTGAAGCGAACCGTCACCTGAAGCTGCGCGTTGCCTCCCGCGGGGTTGACAGCGCTGCATCCCCCGCTCGCGTTCGCCGAATATTCCCCCCCCGGGGCGTTCGGCGGAGGCGTGGTCTCGATCGACGTCGGTGGGTTCGGCTCTGTGATGAAGAGCCACGCCGCGTTGGCGGGTGGCGTCGCCCCGGTCAGCGGCCCTTGTGGACACGGCGCTGTCACGGGCGCCCCCAGCATCTGGCTGCTGACCTTGGTCAGCACATCGCCGTTGTTGGGCAGCTGGTTCGAGGCTCGAACGGCGACCCGGGCACCCTCCCGCGCGGCGTGGTTGATGGTGTCGTAGTAGAAGATCGCGCGCCCGATGTCGACGATGCCGAACAACAGGAGCAGGAGCACCGGCGAGACGAGGGCGAACTCGATCAAGGCCTGAGACCGCTGACTTCTCTTCCCGGCCGGCCGGGGCCGCATCAGCTTCCTTGCACCGTCATGTGCTGGTTTGCCGCCAGCTCAAAGGCGCCGAACTGCGACGTGACCAGCGGGGTCAGCGGTCCGTACTTGTACAGGACGATCACATTGACGTCGAGCTGGCCCAGGTTCGACGCCGGACTCGTGTAGTCGAGACCGGGCGAGTTGTTGTAGCAGATGTACAGCCAGCTTTGGTTGGCCGTCGACGGGTAAGCCGACGACACGAAGGGAGGGTTGTGCAGGCTGTTGCCGTCGCTCGAGCTCGGGCAGGTCGTGCTCGGGTTCTTCAGGATGGAGGCGGGCAGCGAGATCGAGGCAAGCTCGGAGTCCACGGCGGCCTTGATCTGCGCGTCGAAAAGGTAGGGATGTGAGAGGTTCGGCGCGTCGTACCAGGCGCCGTGCCGGGCCCCCTCCCGGGCCGCATTCGAGAGGGCTTCGGTGATGAAGATCGAGCGCCCGATGTCGACCAGCCCGCCGACGAGCAAGAGCAGCACCACGGAGGACACCGCGAACTCGACGAGGGACTGTCCTCGCTGCGCCGGATGTGGTGTTTTGAGTATCAAGTAAGGGGGGCTCGACACCGGGATATCTTGCCTATGATTGGTCGGCCTTGCGGACCTTTAGCGCAATTACCTCACGCCGCCCGTTCACCCTGCTCGGCATCTTGCTGGCGCTCATCGTCATTGTTGCCTTCGTCCTCGTAGCTCTCAACGCCAGCCAATCGGGAACCAGTCCCCTCCAGACCGTCGTTGTGGCGAGCAAAGACCTGGCGCCGAGGATTCCGATCTCGGCCGACTCGCTGACGACCCGCTCGATCCCGCTGCCCGGGACCTATCCCAAGATCTACTTCACCCGGATCCAGGACGTCCAGGGCATGGTGCCCCTCGTCTCCATCACGTCGGGCCAGGCCGTGGCGTCGAACGACGTGGCCAGACCGAACCAGGCGTTGGGCTCCCAGTCCGAGTACCTGCCGATTCCGAAGGGCTTCGTCGCGCTCACCATCCCGACGAGCGAGCAGCAGGGGGTGGCCGACTACATCCAGCCCGGCGACTACATCTCCGTCATTGCGACCGTATCGTCGGCCGGCAAGGTGGCCGCCAAGACGATCTTCACGCAGCTGCACGTCATCAAAGTGGGTGCGCTAGGCGCCACCGGCAACGGCAACGCGAGCAGCCTCACCGTCGTGATCACTCAATGCCAGGCAGAGATCATCACGTGGTTCATCACCTACGCGGCCCTCAAGTATTCGCTCGAGTCGTACAAGGACTATCAGCCTGGAGAGCAGGCGCCAGATCCCAACTGCCAAACAGTCGAAGACGCCCACGGCGTGACTCTGCAGTTCATCCAGACCAACTACCCCAGCCTGTTCAAGTGAACCTGCCACCGGAAACCGTCGTCGCGATCCCGATGGCCGCGGCGATCATCGTCTTTTTCTGGGCACTCGACAGGGTCCGCAAAGAGCGTCGAGTATCACCTGCGCCGCAGCCGGTGGCGCGGGCGACGCCGCGTGAGCTCGTGGAGCGGCTGCTGAAGCCCGCAGCCGAAAACCTCAGCCAGCGCCGCAGGGTCCAGGGCAAGCCGACGTTGAGCGAAGACCTCGCGCGCGCAGGGCTGAACCTCACACCGCCCGAGTACTTGCTGATCCGCATCGGCGCGGTCGCTCTCGGCGCGCTGATCGGCCTCTTCCGATTCGGCTTTTCCATCGGCCCGATCATCCTGGGCGTGGTCGGCTTCGTGATCCCGCCGCTCGTCGTCGCGTACCTCCAGCGGCGGCGCACGAAGCTCTTCAACGAGCAGCTCGCCAGCATGCTGCAGCTTCTTTCCAACTCTCTGAAGACTGGATACGCGATCGACCGCGCACTCGAGACCGTGGCTGCGAAGTCGCAACCGCCGGTCTCCACCGAATTCGAGCGCGTGGCGACCGAGATCACGCTCGGCACCTCGGTCGAGGACGCGCTGAGCGCGCTGCTCCTCCGCATCAACAGCGCTGACCTCGAGTTCATCGTGACCGCCATCCTGCTGCACATTCGAGTCGGCGGAAACCTGGCAGAGGTCCTCGACACGATTTCCGACACCCTGCGCGACCGGCTGCAGACCAAGCGCGACATGAGCGTTCTCACCGCGCAATCGCGCGCTTCGGCAAGCATCATCACCGGCCTGCCGATCCTGCTCGCGCTTGGTCTCTATGTCTTCGTCCCCGGCTATTACGCGCCGATGACCACGACGTGGATCGGCTACGTGATGCTGGGCTTCGCGGCCTTCATGATCCTCCTCGGCAACCTGATCATCCAGCGCATGACCGCGCTGGAATCCTAGGTTGGCGGGCCGCTAGCGGTGATGCAGCTCGCGATCGCCGCCGGGATCATCTGCGGCGGAATCGTCTTCGCCTACTTCATCGCCCTCGACCAGTTCCGTGCGGCGGCGGCGAATGGCGGCGTCGTATCGGGCGCCCAACGCCCCACGTTCATCAAGCGGCTCGAGACGCTGCTCCGGCCGGTTTCCCGACTGCCCGCCAGAACGGCGATCCAGGTCCGGCAGAAGCTCAGCCAGGCCGGTAACCCCGGGAACCTGACGCCGGCCGGCTTCCAGGCGGTGCGCTACAGTCTCGCCGCACTGCTGGCCATCGCGGGCCTCGCGATCGGCTTGATCCTGCCGCTCGGAGTGTCCGACCTCATCTCGGCGCCGCTCACCGGTATCGTGTTCGCCCTGCTCGGGTACCTGGCGCCGAGCCTGTGGCTGGAGCAGCGGATATCGGTGCGCCGCCGCCAGATCCAGCGCTCGCTGGCCGAAGCGACCGACCTGCTGACGCTGGTGGTTGAGTCAGGGATGAGTCTTGACGAAGGCTTGCTGAGCATCGTGGAACGCTTCCACAACGCGCTCGGAGACGAGATCGGCAAGGTCCTGCGGGAGATCCGCCTGGGCCGGCCGCGTATGGCCGCCCTCGAGCACATGGCGGACACGGCCGGCGTGCCAGACCTCCACCACCTCGTCGAGTCGATCGTGCAGTCGGATCAGATGGGCGTGCCGATCGCACGCCTCTTGCGCGTGCAGGCGACTGAGATGCGGCGCCGCCAGCGCCAGGGCGCGCAGGAACGGGCTGCGCAGGCCTCATCTCGAATGGTGTTCCCGATGGTGGGCTGCATCTTTCCGGTTCTCTGGGTCGTGCTGCTCGGACCGGCCATCATCCAGGTTCTGAAATCCCTCAAGTAATGGCGGCCAACAACCGGGGCCCGCGAAGCCATCACCAATCCTTCAGCGACATGGACAAGCCGCTGTATACGATCAGCGTCGCGGCTGAGATCCTGGAAACCCATCCGCGCACTCTGATGCTGTACGAGGATGCGCAGCTCATCGAGCCGCATCGCACCCTCACCAACCGGCGTCGCTATTCGCAGCGGGACATCAGCAAGGTACAGGTCATCCAGAACCTGACGCGGGAGAAGGGCGTCACGCTTGCGGGCGTGCGCCACATCTTGAGTCTGTTCGATGTGATGAAAAAGCACCGCGTCGAACCGCCGGCCGAGCTTCGCGAGATCTACGACCGCTACGCCCAACTTATCTAGGGCCTAAGCCGAGGCTGCTTTTCTCCGCCGCTTCGCCGCCGGCGCCCACAAAGCCTCCAGGTCGTAGTACGAACGCTCGCCAGGCAGGAAGACGTGTGCGAGCACCGAGTCGAAATCAAGAAGGATCCAGCCCGCGTCGTCGTAGCCGTCCACCGCGAGCGGTCTCAGGTCTTTGGCCTTCGCGGCTTCCACCATCCCGTCGGCGATGGCACGCACCTGACGATCCGTCTCGCCCTCGCAGATGACGAAGTAGTCGGCGACTGAGGTCTGGTCGCGGACGTCGATGACGACCGGATCCCACGCTTTCTTCTCGGCTGCGGCGCTCCGCAGCAGGCGGGCCAGCTGCAGCGGAGTGGGTCGCCTGGTCCGTTGAGCAGCCAACTTAACGATTATCCCCATAGAGGCCCTTTTGGGCGATGTACTGCTCCACGGCGGCGGGCAGCCTGTCGCCGACCGGCTCTCTGTTCGCGATGGCACGCCGCAGCGCGCTCCCCGAAATGTCCGGCGTCGATCGAACGCAGAGGATCGTCTTCGCCGGATCGAGGCCGGCTGATGGCAGCGCGGCGGGCTCGGGCGAACCGCTCCCCGGCCGGGTGACCACCACGACCGCGGCGAGGTGCCGGATCTCTTCTGGCACACGCCAGGTCGCGAACAACCTGGCGGCGTCCCAGCCCAGGATGAGGAACAGCTCGTTGTGCGGGTAGATCCGCTTCAGCTCCTTCAATGTCTCGGCCGTGTACGAGACGCCGCCCCTGCGGATCTCCACATCCGACACCTCGAGCGTCTTATCCGTGCCGATCGCAAGCCGGCACATCTCCAGCCGCTGCTCGGCGCTGGCCACTGCGGCGCTTCGATGCGGTGGCTGGCCCGTCGGAATCAGCAGAACGCGGTCCAGGTCGGCGCATTCGATGGCGGCGCGGGCGGCCGCCAGGTGGCCGAGGTGGATCGGATCGAAAGTGCCGCCGAGGATGCCGATCCTCACGGCTGGTACTCGAACTCCACCCCGGCGATCGTGACGGTTTCACCCGGCGTCACGCCCGCGGCTTCCAGAGCCGTGTTCACGCCGAGGCGATCCAGCGCCGCTTGAAACCTGGCGAGGCCGCCCTCGGATTCGAGGTCGGTCCGCTCCACCAAACTCTCCACACGCTCGCCGCGCACAACGAAGCCGGTCGGCGTCCGCTCCACGACGAGGTCCGCTCGTCGGAGGACGGGCAGTCGCGTCACCCTGAGAGGCGCCGGCGCAGGAGGTTCGGGTGCCGACGTCACGAGCTTTGCGATCGCCTCCATCAGCGTCGGCAGGCCTTCCCCGGCCAGCGCAGAGACGAAGTGCACGCCCGCACGCCTGCTGCGCGAACGCAGCCTTCGCGCCGGCTCGAGGTCGACCTTGTTCACCGCGATCAGGTGAGGCCGCTTGGCGAGCTCGGCCGAGAACTGCGCGACCTCTTGCCGCACCGTCTCGAGATCCTTCCAGGGGTCCGCTGACGAACCATCCAGAACGTAAACCAGCGCCTTGGTGCGCTCCACGTGGCGCAGGAATCGCTGCCCAAGCCCGGCGCCTTGAGCAGCGCCTTCGATCAAACCCGGGATGTCCGCCAGCACCATGCGATGGCCATCGACCTCGGCCACGCCCAGTTCCGGATCGAGGGTGGTGAACGGATAGTCGGCGACCTTCGGTCGTGCCGCGGTCAATGCTCGCAGCAGCGAAGACTTGCCCGCGTTCGGAGGTCCGACCAGACCCACGTCCGCGATCAGCTTGAGGTCGAGCAGGATCTCGAGCTCGTCCCCTTTCAGTCCTGGCTCCGCGTAGTCGGGAGCGTGTCGAGTCGAGCTCTTGAAATGGACATTGCCCCGACCGCCGGCGCCGCCTCGCGCGATCACGACGCGCGCGTCGGGTCGGTCCAGGTCGGCGATCAACGACCCGTCTGGGTCGAGCGCGAGGGTTCCCACGGGAACTTTGAGGACGATGTCAGAGCCGCCGCGCCCTGTCTTCCGCACCCCGGCGCCGTTTGCTCCGGGCTCGGCGTGCCACTGCCGCCGCTGTTTGTATAGAGAGAGGTCGCTGACGTCGTGCGACGCTTCGAGGATTACCGAGCCGCCGCGGCCGCCGTCGCCGCCGTCGGGACCGCCGCGAGGTGTGAAGGGCTCACGCCTGAACGAGGCCGAGCCTTTGCCACCGTGACCGCCGCGCACCACGATGCGGGCGGAGTCGACGAAGTGTCTGCCGTCAGCTTTCCTGGGCGTTCTGAATTTTCACGCGACGGCGGTCCTTGCCCACGCGCTCGTACTTGACCTGGCCGGGGACCAGCGCGAACAGCGTGTCATCGCGGCCGACGCCGACGCCTTCTCCAGGCGCGATCTTCGTCCCGCGCTGGCGGACAAGGATGGCGCCCGCGCTGACGACCTGGCCACCGTAGATCTTGACCCCGAGCATCTGCGGGTTCGAGTCGCGGCCGTTGCGCGACGAGCCGCCGCCTTTCTTGTGAGCCAACTACTTCGTCTCCTTCTTGGTCCGCCGCGTCGTCTTCTTGGGCGTCTCAACATCCTCTTCGACAACCTCGGCCTTGGCCTCGCCAGCCTTGGCCTTCGACGCGGTCACCTTCTTCTTCGGCGCGGCCTCGGCGCGGCCCTTCGGCTTGGCCTTGTCCTTCGCTTCCTTGCCTTCCTTCTCTTCGACCGGGAGACCGATGCCGCCGACGGCGATGATCTCGAGTGCGGTCTGGTGAGCGCGGCCGCCATGGTGCACGCGCACGCGCTTCTTCGACTTGTAGCGGATGCTTTCGAGGCGTGGGCCGCGGCGGTGCGCGATCACCTTGGCGTCGATGTCGAGGCCGTCCACCGCCGGATTACCTACCTTGATCTCGGCGCCGTCGTTGAAGAGCAGCACGCGGCCGAGCTTCACCGAGGAACCCGGCTCCGCGGCGAGCCTGTCGACCAGGATTCGGTCGCCGGGGGCTACGCGGTACTGCTTGCCGCCGCTGACGACGACGGCCGACAGCGAACTATCAGGCTTGGGCACGGCGAGTGATTGTACCAAGAGGCGGATGAGCACCCTCCCCGCGCCGGCTGTTGGTTGGAGGCTGAGCTTCTACTTCATCAAGATCGACGTCGCCATGACGGTCACGAGCACGAGACCAGCGAAAGGTGTGACCACGCGCGTGTAGGTTCCGCGCACGACGCCCGCCCCACGTCTCTGGACCACGATCCCGGCCACGATCACAACCGCCGCGACGACAACGGTCAAACCGAAAAACCGTAGAAGGCCGGGAGCATCGTCCCCTTGAGGCGGAAAGTAAAGCGTCGTGAAAAGGCCGCAGTAAGGAAACCACGTGAGAACGCGGCGCGCGTCCAACCTCCGCCGGCCGCGCCGTTCGGTTGGTGGCGCGAGCGGCCACAGGCGCATGAGCGCCGGCAGGCACAACAGATAAAGGAATGCGCAGGCGAGCTTCACAGGGAGCAGTCCGGGGACGAGCACGTTGCCAAGCACCTGCGGGCGCAGGCTCTCAGGCTGCACTGCCGGGCCGAGCACGGCGAGCAGCCAGCACATCTGGATGACCAGCAGCAGGCCAGGCTCGGCCACGAACTCGACCGTTAGCGCAAGCTCGGCCCACACTGTGAAGGCGAGTCCCACGGCGGCCAGCACGATGCTGCGCTCCTCCCCGGGGACCAGGTTGTAGGGCGCAGCAAGCTGGACCGACGCGAGGATCGCGCCCACGGCGATGGTGCCGGCCACAGGAGTGGGCCGGCGCCGTGAAAGCTCGGGCCACCCGGGCTCCGGCACGCTCAGTCGCATCCACACGAGCTCGACCAGGCCGCCGAACGCGAGAATCGCGGCCAGGCCCGGGTAAAGGAGAAGCGCCACCGCGTGGGTCGCGACGCCCGAGAGGATCTGGATCATTGCCCGGCGGCCTGGAGCAGAGGAAGCGGATACAGGCCGACCGCGACGTTGAGCGCAAGCACGAGGGCCACACCAAGCGCCCGGCGGCCGCGGGGAAGACCCAGGCTTCGACCGAGCCTCAGGGACCCGGGAAGCCAGAGCAGCATCGCGATGGCCAGCACGAGTCCCAACGGCCAGAACATCTGCGTCGCGCCGCGAAGGAGTAGGACGCGGGCCGCAAATCCGGCAAAAGGCGCCGACCCGGCGAGGGCGGCCGCGACGACGAGGTTGACCGGCCGCTCCGTCAAAGCCTTCTCGCGGAGCGCCTGGCGGGAGGCGACGTACAGCGGTAGACGGCACAGAACGATGCTGAATATGACAAGCAACGCGGCGCGCCGGCCATCGGCCACGGTGAGGCCGAACCCGCACAGCGCCAGGCCCCAGTCGGCGATGAACGAGTAACGCCAGGCGGCGATCGTGTTTTCCGTGGACCACGCCGCCACGCCGCCCCACGCCACGTTGACAAGGCCAACGCCGACGAGCGTCGCGCCGAAGGCGCCGCCGGCATCCGGTCCGAGCACGCCGTGTGTGCCCGCGACGACCACGACCGCCAGCACAGGGCCGATGAAGGCAAACCACGCAATTGGCGATGCGCTTACGGGGTCCTCAGGGTCGAAGGGATGGAGGTAAGGGAGCAAACCGATCCCGGCGGCAAGTCCCGCGACGAGTCCCACCGCGGCAAAGCGGCCGAGCACGTCCGATCCCTGAGCGCGCGCGAGCACGAGTGCAAGCGCAAGCAATGCCACCGCCAGCACGGGCGCCCTGAGGCGCGTTGCGAACGATTGCTTTCCATTCACTGCCGCATGAAGGACGCCGAGCACCAGCAGGGCGAGCAGCGACAGCTCGAAGGTTGGGACCGTAGCGATCGCGATCGTGCCGGCCAGGCCCACGCCACCACGGAACATGAGCGAGCGCCGCTGCGTGGGCGCGGGCGCAAAGGTCAACGCGAATGCAAGGGCAAACGCGGTGAAGACAACGACCTCGGCCGACTCAGGCCACATTTGCCGTCCTCACTGGAAGCCATCCGGCAAGCGCCGCGACCAGCGCGGCCGCGATGTACGGCCACTCGGACTGAGTCACCGCGCCGAGGCCGTGCGCCACGCTGCCGATGCCCACCGTTGCAGCAATCCCAAGGGCAAGGAGGGCAATAGCGGTCAATAGGGTCGACGGCTCGTCGCTCGAAAGCACCCGAGCGACTGAAAGACCCAGGACCGTGAGGATGACAAAACGCAATGCACCGTCTCCGGCCGTGGTGGCTGAAAAAGAGATCCACAGCACGAGGATGCCTGCCGCCACGCAAAGCACGACACGAGGCGTCGAACCCGGAGGCATGACCCGCCAACCGCTCGGACCATGGGTCAGCCGCCTCAGCGCCGCAGCCGCGCCACCTACACCGAGCGCGCCGGCGGCGATGGGGCCCGCGCCCTGGAAAACGATCACCGCGAGACCGGCGGTGACCAGCACGATGCCTAGTGCAAGGCCACGCCGCCCGTCGGCAAGCACGACGACCGACATGCCCAGCCAGGCGACAAACGCCGCCCCCGCTTCGAGCAACTAGCGCGTCACTGCGAAACCGAGGGCGACCAGCGCGGCCAGCCAGAACACGGGGCTTCCGCCGGCTGCGGCGGCTTCCAGCTGCTTCAGGTTCAGGATCGTCCGGTACTGGTCAGGGACGCTGGCGGCGCGGACCGCTGCGCGGAAGCGCTCGAGCGAGGCCGCCGCGGGAATCCGGAAGATGGCCGGCCGCGCCTGGGTTCGAATCGCGGAGATGTCGGTCAACGCGTAAATCACGACGCCGATCAAGAGCAGCGGTACGAACAGGGTGACGACCGGCAGGACGCTGGAAACGGTGACGACCGCAACGCGTCCTCCGGTGAGCGTCCCGGCGGTCGCCTGCATCACCTCCGCGGCAACGGGGTTCGCCATGCCGAACTGAATTACGGCAAGGGCGGGGCCCGCAACCAGGGTCAACGTGGCGATCAACATCGCCACGCCCGCAAACGTCTCGCTGGCCGGACGGCCGCGACCACCCGGCAGCCCGATCGCTCGCGCGCCGGCGACCATCCAGGTCGCCCAGGCGGCGGCGCTCGCGACCCCGATCAAGCCGAGGAAGTCGCCGGCCTCGAACGTCGCTTCGACGCCGACGACGCGCGCGCCGAAGGCAAGCCCTGGCGGTAGGCCGACGGCGGCGGCGACCGCCACGACGGAAGCGATTCCGGCGCGGTCGGGCAGCAGCGCAAGGCAGGCGACCAAGGCTGAGGCTGTGGCCAGAAGGATGAGACCGGCGACGAGTCCCAGTGGCGTCCCAATCGCGATGGCGGTGAGAGCGAATCCGCCAAAGCCCGGGATGACCTCGCCGAAAAACTCGCGACGGGTGGCGGCCGCTTGCGCCCGTGCTGCGGCCGCAAAGGCCGCGGCGATCCCTAGGACGGCGAGCCCGACGTTGAAGAGTGGATGTGGATAGCGGCCGTCGCCAAGCTCGTACGCCCTGATGAGTAGATAGAAGCCGAGGGGATAGACGGTCGCGATCGTGACGGCCGCCGCGCGGAGCGAAGGACGCCTCCAAAGCACCGCGAGCCACGTCCGCCATGGAAAAAGACATGAAGCAATCACAGCCGAGGCGGCGAGGACGGCAAACACAGGGCCGGTGATGGCCGCCACAGGCACCGCCGTGTACACAGCGGTGCCGCCGACGACCTGCAGGATCACGCCGACCCACGCGACTCCCAGCCAGCCGGCCAGCAGCAGGGCCCAGCTCGGCCGCGGCGCGCGTGGATCTTCGGTTTCGAGCATGACGACGGCGAGGGTGGCCACCGTTCCGCCGGCGATTGCCGTCAGGACCACGCCTCCCGCCTCGACCGCCGCCATCGCCGCGGCCAGCGCCAGCAGCGACAGCGCCGTCTGGGGCCAGGCGCGGGGCTGCAGCGTGAGAAGAACGGCGATCGGTACGGCGATCATCAGGCCGAATGCGAACGTGACGCCGTCGATCCGCAGGTCGAGCGCCGAGCCGTAACCCAGCTGTCCGAGAATCAGTTCGACCGACGAGCGGACCGGCAGCCACAGCGCGAGCAGGGCGGCCACGCAGCCCCACGCTCCGCCGGCGCCCGCCGTGCGCCCCAGGTCAAAACGCGCGAGCCCGACAGCCGCAATGACGGCGGCTGCGAGCAGGGGTATGACCACCGGTCCGAGGACCGCGGCTGACGGCATGCGCCGTCTATTGTCCGGTGGTCAGCCTCTCGAGCGCCGCCCGGGCCGCGACCGCCCGCTCTTCCAGGTTCGCCACGACCTCGGGCGGCGCTTTGGCCTGGAAGTCGGGGTTGGCGAGCTTTGCCTCCACCTTGGCGAGATCGTCGGCAAGACGCTTGCGTTCCTTGTCTCGTCTCGCGTCGCCAGATCCCGCAGGGAACGCCACGCGTCCCGGGGCGACGGCGAGCGGCGTGCCCTGGGCGTCCAGGACGTCGACCAGCTCCACGTGTGCGAGTCGCGCCGCAAGACGGGCGATTGAGTCGTTGCTGGAACGGTCGAGGTGCAGCTTGCCACCGCGGGACGGCGCGCCCGCGGCCTGGCGATGACCGCGCACTTCCTCGACGATCGCCATCACCTTCTGGAACTCCTCTTCGGCGCCTGGATCGACAAAGCGGTCATGCAAGTCCGGCCAACCGACGCGCATCAAGTAATCGCGCTCGCCAGGAAGCCGCGACCACAGCTCCTCCGTAACAAACGGCATGAAGGGGTGGAGCAGCCGAAACAGGTTGTCGAGACAGAAGTACGCGACGTCCTGCGCGACCGGGTCGCCGTCGCGTAGTCGATCCTTCACCGCTTCCAGGTACCAATCGCAAAGCTCGTTCCAGGCGAAGCCGTACGCCGAGTTGATCGAGTCCTGAAATGTGAAGCTTTCGATACCCGCGGTGATGTCTCGGGCGGCCGCGGACAATCGGGAAAGAATCCAGCGATCTTCCAGATACTCACGAGCCTCGAGCGTCCCAGGAGCCCGGGCGGTCGGGGTTCCCGGCGACCTGAGCAGCAGTCGGGTCGCGTTCCACAGCTTGTTGCAGAAGCGGCGGTAGCCCTCAACGCGAGTCTCGTCGAAGCGCACGTCCTGGCTCGACATGGCGACCGACGCGGCCCATGCGCGTAGCGCATCGGTGCCGTACTTCGTGATCAGGTCGCGCGGATCGACGCCGGTGCCGAGCGACTTTGACATTCGGCGCCCATCCGCGGCCTGGACCTGGCAGTGGATGACGACGTCCGAGAATGGCACCTCGCCCATGAACTCGATCCCGGTCATGATCATGCGGCTCACCCAGAGGTTGATGATCTCTCGAGCGGTGCAGTTCATGTCCGTCGGGTAAAAGGCCTCGAGGTCTTCGGTGTCGTCGGGCCAGCCGAGGGTGGCAAACGGCCACAGAGCCGACGAAAACCACGTGTCGAGGACGTCGGGATCCTGGATCAAACTCGTGCTTCTGCACTCAGGACACTCGCCTGGAGGATCCACCGTCACGACCACGTGGCCGTTGTCGCAGCGGTAGACCGGCACGCGATGGCCGAGCCATAGCTGGCGGCCGATGTTCCAGTCGCGCAGGCCGCGCAGCCAGTCGAGATATGTCCGCTCGTAGCGCTCGGGATGCCAGCGCACTTTGCCGGCCGCCGACGCGACCAGGGCTTTGTCGCGCATCTCATCCATGCGCAGCCACCACTGTTCGCTGATCAGCGGCTCGATGACGGCGTGGCATCGGTCGCAATGCCCGACCTCGTGGCTGTAGGGCTCCTCCTTGACCAGCAAGCCCTGGGCTTTCAACTCGTCGACGATGCGCTTGCGTGCCTCGAGCGCGGGCATGCCGTCGTATGGCAGTCCCGGCACGTTCATGCTGCCGTCCTCGTGCATGCCGTTGAGGATCTCCAGCCCGTGGCGCTGCCCGATCTCGTAATCCATCGGGTCATGGCCTGGCGTCACCTTGAGCGCGCCCGTGCCGAAGTCTTTCTCCACCGCATCGTCGGCGACGATCGGCAACTTGCGCCCGACGAGCGGCAGCAGCGCGGTCTTACCCACCAGGTGCCGGTATCGCTGGTCCTCTGGGTTGACGGCGACGCCCGTGTCAGCGAGCATCGTCTCGGGCCTGACGGTGGCGATGACCACCTCCCCGCCGCCTTCCACCGGGTAGCGGATGTAATAGAGGGTGTCCTGATGCTCCTCCCACTCGATCTCGAGGTCTGAGATCGCAGAGCGGTCGTGTGGACACCAGTTCACGATGCGCGGCGCGCGGTAGATCCAATCCCTCTCGTAAAAAGCGACGAAGGCGGTCATCACGGAGCGGACATATTGCGAGTCCATCGTGAAACGCAGACGGGTCCAGTCCATCGATGCCCCGAGCAGACGAAGCTGGTTGATGATCGTGGCGCCTACCTGCTCGTACCACGCCTCGACCCGCGCGGCAAAACGCTCGCGTCCCAGCTCCTCTTTGGTCGTGCCTTCGCGAGCGAGCTGCTTCTCGATGACGTTCTGGGTTGCGATCGCCGCGTGGTCGTAGCCAGGCAGAAACAGCACCTCTTGCCCCGTCATGCGCTTGAAGCGCGCGATCAGGTCGTAGATCGCTGTTTGCAGCGCATGGCCCATATGAAGCTCGCCCGTGATGTTGGGCGGCGGAAAGCACATCGTGAACTTCGGCTTGTCGCTGGTCGGGTCCGCCACAAACAGCGCGTCTGCTTCCCAGCGCGCGTACCAGCCGGCCTCGACGGCCTGCGGGTCGAACGCCTTGGGCATATCACTTTGGGTCGTGGACACGTGTTTCATCCTCTTGACTGGTTAGGTGACGCCGGCGCGATGGTCGCGGTTAGCGCGAGCGAGCCGGCGAGGGTACGGATACGTGCTCTGCGCGGCTCATGATTTTCGGAATTCTACCGTTTGTCGCGTTGGCGCTCGTCGAGATCCTCATTGGACCGCGTGGCGCCCATCCACCGAGCAGTGGTCGCGAACACTCCCGGCGTCAAGGCCTGCAGCTTGAGCACGGTCCTGAGCTGGATCGGCACGACGTCGACCTCTCGCCTGTTCCGGGTGATCGCGGACCACACGGCGTCTGCCACCTGAGCCGGGGAGACCTCGCCCGCGATGGGGTGAGGCTTCAGACCCGTGACCGCCCACATCCCGGCCTCGCTCACGAACGTCGGACTGATCACGGAAACTCCAACGCCGGTTCCCCACAGCTCCTCACGAAGAGCGAGGCCAAATCCACGTATGCCGAACTTGGTCGCGTTGTACATCGATTCACCGCCAGACGGCAGCTTGCCTGCGATGGAAGACATGAAAACCATGTGGCCGGACTTGCGTTCGAGCATCCCCGGCAGCAGCTTCGCGGCCAGGACGATTCCGGCCCGAAGATTGACCGCAATCGCGCGGTCGATCTGCTCGATCTTGAACGTGGTGAGGCGTCCCGTCGCGGGGATGCCGGCGTTGGAGACGAGCACGTCGACAGGGCCCGCTTCTTGGGCCAGCCGCTCCGGTTCACCGGGACGAGAGAGGTCCGCGACGATGATCCGCGAATGGCCGAGCTCGCCGGCGAGCGCGTTCAGCGCCTCTTCGCTGCGTGCCGAAAGGACGAACTTCGCACCAGCGCGATGCAAGCGGCGCGCGATGTAGGGCCCGAGGCCGGTCGATGCGCCAGTGAGAAGAACCGTCTTCCCGCGGAGTTCAACCATCGTCTAATGCAACCAGGGCTCCTGTTCGGATAGTCCGGACGGACCAGCCATTGGTTGAGCGAACCTCTCGGATAGTCCGGACTATCCGGGGATTCGAAGGCTAGGCGGACTCCCCGACGGCCCGGACTGGGCCCTCGGTCTCGTCGGCGACCTCGAACTCAGGCTCCAGCGCGTCGCGAATGGAGCGCTCAGAGATGATGCAGCGTTTGATCTCCGGGCGGGACGGAATCTCGAACATCGAGTTGAGCAGCGATTCCTCGATGATCGACTTCAGGGCGCGCGCGCCGGTGCCGCGCAGCAGAGCGAGCTCCGCGATCGCGTCGAGTGAGCCCTTCTGGAACACCAGCTCTACGTTGTCGAGCGAGAAGAACTTCTGGTACTGCTTCACGAGCGCGTTCTTCGGCTCGGTGAGGATCCGCACGATGTCCTGCTGGTCGAGGTGGTGCAGGGTGACGATGATCGGCAGGCGGCCGATGAACTCGGGGATGAAGCCGTACTTCAAGAGGTCCTGGGGCTGCAGGTGCTTGAGCGTCTCGGAAACCGCCTTGCGCTCGACCCTCGTGTGCGGTGCTCCGAAACCGATCGCCCGGCGGCCGATGCGCTGCTCGACAACCTTCTCCAGTCCGTCGAAGGCGCCACCGCAGATGAAAAGGATGTTGGTCGTGTTGATCTGGATGAAGTCCTGGTGGGGGTGCTTGCGGCCCCCCTGCGGCGGAACGTTGGCGACCGTGCCCTCGAGGATCTTCAACAGCGCCTGCTGAACGCCTTCGCCGCTGACGTCCCGCGTGATCGACGGGTTGTCCGACTTGCGCGCGATCTTGTCGATCTCATCGATGTAGATGATCCCGCGCTCCGCGCGGCTGATATCGAAGTCCGCGGCCTGGATGAGCCGCAGCAAGATGTTCTCCACGTCCTCGCCGACGTAGCCGGCCTCGGTGAGGCTGGTCGCGTCCGCGATGGCGAATGGGACGTCCAGGATCTTCGCGAGCGTCTGCGCGAGGTAGGTCTTGCCGCAGCCCGTCGGTCCGACGAGAAGTACGTTCGACTTGGTCAGCTCGACGTCGCCGACCGACTTCGAAGCGCTTATGCGCTTGTAGTGGTTGTACACCTGGACCGAGAGCACCTTCTTGGCGCGCTCCTGGCCGATCACGTACTGGTCGAGAGCCGCGCAGATGGTCTTGGGGTTGGGGATGAAGCCGGTCTTTTGCTTCTTCGTCCCGGCGGATCGGTTGTCGTCCTCGAGAACCTCCTGGCAGAGGTCGATGCACTGGTCGCAGATGAACACGCCGGGGCCGGCGACCAGCTTGCGCACCTGGTCCTGGCCCTTGCCGCAGAAGCTGCAGCGGGTGTAGCGGCGGCGGTCTTCTCGTTCGTTCATCGATTCTTCTTCGTGTCCTTAAGGGGATGCGGGCGCCGGGGGATTATGGCCCCACAGAATCTCGTTGGCAAGGCTTATGCACTCGCTGCAGATGAAGACTCCCGGGCCGGCCACGAGGCGGATGCCTCGATCGCCTTGCTCCTTGCCGCAGAACGAACATTTCGCACGGTGTCTTTGGACCTCGTCGCGCTTCGTTCTGCGTCGGAAGATCATCCGGCGGCCACCTTCTCCTTCACTTTTTCTGCGTCTTGATTTTCGGTCTTGCCCTTCTCGCCAGGCTTGGTCGGCGTGAGGATGATGTCGTCGATCAGCCCGTACTCCTTCGCCGCTTCGGCGGTGAGGAAGTAGTCACGCTCAGTGTCGAGGGTCACCTTTTCGATCTTCTGGCCCGTATGCCGCGCGAGGATCTGGTTCAGCTGCTCGCGCGTGCGAAGGATTTCCTTGGCGTGGATCTGAATGTCGGTTGCCTGCCCCTGCATGCCACCCCACGGCTGATGGATGAGGATGTTGGCGTGCGGCAGCGCGAAGCGCATGCCGTGCGCGCCACCGGCGAGCAGCACGGCGGCCATCGAGTAGGCCATGCCGATGCAGATCGTGGAGACCGGGGGGCGGATGTACTGCATGGTGTCGTAGATGGCGAGGCCGGCGGTCACCTGGCCGCCAGGGCTGTTGATGTACAGGGCGATTTCCTTCTCGGGGTCTTCTGACTGCAAGAAGAGCAGCTGCGCCACGACCAGGTTTGCGACCTGGTCGTCGATCGGCGTGCCGATGAAAACGATGCGCTCCTTGAGGAGCCGAGAGTAGATATCGAAGGCGCGCTCACCGCGGCCCGTGTTCTCGACCACCATGGGGACGAGATAGCTGGATGGATGCTGCGAAGGGTTCATTTTGGGCACAACGTCATTCTAGACACGGGTCGCCCCGATTCAGTCAAGACCCGGCGTTCTGGACGAGGTGGTCCAGGACCCGGCGCCGCCTCAGGCGCGAGCCAAAGTAGCTCCGGGCCGTCCGGTTTTGCTTGAGCTCGGCGACCTGGCCCTTGAGCTCGTCGTCCGCCCCTGCCTGCTCCTCGAGGAACTTGTCCACCTCCTCGTCGGACGGCTCCAAACCTTCACGGCGCGCGTACTCGGCGAGCACGAGATCGATCCTGAGCCTTGCTTCCGCGTCCGGGCGCTGATCCGCCATCCATTGCTCGATCGACTTGCCGAGGTACTCCAGGTAGCGGTCCAGCTTCAACCCCTGCCGGTTCACGGTTCGCTCCAGCGACTCGAGCTCGCTGGTCAGCTCGCGGTCGATGAGCGCCTCCGGGACCTCGACCGACGACGCTTCGACGAGGGCTTTGACGACCGCTTGCTCGCGGTCAACCTTCTCCACCGCGTGCGCGGATTCCTCGAGCTCCTCGCGGACGGCCTGGCGGTAGGCCTCCACGGTTACCTGCTTTCCGTTGGTCAGGCTCTTCACCAGGGCGTCGTCGAGCACGGGTAGAACCTTTTCCTTGACACCGCGGACAGTGACCCGAATCGTCGCCTCCTTCCCCGCCAGCTCAGGGTTGCTGTAGCTCTCGGGAAAGGTCACCTTCGCTTCGCGGGTCTCGCCGGCGAAGGTGCCTGGCAAGACGGCGTTGAGCTCGGGAAGCAGTACGCCCTCTTTCACCTCGGCCTCGGTCGACTTGCGCGTCTCGGACTCGACGATCTGGCCGTCGGCCTCCACCTCGATGTCGATGACCGCGATGTCACCCGTGCGAACCTCTCGCTCGACGGGTGTGATCTCCGCCATCGGGTCGCGGAGGTCCTCCAGTCGCCGCTCGACCATCTCGTCAGTGACCTCGTGCGTATGGTCCGGCGGCTCGACCTTGAGCTTCGTCAGTTCGGCAAGAGTGACCTCGGGCATCACGCTGATGGTCGCTTTCAGCTTCGCCGGCCGCCCGCGCTCCAGCTCCAGCACCTCGACGTCAGGGTTGTCGATCGGGTCGATCGCCTTTTCGTCGAGCGCCTGGCGCACGACCTCGGGCACCATCGTCTCGACGACCTCCTCGCGCAGTACGGCCGGGCCGATGCGCGCTTCGACCAGCGCGCGCGGCGCCTTGCCGGGGCGAAAGCCTTCGATCTTGGCCCGAGAAGCAAGTCGGCTCAGGACGCGGTCGTACGTCGCGTCGACGACGTCGGCGGGGACCTCGATCGTCATGCCGACCTGGCTCTTGGGCAAGCGCTCGGTCACGACGGAGAGCGACTCAGGCACGAGCCCGAATTCTACGGGCGGTCCGAGCTCGAACTCAGATCAGGGGCAGTGGGCTGGAGGCGGAAGTGCTGGAGTCGGACACACGATGGGCGGGGCGGTGGGGTTCGCCAGCACGGGACCCGTGCCCGGATCCGGAGGCACGACGTAGACCGGAGCGCTCGGCGTCGGGCTCGGCGGGTTATCGCCCGGCAGCTTCTCGATGCGAGTCGTGTCGGCCAGGTACCAGCTGTTGCCCGGCCCGGAGACGACGCCTGGCGGAGGTGTGTACCACCGGTTGCCGTCAACGCCGGCCAGGGCACGCTGGACGAACTCATGCACACCAGGCGAAGCGACGAAGACGCCGTCGGACCCACTGATCATCGTGAACTGGTTGCCCTTGATGTCCCCGACCCAGAGGCCAGTCGCCAGGTCGGGTGTGAACGCGATCGTCACCGCGTCCTTGAAGTTGTCTGTGGTTCCGGTCTTCGCGGCGACGATGCGGTCCTTCCAGTGGAGCGCGCTGTTGCAGCCGAAGATCATGCATCGGTTCTGGTCGTCGGCCATGATCTGGGCCATGATGAAAGCCACGCCGGGATCGATCGCCAGCCGCGCGCGCTGGTCGGGATGGGTCTTGTACAGCTCCTTGCCGTGCGAGTCCGTGACCTGGAGGATGGCCTCGGGCGAGTGATAGACGCCCTTGTCGGCGTAGGTGGCGATCCCTTCCACGTGCTCGAGCAGAGTGATCGGATAACCGCCCAGGGTGAGAGAGGGGCCGTACTGATCCCCGGGCGCATTCGCATCGTAGCCGCCGAACGAACCATCCGGGTTGGCGATCACGTAACGCGGGCGCACGTTCATGCTCCGCATCCAGGAGAGGACGGCCGGCACTCCGATCGACAGCTCGACTTTGACCGCGGCGATGTTGAGCGAGTTGCCCATCGCCTTCTTGAGCGGCAGCACGCCATGCGACTTGCCGTCGTAGTTATAGATCTTGGTGGTGCTGTACGCGTCCTTGTAGACGAGCGGCGACGGGCCGTCGTACACCGGCGTGTCCACCGTCGCGGCGCGAGCGTTGATCACCGCGCCGTACGTATAGGGCTTCATCGAGGAGCCCATGTTGCGTGGGATCGTCGTGTAGTTGATCTGCCCGCCATCCGCGTTGTAGTTGGGCGATCCGACCATCACCTCGATGTTCCCTGTCAGCGGGTCGACCGCCACCAGCCCCGACGAAAGTACGCCTCTCGGGTCGCATCCATAGTTGCTGTGGCGCGCGTTGCAGACGGTGCGGGCCATGTTGTTGGCCACGGTCGACTCGCCGATCTGCTGCATGTTCCAGTCGAGCGTCGTTTTGACATTCAGTTGCTGGATGCCAGGCTGGAAACCGAGCTGGCGCAGCTCGGCCAGCACGTAGTCGACGAAGTGCGGGGCGTTGAACTTGTTGACGGGGGCGTAGTACGTCAGCTTCTCCGCCTCCGCCTTGTCCATCTGCTCTTGCGCGATGAAGTTCGAGCGCACCATCGCGCGAAGGACCTCGGCCTGGCGCAGCTTGGCCGAGTCGGGATGAAGCACCGGGTTCCACTCCGTCGGAGCCTGAGGCAAGCCCGCCAGCATTGCCGCCTGCGCGAGGTCGAGCTTCGACGCGGGGATCTGGAAGTAGCTTTCCGCCGCGGCCTCGATGCCGTATGACTGCGAGCCGTAGAAGCTCTTGTTCAGGTAGAGCTCCATGATCTGGTCCTTGCTGTAGGTCTGGCTCAGCTCATATGCGAGCGCCAGCTCCTTGATCTTTCGGCTGACCGTCTGGTCCGGGGTCAGGAACTGCTGCTTGGCAAGCTGCTGCGTGATGGTGCTGCCGCCGCCCACGATGTGGCCCGATCGGATGTTGTCGAAGGCCGCGCGGATGATGCCCTGGAAATCTATGCCGGGGTTTGTGTAGAAGCCCTTGTCCTCGATGGCGACCGTCGCCTGGACGGCCACCGGGGATACGTCTTTCAGCTTCACTGCAAGGCGGTGGTCGCCATGGTTGCCGACGTCGGCCAGGACGACCTTGCCCGTGCTGTCGGTGATCAGCGTGTCGCCCGCGAACGTCGCGCTGTCCAGCCCCTGGATCGACGGCAGGCTGTCAAAGAAGGACTGCGCGTAGGCGTCCGCGGCCAGCCCGATCACGAGGAGCACGGCCAGGGCGCCTCCGAGGCCGCGCAGAAGGGCCGTGCGGCGCATCTTCTGGCCGATCGGCGACCACGCGGCGTGGATCCGCGCGCGAGGGCTGTGCCCCGCCTTTGTTTTGATTCGCTCAGGTACGTTTCGAGCCATGGTGGGAGGCGCGCAGGATTCTACGCTTTCCAGCACCTCCCAACGGCGGGCAAAGGACGAGGGTTACGGCGCGGTTCGCATATTCGTACTGCTTGGCGACCTCACCCCGTGGCCGGCTCGCGGGGGCGGGCATACACCTCGTCGGCTGGGACCAAGCGCTCTTGGCGCGTGCCTGGAAAATGAACTCGAACGCCAGGCCGACCCGGGCTTCCAAGCTCCCATCCGGCGGCGTAGAGGCGGGCCGCCGCGGCCAGGTCGGCGGCGTTGGCGATGTTGACCCCGTCGGTGAAGGTCAGGCTCTGCGACCTTGCCCCCGGAAAGCCAAGCCGAACCTGCCCGCCGGTCTTGAGGTTGTAGACGTAGTCGTCCAGCGGACCAGCCTCGCTGCTCGCCACGAGCTCGGCGATCGAGGGCAGCTCCCCTTCCCGCATCGAGGCCTTCAGGTCGGCGCGAGTCGTGCGCTCGGCGAGCCGGCGGCGCCGGCGAAGCTCGGTGAGAAGCAAGTCGCGCTCGCCTCGAAGGACCGCCAGGTCCTGCTCAAGCGGGCGCATCCGGTCGCGAATCGCGGCGACGCGGGTCTCGAGCTCCGATGCCTCGACCTGGGTCAGATCCTCGGGCACGGCAGAACCTTAAGACTCGTGCTCGGCCGGCCGATTGCGGAAAGCCCCGAAAAGCGCCAGGTCGTACAAGATCTTCAACCCGCCGCCGGCGTAAAAGGGCAACCCGAAAGCGGCCGCGCCGATGGCGACGCCGGCCAGCACCGGACCGAATGCCTGCGCCACGCCGCGCACGGCGCCGGTCAGAGCCACCGCCGCAGCCCTGTCTTCCGGCGGCACGATGGAGACGATGTATGCCTGACGCGCGGGCACGTCCATCTGGGACAGGAGGAATCGCGCGAGAAGCAAGCCGACCGCCCAGACCAGGCTCGGGCTGAAGGCCACAATCAGGAGCAGCACGTTGCTCGGCAGGTGCGTGAAAACCATCGTGTTGATCAGACCGATCCGGCTGGACAGCCGCGCCGAGATCTCGTAGGAGATTGACTGGACGAACGCCACAGCGGCGAACACCGGACCCAGGACCTGGGGGCCGGCTCCGAATCGAACGTGCAGCCAGTAGCTGATGACGGCATTCGCGACGAATCCCCCGGCAAATGAGTCGAGGGCGAACAGCGCCGCGAGCCCGGCCAGGACTCTTCTGGTCTCCGGGCGGCGAAGCGAACCGAAGGCGGGTGCGCGGACATCGGATTCGGCGCGCGGGCTCATGAGCGCGGGGAGGATCGCGGTCGCGAGGCCGATCACCGCATAGAGAAGGAAGAAGCCCCGCAGGCTTCCGCTGCCGGCGGTGCCGGCCGCCAAACCTCCGGACGCGTTGAACAGCCCGCCGACCAGTGCGTAGCGGCCAAAGGCTAGATTGCGTTGCTTCGGCGTCGCGACCTCGGCCAGCGAGGCTTGCTCCAGCGGCGAGAAGGGTCCGAGGTCGACGCCGGCCACGCCAAGCATTCCGGTGACGCCGGCCAGGACCAAGAGAGATGGCTGCGAGGCAAGGCTCAGGTCCAGCCCGGTGATGACCATCAGCAGTCCGGTCGCGGCCATCACCGCCCGACGGCCGAATCTCGCGGCCAGCACGACGGAGCCCAACCCGCTGAGCGAAGCCGCCGCCAGGCTGACTCCAAGGGCCAGACCGATCAACCCGGGTGCGAGTCCGGCGCGCTCGAGGTGAAGGCCTATCAGCACCGCCGAGAAGCCGAAGCCAAAGGCCCTCAGCCCCCTCGCCGCGAGGAGAAGCGCCCGGTCGGGAGTCAGCGGCGCCGCAGCAGGGCCACCGCGATTCCGGCGCCCGCGGCCGCCGCCACGCCGGCGACCAGGATCACGACCGCGAGCGGCAATCCGCCCGACCCTGAGCCCGATGCGGTCGCCGTCGAGGCGAGCGTCGGGCGGGCGCTCGGGCTGGGTGACGCTTGATTGCTCAAGGTGAACACGAGGTGACCCTCGCCGTGGGCGGTGCTCGGAGCTCCGACCACCACGGACACGTGGCAGGTCGGGTCGCACCGAACGTCGATCATCGTCGCTCCGCCTTCTGTGACCGCCAGCATGTCGCCCTCCTGGACGCCTCCCCCCATGAGGTCCGCGCTCGACATCCGCAGCACGCTGTCGGTCCCCGGGTGCGGATTGCCAGGCGTCTTGCGGTCGGAGTAGTAGAGGTAACCGCCCTTGCCGAATCCGGGTGGCACGAATCCGACAGATTCGACCCCGATGTCGCCGCCCTTGGGCAACCCGGAGTCGACGACCTTGCTCGCGTTCCCCTGCGGTGAGATCGCCCAGATGACCCCGCTCAGCTCGTCGGGGGCGATGAGGTAACCGCCGAAGGATCCGAAGTTCGTCGGCGCCACGGCGATGCCCCCTTCCAACGTGGGCGCGACGCTGGTGATCACCTGAGTTGCGCCTGCGCAGTCGACGGCAACCACCTGCATCTTGCCGTTGGTGGAGCCGGTTGCGATCAGACGGTGGTCAAACGAGCCGACAGTGTCGAAAGCGACTCCGTTGAGACTTGGCAGCGCAAGGTTGGTGAAGGATCCGGTTGCCTCTCCGCTCTTGTCCACCCGCGTGATGCCAATGGGAGTGTGCAATCGCAGGATGAAGATGTCGTCGCGCCCGAAGGTGCAGCCGGCGCTCGCGACTTTCTGACCGGGCGACAGGGCGAAATAAGCCTCTGCACTTGGATCTTCGCGGTACCCGCCTGGGCCTCGGGCAAATGGCGTCAGGTCTCCCGCCGGGGTGAGCGTATAGAGCGCCGCTGAGCCGGCGACGACGAGCGAGCCGTCGGCCCGGGGACCGCCGAGGTCGAAAACCCCCTGCACGGACTTCCACTGCTCCCACGCCGGAGCAGCCGCCACCCCCGACATGGGAAGCAGCGCAAGGAGGGCAAGAGCCAGGACAGCGAACCGCGCCCGCATCGGGCCGAAGGGTACGCTGCGCCGGGCGGTTATTTCAACGGCGCTGTTGAAAAACTCCTAGACTGGAGGCATGGATTCCAGGCGTGAGGTGATCCTCGCCTTTCTGAAGACGCACGGCCCGGCCACGCTGGCCGAGATCGCCGCCCACCTCGAGGTCTCCAAGCAAGGCGCGCTGCGCCACCTGGAGGTTCTGGAGGGCTCGGGGCTGGCCACCGTCGCCACGGCGGACACCCACCGGCGCGGCCGGCCCGAGAACGTCTACAAGCTGACGGCGGCGGCGGGCGATCACTTTCCCGACGGGCACCGCGAGCTGACCGGCGAGCTCGTCGATTTCATGACCAACGAGCAGCTGAAGCAGTTCTTCCAGCGGCGCGCGGAGAAGCTCGAGGCCGAATATGCGCCCCGACTGGCGGGCCTAGACTTTGCAGCGCGAGTTCGCGAGCTGGCCCGGCTCGCCTCCGAGCACGGGCACATGGCCGAGGTGGTCGAGCTTGGGGACGGCGGGCTGGCGATCCGCCACTGCAACTGCCCCATCCAGGACGTCGCCGCCCGCACCGGGCTGCCGTGCGTCAACGAGCAGCAGATGTATGAGCGGCTTCTCGGAACCGACGTGGCTCGAACGACCTGGATGGCTGAAGCGAACGATGACTGCACTTACGTGATGAAGGAGAAGGAAAAGCAAATTGGCTGACTTCGAGATCAAAGACCTGCGCGCAAGCGTCGAGGGACGCCAGATCCTGAAGGGCGTATCGCTGGGCATCTCGAAAGGCGAGGTGCACGCGGTGATGGGGCCAAACGGCTCAGGCAAGTCGACGCTGTCGCACACGCTGATGGGTCACCCGGGTTACACGGTGGACGGCGGCGAGGTGCTGTTCAAAGGGCAGAACGTCCTCGAGCTGGAGACTGATGAGCGCGCGCGCCTGGGCATGTTCCTGGCGCTCCAGTACCCCGTGGTCGTACCCGGGATCTCGATGGCCAACTTCCTCCGCACCGCGATCAACTCCAAGCGCGGTTACGACGGCAAGGACAAATCGAAGCAGGTGACGCCGAAAGAGTTTCGGTCGATGCTCAAGGGCGAGCTCGAGGTCCTGCACATGGACGACTCGTTCCTGCCCCGCTACGTCAACGACGGTTTCTCGGGTGGCGAGAAGAAGCGCGCCGAGATCCTGCAGATGGCGATGCTGAAGCCCGA
>VBEF01000095.1 GCA_005881275.1 Chloroflexota bacterium
GCGGCCGCCGCCTCAAGGCACCGAAGAACATCCGGCCGACCCAGGGCATGGTGAAGCAGGCGCTCTTCAACATGGTCGGCCCGAGCATCGAAGGCGCGGAGGTCCTCGACCTGTTTGCGGGCTCGGGCGCGCTTGGCATCGAGGCCCTGTCGCGGGGCGCGGCAAAGGTGACGTTCGTCGATCAGCAGCCGCGCGGTCTTGCTATCCTGCGGCAGAACTTGGACGCCCTCGGCTTCAAGGAGCGCGCGCATATCGTCCGCGGAGACGTCGTGCGCTGGCTGGAGTCCTCGCCCGAAGCGGTCCGGACCGCCCGCTTTGTCTTTCTCGATCCGCCCTATGACGATGTCGTGCTGGACCGCGCGCTGCAAGCGCTCGACCGTCAGCCCATCGAAGCGATAGTGCTGGCCGAGCATTCGCGGCGTCAGCAGCCGCCAGCGCTGTCCCGCCTGCGCGTCGATCGGCAGCGCCGCTACGGCGACACGATGGTCACGGTGTACCGCGGCTGATGGCGCGCAACAGCAACCAGATCGCCAACTCCAAGATCGCCGTCTACCCGGGAAGCTTCGACCCGTTCACCAACGGCCACCTTGACGTCGTCGATCGCGCGCTTGGCATCTTCGACAAGCTGATCGTCGCGGTGGCGGCGAACCCCGAGAAGAGGCAGCCGCTGTTCACCGTTGACGAGCGTGTGCAGCTGATCCGCGCCTCGCTCAACGACCGCGACCGCGTCGAGGTGGCGACCTACACGGGCCTCACCGTCGAATACGCCCGCGCGCGCGGCGCGCGAACGCTGGTCAAGGGCCTCCGGGCTTACTCGGATTTCGACGCCGAGCTGCAGCAGGCGCTGATGAACCGCAAGCTGGCCCCGGACATCCACACAGTTTTCCTCATGTCCGGGTTCGCGCACATCTTCGTCTCGTCAAGTATCTTGAAGGACATCGCGAGCTATGGCGGCAAGGTATCGGACCTCGTGCCGCCTCCGGTGGCGAGAGCGTTGAAGGAGAAGTTCAGATAAAGGTCGACGAGCTGCTTGACCGTTTCGAGTATCTGATCCAGAACGCGCGTCACGTCCCGCTGTCGACGCAGATCATGCTGAACGAGGACGAGCTGATGGAGCTTATCGACCAGATCCGCTTCAACCTCCCGGACGAGATCAAGCAGGCGAACTGGACGGTCTCCGAGCAGCAGCGCATCATGACTGAGGCGCACGCCGAAGCCGCGAGAACCATGTCGCGGGCCAACGAGCGAGCGGAGGAAACCGCCTCCGAGCACGAGATCCTGCGCCGGGCCGAGCGTCACGCCGCCCAGGTGGTGAAGGACGCGCAGGCGAAGAGCGATCAGATCGTCCGCGATGCGGAGGCATACGCGCTCGAGCAGCTGAAGCAGCTCGAGGCGCACCTCGGCCGCACCCTTGCGACCGTGAGGCGTGGAGTGGAGGCGCTGCAGGCAAACCAGCCCCCCAGCGAGGAGAGCGCGGACCAGGCCACGGGCAGCTAGCCTTCGAGTTCACGTAAACTTCCGGCGTTCATGGCTCTCCCGAAGGTCAAGCTATCGAAGTCGAAGAAGGGCCGCCGCCGCTCGCACCTCGCGCTGGCTCTCATCCAGATCCAGCCCTGCCCCAACTGCAAACACCCGAGGCGGCCGCACTCCGTGTGCCCGAACTGCGGGCACTACGGTCCTGGCGCGGGTCGCGAAGTCATCAAAGCCAAGGAATAAGCGCGAAAGCAGCGTTCCTGTTTCCCGGCCAGGGCTCGCAGCAGCCCGGCATGGGGGTTGAGCTTCTCGCAGACGAAGCGGTATCGGCGCTTTGCGACCAATGCTCGTCCGCGACCGGCCTCGAGCTGCGCCGCCTGCTCACGTCCGCGGACGATGACGAGCTTCGCCTGACCCAGAACGCGCAGCCGGCGCTGTGCTTCGTGGGAATCGCATTGACCTTATTGCTCCGCAGGCGAGGCATCGAGCCGGTCGCGGCGGCGGGACACTCGGTGGGTGAGTACGCGGCGTTGGCGGCCGCGGGGTCGGTCTCCGCGCCGCAGGTGATCAAGGCCGTTGTGGAGCGCGGCAAGGCGATGGCGGACGCGGCGCCGGCCGGCACCAGCTCCATGGCAGCCGTCCTGGGGCTCGACGCGCAGGCGATCGAGGTCGCGCTGGCCGACATGAACGATGCCTGGCCGGCGAACTACAACACACCGACGCAGACCGTGATCGCGGGCACGACGGCGGGTCTGGAGGTTGCGACCCAACGCCTGCAGCAGGCAGGCGCGAAACGGGTCGTTCCGCTCAACGTGAGCGCCGCTTTCCACACTCCTTTGATGGCGCCCGCCGCGGAAAGACTTCGCGCGGCGCTCGACCGCATCGAGTGGCGAGCGCCTCGCGTCCCGGTGATGGCCAACCTGACGGGGCGTCCACATCAAGCCGGGGACCGAATCCCTCACGTCATGGAAATGCAGCTGCGCTCACCGGTCCGCTGGGCGGCGTGCGTGGCGTCGCTGGTGGAAATGGGCTGCGATACGTTTCTCGAGGTCGGCCCGAAGCGCGCCTTGACCGGCATGATGCGAGAGCTGGCTTCGGGACGAACGGCAGTGGCTGTCGGCACGCCGGCGGGGGTCGAGGAGCTGTCGATCTCGGCTTAGCTACGTTTCGTGGCCTACCGGATTCTGGTGCCTTGACCCGGGTTGCACCCGAAGGCGCACAATCGCACTAGCCGCGCGGCGCGGCGCTTCGTCGGATCAGGTGATCGCCTCGATTCGACACGCGGTCACCTCGCAGTTCGTGGTTCTTACGGAGGTGAGATATATGAACGCAGGCGTAGTCAGGGCCAGTTACAAAAAGTCAGAGCTGGACAAAGCCGTCAAGGAGTACAAGGAGACCGCTCTACCGGCGATCTCGACTCACCCGGGGGCTCGGTCCGCCTTCCTGCTGGTCAATCGCGACACAGGCGACGCGATCTCGATCGCGCTCTATGAGGACGAGGCATCGGCGAAGTCGTTTGCGCCGAAGGCCGAGAAGCTGATCGCGTCGCTGAAGAAGTACGCGGCCGGTACGACCGAGCCGAAGCGTGAGCTCTTCGAGGTTGCCACGTCGACGCAGGTCGAGGCCAAGGCTGTGGTCGAGCGGGGCCTCAAAGCTTTCAACGCGCACGACATGGAAGCCCTCGCGCGCGACGCGGCCTCCGATTACGAAGGCACGGCTCCTGGCGACGTGAAGCTGAAGGGACCGCAGGCGGCAAAGGAATACAACCAGAACTTCGTCTCTGGCTTCCCGGACGCTCGCGTCGAAGCCAAGAACATCTTCACGCACGGCAACCACGTCATCGTGGACGGCGTGTTCACCGGAACGCACAACGGCATCCTCAAGACGCCGATGGGCGACGTACCTGCGACCGGACGCAAGGTCAAAGGCGAGTTTGTGCAGATCTTCGAGGTGGACCGCGGGCTCATCAAGAAGCAGCAGCTGATCTACGACCAGGTGCAGCTGATGACCCAGCTCGGCATGGCACCGGCGACTCCGCAGCAGGCTGCCAAAACCCGATAACGCAAGCCGCTAAGGCGGCGCATGAGGAAGGGGCCGGGGCCGCGCGGAGCCCCGGCCCCCGAGGATCGGGTATACGGGCTCGTGTACAGTAGTCCGCGTATGGAAACTCAAAAGCTGAGCTTCGAGGATTTCAAGAACATCATCGTCGAGCGGCTCGGCTGCGAGCCCGAGCAAGTAACCATGGATGCGTCGTTTCAGGAAGACCTGAACGCCGACTCGCTCGATCTGGTCGAGCTCATCTACGCGTTCGAGGAAAACACGGGTCTGGAGATTCCGGACGAGGACGCGGAGAAGATCACGACCGTGGGGCAGGCCTGGGAGTACATCCAGGAGAAGGCCGGCTCATAGCACAGCCTCAGGACGCGCGCAGCGTCCCACCGCTCGCTCAGTCTCTGCAACTCCTTCAGCAAAAGATCGGGATCTACTTTCGCGACCCTGGCCTCCTTCTCGAGGCTGTCACGCACAGCTCTTTCGCGAATGAAAATCCGGCCGTCTCGCCGCGCGACAACGAACGGCTCGAATATCTCGGCGACGCGGTCCTGCAGCTGATCAGCGCCGAGTATCTGTACAAGCATCACCCGGGCGCCACCGAAGGCGAGCTGACGCAGACGCGTTCCGCCATGGTCAACACCAACACGCTGGCCCAACTTGCGGAGCAGCTCGACCTCGGCAGCTATCTCTACCTCGGCAAAGGCATCGCGAAGGGAGGAGGCAGGAACCTCAAGTCGCTGCTCGCCAACGCGTTCGAGGCGGTGCTGGGCGCCGTCTTCCTCGATGCGGGCTATGACGCGGCATACCACTACTACCTCGATCGCTATCGCTCGCTGCCTGCGCCGCTGCGCGATGAGAACTTCAAGGGTCGGCTACAGCAGGTGGCGCAGGAGCGATTCGGCGAGACGCCCGTCTACGACAGCGAGGGCGCCCGCGTGGGCAACCGCCGGGAGTACACGTCCGTGGTCTTCGCCGGGGCCGAGCCCCTGGGCACGGGCCACGGGGCGAGCAAGCAGGAGGCCGAGCAGGACGCCGCCCGGGCGGCCCTGGAGAGCCTCGTAGGCTCGGTGAAGGAGATGCCGGCGGCCAAGCCGGCCAGGCCTCGCACGCGCCGCGCACCTCGCCAGAAGCGGGAGACGGCGACGGCGGCAGCCGCGCAGCCGGCCTCCGAGGCCGAGGTGGTGCCGCTGCACGCGCTGCCTGAGCCGCGGAGCCGCCAGTTCGGCGAACCGATCGAATAGGCACCGGTTGTAGGCCAGGGGCAGTGGCCCCCTACATCTGCTAACCTGCCCGCAAGTTTGTTCCTCAGGTCCCTGCAATTGCTGGGCTTCAAAACCTTTGCCCGGCAGACCGAGATCCAGTTCGACGGCGGCGTGACCGCCATCGTTGGCCCGAACGGTTCGGGCAAGACGAACATCGTCGACGCCGTCAAGTGGGTGCTCGGCTCCGGCCAGGCTCGCGACATCCGCGGCAAGAAGATGGAAGAGGTCATCTACGCGGGTGGGGAGCGTCGTTCGCGGGCCTCGTTCGCCGAGGTCACCCTGGTCTTCGACAACACCGCCGGACGCCTGCCGGTCGACTACCACGAGGTCGCGATCAAGCGCCGGGTCGAGCGGGACGGCGAGAGCGACTACTACCTCAACGGCACGCGCGTCCGCCGCCGCGACCTCATCCACCTCCTGGCCTCGACCGGTCTGACGGTCGACTCCTACGCGATCATCGACCAGCACGACATCGAGCACATCGTCGTGTGCTCGCCCGCGGAACGCCGCCAGCTGCTCGAGGAGGCGGCCCAGGTCCGCGGCGTGAAGGCCCGGCGTACCGAGGCGACCCAGAAGCTGCAGGAGCTGGCGGCCAACCTCCTTCGCCTCGAGGACCTCAAGATCGAGCTCGGGCCCAGGCTCGAGGCGCTGCGCGCGCAGGCCGCCGCCGCGCGTGAGGCGGCCGAGGCCGGCGCACGGCTCGAGCTGCTGCGAGGCAGCATCGTCTGGGAGGAGTGGCGCGAGGCGCGTGACGCGCACCGCCGCGCCTCGACCCAGGCACAGGGCCTGGAGCGGAAGCTGATCGAGGCCCGCGAGCAGGCGCGTATCGCCGAGGACGAGTTCGCGGTGGGAAAAGCCGCGATGCAGGCGGCCCAGGACCGGCGCCTCGCCAGGCAGCGGACGCTGGGACAGCTGCGCCTTCAGGGTTCCGAAGCCGAGCACCGGCTCCAGATGGGCGAGGAACGAGTCGAGAACCGCCGCGCCGTCGCGGATGAGGCGCGTCGCTCGGAAGGCGAGGCCCGCGCACTGCTCGACGCGGCCATGGCGCTTCGGTCGCAGCTCACCACCGAGCTTGCCGAGGCGGAGAAAGCCATCGACCCCGCGGCGCAGATTCCAGAAGCGCCGGCCGAGCCTGACTCGGCGCCGGCCCACGAGGCGCGGCGCGGCGCCGAGCACGCGCGCCGCGCGGCTGCGGTCGCCGCGTCATCAGTCGCGGGCCTGCGCACCCGGCGCGAGTTCCTCGAGGAGCAGGCGGCTCAGGCGGCAACGGCAGCAGCCGCGGCTGCGACCCTGGCGGAAGCCGAGACTGCGGCCGCTCAGGCCCAGGATCGGGCGAAGAAGGCCGAGCAGGCGACCGTCGCCGTGGCGAGGCTCCAGGCCGAGCTCCAGGGCATCGACGCGTTGAGACCCCCCTCAGGCCACGGCCTCCGGCTTGGAGATGTCATCACAGCCAGACCCGGCTCCGAGGCTGCGCTCGCTGCTGTGCTTGGCTCCCTGGTCGACGCCATCGTCGTCGCCGACGAAGAGTCGGCCGTCAACTCGATCCAGGGCGTGGATCAGCAGCTAACAGTCGTCTACCCGGTCGGCGCTCCCGATCCAGCCGAGGGATCGCTGTTCCACCTGGTCGAGGTGCGTGACGGCTATGGGCTGATCGCGCGGCAGCTGCTCGGCGGTGTGATCCTCGGACGCGACGTCACCGCCGATGGTGTTTATCGAGCGGGCGGGCTCATGCGCGCCGGCGCCGACCCTCGGATCGCGCTCGACGCGCGCCGGGCGGAGCTGCGACGGCGGATCACCGCCCTCCAGGCTGATGCCGCTGCTACCGCGGAGGCGCAGCAGGTGCTCCAGGCCGCGCAGAAACGCGTGACCGACCTTCGTGCCCAGGCCGCCGGAGCCGCGCGGGTGGACGAGGTGGGGCGGATGCTCGAGACGACGCGGGCCGCCGAAGAGGCCGAGCAGCGAAAGCTCGCCGACCTCGAGAGCACTGCCGTCGACGCCGAAGAGCGGGCCGCGACTCTCGGTCGCGACCTGGAGGCAAGTGTCCGCGAGGTCGCCGCTCAGCGTGCGGCGCTCCAGCAGCGCGAGCTCCAGGTCGAGCGTTGGCGCGATCGTATCGACTCGCTGCGCAGGCAGGTGGGCCTCGTCGAAGAAGACGTGAGCAGGCTGAGTGCGGGATCAGAGGATCGGCGCCGTCACATGGAAGAGGCAGAACGCGCCGCCGCTGTGGCGACCGATGCCGTGCCTGCGCTCCGCGTCGCGGCCCAGGCCGCCCGCGAGGTCCTCGCTTCGGCCGAACAGGAATCGCCCGAGGACGAGGCCGAGACGGCCGAGACCGCCAAGCGATTGGTCGCGCTGGAGGAGGCCCGCATTGACACCCGCCTGCGGACGGGTTCGCTGGAGAGCAACCTCGAGCTGATCAAGCGCGAGTCGGAGCTGCTGCAGGCGCGTATGGATGAGATCCGCTCCCGCATGCCAGACGGAGTCGCGCCGGAAGAGATCCCGGGCGGCAAGTCGCGCGAACGTGAGATGCGCGCCCTGGAGCGGCGGTTGGAGGAGATCGGTCCCACGAACGCCCTGGCCGAGTCCGAATGCCGCGAGCTCGAGGGGAGGTATCAGAACCTGGCGGAGCAGCTCGAGGACATCACGGCGGCGCGCTCCGACCTCGAGGATCTGATCGGAAAGCTGCGGGAGGAGGAGGAGTCCCGCTACGAAGCCGTCTTCGGCGCGGTGGCGGCGAACTTCCACGAGTACTTCTCCGAGCTGAATCCCGGCGGCCGCGCCACGCTTCGCCACGCCGACGGTGACGACGGTCCGCGCACGGGGGTCGAGATCCTCGTCCAGCCTCCACGCAAGAGACTGCAGAACGTGACGCTCCTCTCCTCCGGCGAGCGATCGCTTGCGGCCCTGGCGCTGGTGCTCGCGCTCGACGAGGTCAACCCGAGCCCGTTCACGATCCTGGACGAGGTCGACGCGGCGCTCGACGACGCGAACGTGGATCGCTTCGGTCAGATGGTCGCCAAGCTCGGCGCGCAGCGCCAGTTCCTGGTCATCACGCACAACCACGTGACGATGTCCTACGCCTCGACCCTCTACGGCATACACCTCGATGAGAGCGGCTCGTCGCACCTGGTTTCAGTGCGGCTCGACGACATCCGCAAACCAGCGACTCGAGCGGCGACCAAAGCGCAAGCGGGCTGAGCGAACCTAGAGCAGGACTCTGGGGCCGGGTCGGCAGCCGGACGCGCGGCGCGCTTTCCGCCGGACTGCGCGCCCTCAGCCCGCCACTCGCGGACGCTTACTACGACGAGCTCGAGGAATTGCTCCTCGCGGCTGACGTCGGTCCCGCGATGGCCCCGCGGCTGGCGGCAGGCGTGCGGTCGCGGGCGCCACGCACGCGCGAGGAAGCCGTCGACGCGCTGGTGGCGGTAACGACGTCGGTCATGTCTCGGAAGCCTCGTGAGCTGTGGCTCGACGGCTCTCCGGCATGCGTGCTGCTGTACGGAGTAAACGGAGCGGGGAAGACGACCACCGCCGGCAAGCTCGCGTTTCGCTTGCGCAATGAGGGCCGCAAGCCGCTGGTGATAGCCGCGGACACCTACCGCGCCGCCGGCATCGAGCAGATGGTCGCCTGGGCGGACAGAGCGGGCGTCCCGCACCTGGCGGGCTCAAGCGCCGCGGACCCCGCGTCCGTGGTGTACGACGGCGTGCAGACTGCGCGGACGCGCGGCAACGATGTCGTGATCGCGGACACCGCGGGCCGCCTGCAGACACAGCGCAATCTGCTCGAGGAGCTGGCCAAGATCGGCCGCGTGACGAGCAAGGCGCTGGATGGAGCGTCCTATGAGTCGTTGCTCGTGCTCGATGCCGTGCTGGGTCTGACGAACCTCGTCCAGGCGCGCGAGTTCAACAAGGCGATCCCGATCACGGGTCTTGTGCTGGCGAAGCTCGACAGCAGCGCCAAAGGAGGGGCCGTGATCTCGATCGAGTCCGAGCTGGATGTACCGGTGAAGCTCGCCGGCGTGGGGGAGGGCATCGACGATCTCGTGCCTTTCGACCCGGTGGCGTTCGTCCGGGCGATCTTCCTCTAATCAGGTCCTCTTGGTCCGCCGAAGGTAAGCGTTGGTGCGATGGTCACGATCTGCCCGTCATCGCATTTGATCAGCTGCCATCCGCTCTCATGCACCATGCGATGGTGCCGGCGACAGAGCAGGACCAGGTTGTCGAGCTCGGTCGGACCGCCGTTGATCCAGTGCACCAGGTGATGCCCGTCGCACTTTGACGCCGTGCGTTCGCATCCTGGCCAGCGGCAGTGGCCGTCGCGAACTTTCAGCGCCCGCCTCAAGGACGACGAGACGATGGGCTTGGCTCGCCCCACATCCATGACCAGCGATTCCTGGCTGAGCAGGACGCGGGTCACGCTGCAGTCGCAGGCCATGCGCTGGACCGCGACCGAGGAGATGGGAAGGGAGAACTCCATCTCCGCGGCGCCGGCACCGGCCAGGCCCTTCAAGGTCTC